>JBBJLY010000505.1:0-2608 GCA_037720695.1 Kofleriaceae bacterium | reverse complement strand
AGTACGCATTGCGGATGCGACGTACACGCGGTCGCGAGCGCCACCGCGAGCGCAAGGATCGTCGCGCGCATGCCGCTAGCATCGCACGTTGCTCGAGCTTGCCGGGCTGATCCTCGGTTCGCCATTACAAGGCCGCGGTCGGTCCCGTATGCTGGATCGACGATGTGCGCCGTAGCTGTCGCCGCCGGGCACGCCACCGCCGTGGGCAACCCGTTCCTCGCCCCGAAGCGCAGGCCGATCGTGGTCGGTCACCGCGGCGTGCCCGTGCTGCATCAGGAGAACACGCTGGCCGGGTTTCGCCGCGCGATCGCGCTCGGGATCCCGGCGGTCGAGCTCGACGTCCGGCTGACCGCGGATCGCCGCGCGGTCGTGTTGCACGACAACCACCTCGAGCGCCTGACCGGGCTGAACCGCACGATCGGTCAGCTGACCTGGGATGCGGTCTCGCGACTGCGGATCCGCCGCGCGCTGCCGATGGGTCGCGATGTGTACGGCGGGCCCGCGGTCGTCCGCTACGAGCACGAGGAGCGCATCCCGCTGCTCGCCGAGGTGCTGGCCGAGATCGCCCCGAAGCTCGCGATCAATGTCGAGCTCAAGCTCGACGGGCCGTGGTGGCAAGCCAACCTCGGCGCGATCGTCGCCCACGAGATCGAGGCCGCCGGCGCAGAGGACCGCGTGATCGTGACCTCGTTCGATCCCCGTAAGCTGCGGGCCGCCTTGCGCCGCCGCGACGCGCTCGCGGTCGGGTTCTGCTTCGACGACACGATGCTCGATCTGCTCGGCCCGCTGCTCGATCGGTTGCCGCGGATCCCGGTCGGGCTCGACACCCAGCGCAACGCGCGGCGCGCGCTCAACTGGCTGCTCGATGGCAACTTCGCCGGCAAGTACCTCGGCTCGCGCGTGGTCGGTGCCGAGCACACGCTGGTCGGTCCCGACACGGTCCATCGGCTCCACCAGGCGGGCGTCGCGATCGGGACGCACACGCTGTTTCCGATCGGCTCGCCCGGCAAGCCGATCGCACGCAGCGCGACCACGGTCGCCGAGGTCGAGCGCCTGGTCGCGCTCGGCGTCGACTGGATCGAGAGCGACGATCCGGAACGCCTGCTGTCGATCGTCGGCTGAACTTCAGCCCGGCGCGCGCTCGCGCGTCGTGAGATCGACGCGCGAGCCACCCGGGATCAGCTGACCGAGGTGCCAGGCGTGGATGTACAGCTGGCGCTGTGCGAGCCGGCGCCGCCGGCTGATGCCGAGTGCGAACAACCCGACGACCAGCGTGAACACGAAGCTCGCGACGACGAGGGTCAGCTCCCCGAGCATCCCGACGTCGGCGGCGAACATGTCGGAGCGGATCACGAGGCCGAGCTCGTTCGACGTCAGCGTGCGAGGCAGGAGCCCCGTCCATTCGAAGACCAGCGGCAGCGTGGTCGCGGCGAGCGTCCACAGCACGACGACCCATGTCCGCTCGTTGATCCACGGGATCGACGTGATCGCGGCGAGCACGCAGCAGATCAGGAGCGGCGTGAGGATGAACGGACCCGCGATCCGCGTGAACAGGATCGCGAGCATGAGATTTGATGCCAGCACCGCGGGCACCGACGGCAGCCCGGTTCGCGCGGACTGCATCGTGACCGTGATGGAGACGACCACGACGCCATAGAACGCGAGCAGCGCGCCCCAGCTCTTGATCTCCAGGAACGCGAGCACGGGCGTCACCAGGAAGATCGACAGGTACGCGTAGATCGCCTTCCGGCTGCGGTCGCGGTTGAACATCCGCTCCTGCGCTTCGAGCGTGAGCGCGAGCTCCTGCGGCATCGACTTCGGACTCTCGAGCAGTAACGACCCGACGAGGTCGGCAGCCTCGGCCGACTCCGGATCGAGGGCAAGTGCGCGACCAGCCGCGCGCATCGCGTTGGCACGGGCACCCGGGGCGGAGCGGTTCAGCGAGTCGCGTGCCGCAGCCAGCTGCTGCGCGGCCAGCAACTTCCGGCGCTCGATGTCGCGATCACCGTCGACGTACGACTGGACGCGCTCCGCGACCTGATGCGCGGTCGGTCGTGCGATCGGATCCTCGGCGAGCATCGCCTCGCACAGCGCGTCGAGCTCGGGTGGCACGCCCTCGGGCCGGCGGCGCGATGGCGTATCTTGCGGCGTCGACAGCGTGCGTGCGATCGCGGCCTGTCCCGTGCCGTGCAACGATTCGTGCGTCAGGATCTCGAACAGGATCGAGCCCAGCGCGTAGATGTCGACCGTCGGTTGCGAAGCATGGTTCCGGATCTGTTCCGGCGCCATGTAGCCCGGTGTGCCGAGCAACGCACCCGACTGCGTCGAGTCGTCGAGCGCCTCGAGATCCTGCGCGGTGGTGACGTCGGGCTGCTGGTCCCCGACGACGCGCGCGACGCCCCAGTCGAGGATGTAGACCTCGCCGTAGTCGCCGAGCATGATGTTCGAAGGTTTGAGATCGCGGTGCACCACGCTGCGTGCGTGGGCGAACTCGACCGCGCGGCAGACGTCGATGAACGTTCGCAGCAGCGGATTGAGCGGCCGATTGTCTGGCCGATCGCCCGGCACGTTTGCGCGCAGTCGCTCGAGCAGGGTGATGCCGGTCAGG
>JBBJLY010000504.1:0-2621 GCA_037720695.1 Kofleriaceae bacterium | reverse complement strand
GAAAAGTACGGGGCTCATGCAGCGCGTACGATGCGATCGTTCGCGAGCTGTTCGGCATGGGCATCGGCGCTGATGATCCCGTCGATCCGCGCCTCGTATCGTCCTTCGGCGATCGGACCCGCGGAACTGCCGAGCTCGGACGCGGCGAACGCCCGGACCTCCAGGTCGTAGGCGCCAGCGGTCGTCGCTTCGACCACGAATGGCTCCGGACCATCGGCACCATTGGGGCTGTCGAACGTGGCGAGCGCCTTGCCGCTGGGATCGGAGACGCGGAGCTCGACGTCGATGCCCTTCTGCATGACGACGCCTTGCACGACCGTGTTGGCCGCACCTTGGACCCGATAGTGATGGGGCTCGCCCGGTTTGATCGTACGCTCGCTCGGCTTGCCTTGCTCCAGCGAGGTCGCCGCGGTTGTCGACGTCACCGGCTTGTTGTCCTCCGCAGCGCTGCTGTTGTCCGAAGACGACGAGCAGGCCACGACGCACAGCAACAGGATCGCGCTACAGATCAGCTCGCGCCTGCGACGCCACAACCTCGGAGGACCATCGTGAGTGCATCGCATCGATGCATTCCAATAGGCACTGGATCGAAGCTGCGCAACGGATAGACGCGGCTCGCGCAGTTGAAACTTCAAGCCCGCGGACACGGCGGCGAGGCACCGTGATCGACGCACGGACACCGGCGGGCGGGCTGGCCTACGCGTCGCGGGAGGAGCGCAGGTTGCGCTCGGCGTGCGCGATCACGGCGACCAGGTGCTCGAGCAGGTCGCCGGCGCCCGGCTGAGCGTACGTGCGGGCGACGATCTCCTTGCCGAACAGCGCGACCAGATAGCGAATACGGGCGCGGCCATCCTCGAGCGCGAGGTAGTCCTCGTGTCCCGCGTTGACCTGCCAGACATCGCCATCCATCCGGCTGCGCCAGTCCGCGCCGGAGGCATCGACGAGCTGGGGTTCGGGGATCCCGCTGCCGCCGCGCTCTGGCCGCGTGCGCGCGTCGGTGCAAACGACACGCGTGGAGGCGGAGGCCGAGCACGTCGCCTGCCGGACGACCACGCGCACGCATGCCTCCGCACCGACGAGGACCTCACCGGCCGCGCTGACCGCGGGGCGCGGACCGTCGCCGGCTACCGCGAAGCCATCGCCTTCGATCGACCATTCGAAGGTGAGACCGTCGCGGATCTGCCGGCCGTCGGCATCGACGGCGCGCGCGTGAATCCGTCGCTCGCCACCGGCGGTCAGTTCGACGAGCTTCGCCAGCGAAGCAGCCGCGAGCGGCCCGGGCGCGAACAGCTCGGGTTGTGCAGGCGGCGCATCGTCGTCCGGGCCAACGTCGTCCTCGATGAGCGGCGGCGGCAGCGGTGCGCCCGGGCGAGTCCCGCGTTCGGCGTCGGTCCCGTGATCGATCGCTGGCAGGTCGTAGTGCGGCATGCGTTCGTGCAGGCCACGCAGCGCCTTGCGGAGCTCGCCGACCACGTGGCGATCGGCTTCAGCGCGGCGCTTGCGGTCGAGGCGCCCGAGCTCGGCGGTGAGGATGGGCTCGATCGAGGCGAGGGCACGCGCGCAGGCGAGCGCGGCGGGGTCAGGCAGCACGCCGCGGCGTGTTCCGGGCGGCACCCGAAAGCCGGAAAAGTCGATGATGCCGGTGACGTCTCGGCCGGTCCAGGGCGCCCGCGCGAGCCCGAGGATGTCGAGCTCGGAGATGTCGTCGGCGACGAGCGTCCCCGCGCACGCGAGCTGGATCGCGGGACGCTCGGTGCCGCGCGACAGATAGAGCTCGAGGCGGATCGGAGGCTGGCCCTCGACCGCTAGCTCGCGCGGGACATCGAGCGGCAGGCCATCGTAGCGCTTGGGCGTGACGGGGAACCGCTTCTGGGCCAGCCCACGCGCGAGGTGGTCGTGGATCTCGACACTCGCGCCCGCCGTCAAGATCGGGCCACGCAGCTCGGCCGCGAGATAGTCGGCGAGCCTCCGTCCGCCGAGCGAGCGCATGGCCGCCTCGTGGATCTCGAAGATCACGAGCTCGGTGAACGTGGGCGGGGCTGCGAGCTCGACGGGCATGCGGCCGAGGCGCGCCGTCTGGCGCTCGGCTTCGAGCGACAGCACGTGGACCTCCGAGCCCGCGAGCCGCGACCGCAGCTCGAGCTTTGCGCCGATCGCCCAGAACCCGAGCAGGCCGACGCCGTACTGGCCGGCGATCACGCGTTCGTGACGCTCGCGGGGCGACAGCCCCAGCTTGTGGGAGTGACCGATGTGCGTCCCGAGATAGCGCAGCGCCTCCTCACGGCCGAGCGCCGGCAGTACGCCTTCGCCATCGTCGCGGATCACGAGCGCGGGACGTCCGCGCAGCCGGCGCCGCTCGACGTTCACCGTCGTCGCGCGCGCGTCGATCGAGTTCTGCACCAGCTCGGCGATCGCCTTGCGCGGATCGCTCTGGCTGCGCGCGAGCCACCGGATCAGATCGAATGGATCAGCGGGTTGCAGCTTGAACTGCGTGGCACCAGCGCGTGGCATCGGACGAGCTTGTCACGCGGGGCTGATCGTCGGGGTGGCGGGGTCCGGATTGGGTCACGCGTTGAGGACCAGCTCGATCGGCGCGTGGTCGCTGTGGGGACGCAGCGCCG
>JBBJLY010000503.1:0-2629 GCA_037720695.1 Kofleriaceae bacterium | reverse complement strand
GCGCCCTCGCGCGCGGTGATGCGCTCCGCGATCGCACCCACGAGAGCGTCGCTCGGTTCACCCGATCCGCCGCGCTTGCAGCTCGCCGCCGCGCGGTCGAACAGCTCGGGCGTGAACACGAAGTGATCGAGGCAGTTGTCCTTGCGTGCCTCGCGGCCGACCCGAACCATGAAATCGGCGAGCGAGAGCCCGCGCTGCTTGGCCTGTTCGATCACCGCGGGGACATTGCGCGAGTGCAGCATCGAGGCACCCGATACGAAGTGCATCGGGTCGTTGCCCTTGCCTTCGAACAGCCCGCGATATTGCGACGACAGCCGCGCGATCGGCGCGACGTCGATGTCGAGCTCGTGGCCCATCATCTGGAGTGCGAGGATCAGCTGCTCGGTCGGCGCGTTGCCCGTGGCACGCCCGAGCCCGTTGAGCGTGCAGTCGACGAGCGTGGCGCCTTCCTCGACCGCGGCGAGGCTGTTCGCGACCGCCATCCCGAGGTTGTTGTGCGCGTGGAGGCCAACCGCGATGTCACACGTGTCGAGCACCGCGCGCACGTACTGCCTGATCTCTGCCGGCTGCATGCCGCCCGCGGAATCGACGACGTACCACCAGTCGGCGCCCGCGCTCCGTGCCATCGCAGCCGACTTCGCGATCTCCGCCGGTGTCAGCACGTACGTCTGCATCACGTTGATCGAGACCGTCAGCCCGAGCGCCTTCGCACGCTCGACGTAGCGCATGTTCGCGACCGTCAGCTCGCTGGGCATGAACGTCAGCCGGACGAAGTCCATCTTCGCGGCCGCGACGGCGTCGAGCGATTCGACCGGACAGAACCGCTCGCCGGCGACGAACAACACGCCGATCTTCGCGCGCCGCACGGCAGCCTTGCCCGTGCGCATGTGCGCTTCATCGCTGGTCGCCACCGGCTTGGGGCGAACGGGCGGCGGTAGATTCTGCGCTCCCACTCCCATGCCGTGTCCGACCTCGATGTAGCCGACGCCAGCTGCCTCGAGCGTGCCCACGACCAGCGCGACATCCTCTTCCGTGAACTCGTGAGAGATCTCGTATCCGCCGTCGCGGATCGTGGTTTCGAGCACGCGCACCGTCATCTGGTTTTCAGTTTAGCTGTTCGTGAGCAACGTGACCGACAGAAATCGGTGTGCTTACGGTCGCGGCGATAGGTTCGGCCACATGCGGGCAGTGTGCACACATATGGTTGCGATGTAGCGTCCGAGGTTCGCGTGCATGCGCTCGATCGTCGAGCGCTCGAACACGTCCTCGTTGTAGATGATCGCGAACCGCTCGTCGGCGCTGTCACTCGCGATGAACGCGAGGTCCGCGAACGGGGTGCGCACCACGCGTTCCGGCTCGAGCACGATCGTGCCCACCATCGACGTCGCCTTGCGATCGGGCAGCACCCCGAAGAACGTCTGCGCGAGCGGACCGCGGCTCGGGTCGAGTGGCTGGCCGAGCGCCTCGATCAACAGGTGCGCGGGCACCGCATCGCGCTCGGCCTCTGCGATCGCGGCGTCGACCTGCGCGATCGCCTCGCCGCCGGTCAACCTCGCGGGCAACACCACGCGCAGGGCGTCGACGTCGTGGACCAGTCCCATCGTGTGCTCGTACGCGGCCGTGCGATTGCGTTCGTCCGACAGCCCGATCGAGACATCGGCTTGCCCGCTCTCGTCTCTCAGCAGCAGCAACACGGCCGTGAGGCGGAGCGTCATCGCCGGGATCGCGAGTCGCTCGGCGAGCTGCGCGAGCTCGCGTGCGGTGTCGGCGCCGAACGACCGCACGACCATGCCGCGCCGGATGCCGAGCAGGGCAGGGCGCGCATGATCGAACGGCAATGCGAGCGCGGGCATGCCGGCGAGGTTCGAACGCTTGCGTGCGAGCGCGTCACGGTATCCACCTGCGGCCGCGTGCTCCTGCTGGTCTCGTGCGAGCTCGCGATACGGCTTCACCTCCGGGAGCTCGGTGGCGCGATCCGCGAGCACCGCGGCGAGGTCGCGCACAGGATCCCGAACGACCGGCCATCGAAGATCAGGTGGTGAGCGGTGACCAGCAGCTGGTGATCATCGGCCGCGTGGGTGACGACCGCGGCCCTGATCAGCGGACCCGCCGCGAGATCGAACGGGCGGCGCGCCTCGGTGTCGTGGACGTCGCTCGCGCACGTTGCGCCGGCGAACCGCGCGAGCGCGATCGGCGCCGGTGCGTGCTCGCGCAACCCGGCGGGCTCGAGCGTGACGTGCAAGCCATCCTGCCGTGCGAGCACGACGTCGAGTGCGTGCTGCAGCGCGCCGACCGCAAGCGGCCCGCGTAGTCGAAGTGCCGCAGACAGATGCAGCGCGCCAGTCGCCTGATGCAGGTGAACGAGACGGGCCATCCGCCGCTGAGGAAACGACAGCGGCGTGATCATGGACGCAGGGTACCGCGGGGGCTCAGACCTTGAGCGTGCCCTCGATCGAATCGTCGAGCGTCTTGCCGGTGATCGCGCCCGCGACCATCTTCGCGAACACCACGAACCGGTTGTGCTTGGTATCCCAGTAGTAGCCCTCGGTCGGACGGACGCGGATCAACGTGATGCGCGGGTCATCGAGTCCCTCGGTGAACCAGGTCTTCAGCAGCGGGCTCCACAGAT
>JBBJLY010000064.1:0-33651 GCA_037720695.1 Kofleriaceae bacterium | reverse complement strand
CCCGCCCACCGCCTCCGGATACCCGATCCCGACGACCTTCGCGTCGCACGCGGTCCGGTACAGCTCGACGGGGAACTCCTCGTTCTCCTCCCAGTCGGCCCCGAACGGCGCGATGTGAGTCTGGGCGAACCGCCTGACGCTCGCGCGGATCGCTGCATGCTCCTCGGTCTCGAACAGGTAGGGCATCGGGCGCGCATGGTAACAAGGGGCATGTCGTCCGCACAGCCTGTGCCACCGCGCCTGCGCCGCTCACGTCATCTGTCGTGGTTCGGTCATATGAACGCGGTCTATCTGTTTCACGACCTCTACGGCTACCTGATGGAGATGAGCCCCGACATCGCGGCGATGATCGAGGCGTTCGACGACGGTGTCGATACCGAGCAGACCATCCAGTTCTACGCCGGCAAGTTCGGCGAGCAGGATCCGCGGCAGTTCGTCGATGTGTTGACCGCGCACGCGGTGCTCGTCGATCCCAAGGAGGACGAGATCGACGGGATCTGGGCGTACGTCCCGATCAAGGGCAAGTGGAACGTCTGGAAGCGACGCGAAGAACGGCTGACGCTGTGGAGCGCCTGGGGTGAGCGCCCCGTGCAGCAGCTGTTCCTCGATCCCGAGGAGACCAAGATCTGGGACGCATTCGACGGCACGAAGCGGCTGATCGAGATGCGCCATCACGTCGACAACGACAAGCTGATCGGCCTGGTCCGCCGGCTCGTCCACAGCGATGTCCAGGCGCTCAAGCTGTCGATGATGCCGTGGTCGGTCTACGCGAAGCGGCCCGCGATGGCGCCAGCGTATCTGACGTCGACGATGCCGTATCCGAGCTGGAAGCCTGGCACGCCCGTGCCCGGCCAGGTGTCGCTCGTCGACTACTACCAGCACGACGTCGCGGACGCCGACGCGCAGTTCGATCACCAGGAGACCACGCTCTCGCACCTGCTGCGCATGCCGCATCCCGCGCTCCGCGGCCGCACGTATGGGCAGACGCTGGCCGACGCGTTGATCGAGAAGGATGCGATCCCCAAGGACCGCGTCCGCGTGCTCGAGATCGGCGCCGGGCTCGGCTATGTCGCGCGCGACATGATCACCCGGCTGAGCGATGCTGGACGCTTCGTCGAGTACACGATCGTCGAGCTCGCACCCGTGCTCGCCACAGCGCAGAAGCACCGGATCGGTGAGCTCGCGCAGTGGGTCGCCGGCGACGCGCTCGCAGTGAGCTTGCCGGAGCAGGCCTTCGATCTCGTGATCTCGAACGAGATGGTGGGAGATCTGCCCGCGCAGCAGCTGTCGCGCCTGGACGTCGGACTCGCGCTCGATGGCGGCACGGTCGATCGCGACAAGCTACGCGCGCTCGGCGGTGGGGCGGCGCTCGCCGCCAACCTCGGGGTCGGGCTCGACGATGCGCCCGAGCCGTTCTATCTCCAGACCGGCGCCTTCGAGCTGGTCGCGAAGATCGGGAAGTGGCTCGCACCCGGTGGCACGGCGGTCGTGACCGAGTTCGGCGACGTCGCGGCGTGGCCAAAGCTGTCGACCCACCTCGACCACCCGGAGCTATCGACCCACTTCGGGCAGCTCGTGCAGGCCGCGCGCGGCGCCGGCCTCGAAGCCAACGTCGAGTTCGTGATCGACCTGCTCGACTTCGACCGGGGCGAGAAAGGGCTGGCCACCACGCGCAGTCACTTCCGCGCGCTGCGCGCCCTCGCCGAGTCCGAGGGAGTCGACCTCCCCAAGATCGGATACACGCCCGCCCTGCTCGCCGAGACCAAGCTCGATCTCGCGAACATCGGTGAGCTGCGGTTCGACAAGATCGAGGACCGCCTGATGGGCCTCGTGCCCCACGAGTTCAAGGCGTTGCTGGTGCGACGCGCGCGCTGAGCACACCGGGCTGCCACGCGCGTGTAAGCCCCCGTGCGCAATCCGCTGGATCGGTGGCTCGTGCGCTTCTCAGGAGTTTCCTCTGGTGGTCCGTCGCTTGCTGTACCTCCGGTGATAACAATTCTGGAGGTTGCCGATGCTTCGCCCTGCGTCCCTTGCCCTTGCTGCTGCCATTGCGCTCGCTGCACCTTCTGCCGCGTTTGCCGCACCGGAACGGCCGGTCGCCGCTCACGTCCAGGAGGCGCCGGCGCCCGCTGCCAAGTCCGAAACCGTTGACTACGCCCAGCGGGAGTCGAAGGACTCGAAGGTCGCCGACTATCAGGGCGGCAGCAGGGTCGTGATCGGCATCTCCGGTGGCGCCCTCCTCATCCTGATCATCGTCCTCATCCTCGTCCTGTAGACGATGAGTTCCTTCGCCCCTCGCGCGGTGTTGGCGTTTGCGCTGTGCGTGCTCGTCGGCTGTAGCGCCAACTATTCGGGTGGCGCCCATGTCGTCAAACCGACCCAGCTCGACGCCACCTGGCATCGCGCCGCAGCGACGCCGATCGTGAAGCAACACGATCGGCGGGACTGTGGTCTTGCCGCGCTCGCGATGATCGCGGGGGCGTGGGGGCAGAGCTGGACCGTGCACGAGCTCGCGCAACAGACTTCTGTCCCGGACAAGGGCGTCAAGCTCGGTGCTCTGCGCGATCTCGCGCGTACACGTGGGCTCGAGGCGTTCGCGATCAAGGGCAGTCACGAGGACCTGGCGCGCGAGCTGGCGAATGGTCGACCGGTGATGCTCGGCCTGATCTTGCCATTCTCCGCGAGATACAACCTCGCTCACTACGAGGTCGTCGTCGCGTACTCGCCACGGGATGGCAGCGTCATCACGCTCGATCCCGCCACCGGTACGCACATGCGACGCGCCCGGAGCGTGCTCGAAGAAGAATGGAAACGGACCGGCTACGCCGCCCTGGTGGTGACCGGGCACAAGCCACAGGGTCTGTCCGCCCGCTGACCGTCATCGATCGGCGGGTTCGATCGACGTGTTAGTTTCGCGGCGATGGCCAAGCTTCTCGAGTACAACGCGACCCTGGTCGAGCGCGTCGACATCACGGACGCGCTCACGCTGTTTCGAGTCAAGCCGGACCAGATGCCAGAGAAGCGCCCGTGGTTCACACCCGGGCAGTACTGTGTGCTGGGCATGAACAATGCCGAACAGCCCGCCCTCGGTTCGGTCCGGCGATCGATGTCGATCGCGTCGGCACCCGAGGACGAAGGAGCGATCGAGTTCTATGTCCGCTTCGTCTCGAAGCCGGAGTCGGAGAATCCGCTGACGCACCTATTGTGGCGGCTCAAGGATGGCGACCGGATGTACATGCGTGCGGTCGCCGCGGGCGTGTTCACCGTCAAGGATACGATCGGCGTCGATGATCCGCGGATCCGGGTGATGGTCGCGGCCGGCACGGGCTCGGCTCCGTTTGTCAGCATGGTGCGCAGCGAGCTCCGGCGCGATCCAAAAGCAGACCTGTCGCGCTGGTGCCTGCTGCACGGCGCGTCGTATCCGCCGGACCTCGGCTACCGCGAGGAGCTGGCGGAGATGGTCGATCGCAACGGCCTCAAGTACTGGGGCACCGTGAGCCGCCCGAAGGCGGCGCCGGACTGGAAGGGCGACACCGGGCGCGTCGAGGCGTTCTTCGACGGCGCGCGGCTCGCGGACTTCGAGCAGCGGCTCGGGCTCGCGCCGGGCGGCTTCACGCCGGAGAACGTCGTGATCTTCATCTGCGGGCTCACCGGGACGATCACGGGGACGATCATCCCGCTGATCGATCGCGGGTTCGTGCCCGACTTCAAGCGCATCCGCGAGGCGCTCGGTGTGCCGCCGGACGTCAAGGACTCGGTGTTCTACGAGCAGTACGACACCGAGCCGGTGATCAACATCAAGGACGAGTCGATCGTCGCGCCGCTCAAGGCGCGCATGCAAGCTGCCCTCGGGCTCGCGTGACGGCGTTCATCCTCGGAGCCACGGGCTTCGTCGGTAGCGAGGTCGTACGCCAGCTCTGCGTGCGCGGCACCCGGACCGTCGCGCACGTCCGGCCCGATTCGCGAACGCTCGAGGACTGGCGGCGCAAGCTGACCGCGCTCGGCGCCGAGGTCGAGACCGCGGCGTGGGATAGCGCGGCGCTCGCACAGGCGTTCCGTGCGGCCACCGCGCACCAGGTCTATATCCTGATCGGGACGACCCGCGCGCGCGCGAAGGCGGACCACGTCGAGGGCAACATCTACGAGCAGATCGATGTCGGGCTGACGCGGATCGCCGTCGAGGCCGCGCGGGCCTCCGAGCTCTCGCCGCGGCTGGTCTACCTGTCGAGCGTTGGTGCCGATCCCGGCGCGCGCTCGGGATACCTCGCTGCGCGCGGACGTGCCGAGGCGCTGGTCACCGGATCGGCGTTGCCGTGGGTGATCGCGCGGCCGTCGTTTATCACGGGCGATCGCGAGGAGCAGCGCCGCGGCGAACGCGGCCTGGCCGTGGTCGGCGATGGTCTGCTCGCGGTCGCCGGCGTGCTCGGCGGCAAGCGGCTGCGTGCACGCTATCGCTCGACCACGCCGGATGTCCTGGCATCCGCGCTGATCCGGATCGCCGAGGCATCGGATCACGATCGCCTGGTCGACGGCGACGAGCTGCGCTAGGGCGTCGGGTCGAGCCGCTTCATCGGTGGAATCTCGAGCGTCGCGACCGCCGCACCTGCCGCGAGTGGTGAGCAGCGCACATCGAGCTTGTCGAGCGACTTGAACAGCAGCTCGGAGAACACCGGGTCCGAGAGATCGCCCTGCACGCCGAGCGCGCACATCATGCCGTTGCCGATCGGCGCGTTCGAGAACGTCGCGATCAGATCGCCGCGCAGATACTTGCCGGCGACCGTGCGCGGGGGCTCGCCGACGATCGCTCGCGCGGTGACGATCGAGACCTGGGCGGCCGCGAACAGGACCTTCAGATCGCGCGTGCTCTGGATCCCGACCTTGCCGGGCAGCACGAACACGATCGCCCCGTCGAGCGGCGTCGACGACGCGCTGCGAACCAGCACGGAGACGGCCCGCGCTGTGGGCGGCGCGAGCGTGATCTCGAGAGGTCTTGCGCCAACCACGATGTCGCGCAGCGCGAACGCCTCGCCGTCGATCTTGCGAACCACGAGCCCGATCCGACTGTTGCCGCGGGGCATGTTGTCGACGACGAACGTGCCGTCGCTCGCGACCGGCGCCAGGTGCTGGTACATCGGCGACGCGCCACGCACGCTCGACACCGCGACCACGAACACCTCGTGAGATGCGAGCTTGCCGAGCACGACCCTGCCGCGCACGCTGCCAACCGGTCCGAGCACCAGGCGCACGCGATCGCCGATCATCGCTGGATGGGAACGCAGCTGCACGTGCTGCGCCGCCACCGCCCCCGCCGTCGGCAGCCCGGTCAACGTGAACGCGCCGCGCGCATCGGTCAGCGTCCGCACGACGGCACGCGCCGGACCGAGCGCCAGTCCGATCCCGACCGAGTCGGCCGCGACCACGGCCCCACCAACGACCGACGCGCCGGCCACCGGCTTGCCAGCCGGGTCGACGACGATGCCCGTCACCCTCGTCGTCCCGAGCGGCTTCGCCGGATCGGCGGCATCGAGTGCGAGCAGCTGCGCGTGCGCCTCCGCGATGTCACCGGCGAACCAGTGCAGGGTGGCCGCGTTGATATCGAGTCGCGCGAGCAGCGTGTGCTCGCCGAGCGCCTTCGCGATCGGTCGCCAGTGCGCGATCTCGGTCCGTGCCAGCGCGACATCTGCCGCCGAGTTGCGCAACACGCGGAGGTCGACCCGACCCGTGGCCGCGTGCAGCTGGTTCCGCGGCAGGCGCGCGTAGCCGGCGACCGCGGCGTCGAGCCGCCTCAAGGCGTCCTCGTAGCTCCCCGCGACCGCCGCGGCATCCGCAGACAGCTCGTCGTAGCGCGCCCGCAGCTCGGGCTGGTTCACGCGCTCGACCGCCTGTTCGGCACGGCGCGCGACCTCGACCAGCTTGGCCTCGCCGAACGGACCGATCTGGTACTTGTACGCCAGCAGTGCGGCCTCGGCCCGCGCGCGATCGTCGCGGCACTGATCGGCCAGCGCACGCGCGTCATCGACCGCCTGGCGCGCCCGCGGTGCCTTGGGATTGCGGCCACGCGCCAGCGCGAGCTCGAACCGCGCGCACGGATCGGCACCCGCATTCGCCATCGCGGCCGTGTCGGCGGCCTCGTCGTAAACGGCCTTGGGATCGAGGCGCGCAAGCGCGAGCCCGGCGACCGCGGACGCCGAGAACCGGGTCGCGAGCAGCGGCGGGTCGTCACGCAAGCAGAGCCCAGGACCGACGAGTGCGCCGGCGATCCCGTCGACCGTGGCTGGCTGCGGCGGCAGTCGCGCCGCACGGGTTACCGCGTCGAGTCGCGCGATCACACCATCGAGGCACGGTAGCTGGACATGGCGTACACGGGGTTCGTTCCGACACGCGCGGCCTCGGGCTTCCGTCCAGCTGTCGAGATCGCCCCGGAGGATCTCCGCGACCGAGGGAGCCGCCGCACCAAGCTCGTCCACCCGCCGCGCGACCTCATCTCGCGCCAGCACGGGAGAATCGCAGGGGATGGCGAGAGGCACGTCGTCACGACGGAGCGCAAGCACCGTCACCACGGCGGCGAGGATGGTTGCTCCACCGATGGCGAGGGCGAGCCCCGGCCGGCGCTCGGCGCGCTGGATCCGCGCGAGCAGGGCATTCATCGAGAGCCAGCGATGCGCGGGATCCGGATCGAGTCCGCGCCGCAGCGTCTCGCGGAGCCGGCGCGGGATCTTCGACGCATCGAGTGCGGCGGGGCCATGCGCGACCTGGGTCCGGAGATCCTCGAGCGTGGGACCGCGATACGGTCGCTCTCCGGTCAGCGCCTCCCATAGCGCCACGCAGTACGCGAACTGATCCGTCGCAGGCGTGACCGTGCCACCATTCCATTGCTCGGGTGCCATGTACGCGGGCGTGCCCAGTAGCGACCCCGATACGGTGAGACCTGACAGCGGCGAGGTACTCGAGCCGGTCGCCGCACCGGGCGGCAGTGTCACCGCTTGCGGATCCGCGATCCCGGCGGGATCGGCATCACGCGCGAGCCCGAAGTCGGTGACCACGATCCGCCCGCTCCTGCCGCGCAGCACGTTGTGTGGCTTGATGTCGCGATGGACGATCCCGGCCGCGTGAGCAGCCGCGAGCCCGTGCCCCGCAGCGAGGTAGGCCTCGATGATCGCCGAGGCCGGCCGCGGCTCGGCGCGCAACCAGTCGGCGAGCGTCTCACCCTCGACCAGCTCCATCGCGATGAAGTCGCGGCCGCCGATCGAGCCGACCTCGTGCACGGTGACGACGTTCGCGTGCGACAGCCGCGCCATCGCGCGGGCCTCGCGCAGCAGGCGCTTGCTGGCCTCGTCGCCCTGCGACGAGGTGACACGAGCACCTTGATCGCGATCCGGCGCTCGAGGTCCGGATCGAACGCGGCATGCACGACGCCCATGCCACCCGCGCCGAGCTCGCGCTCGAGCCGGTAGCGTCCGAGCGTGGGCCCGATCGCGGTCACGGCTCCGGGTGACAGTGCAGCCGTGGCGGTCCGCGCCAGTTCGTCGTCGGGACCGCTCACCGCCGGAGGATATCTCACTTGCGTGAAGCTCCGATGCGGTGAACCCGGATCGCGTCGCGCCAGAGTTGCAGGATCGCCTGCGTGATCTGCAGCGCGTCGCCCAGGCGGCGGCCAGTTCTCGCGTGGTTGCGCGCGGCACGAACGTTGTAATGAGCCTCGAACCAGGAGGATTCAGATGTTCAAGAAGCTCAAGCTCGTGTTCGTTACCTCGGCCGTGCTGATCGGCGGAGTTGCTGGAGTCGCGGCTGCGAAGGGTCATCACGGTGACAGAAAGGCAATGCAGGACAAGTTCGACCTCAACAAGGACGGCACGCTCGACGACGGCGAGCACGCGAAGATGAAGGAAGCGTTCGGAGCGATGCACGCGCGAAGGAAGGCGGAGATGCTGCAGAAGCACGACGCCAACAAGAACGGCGTGCTCGATCCGGCCGAGAAACAGGCGATGCATGCCGCGCGCGCCGAGGCGCGGTTCACCAGGCTCGACGCTAACGGCGACGGCACGGTCTCCCTCGACGAGTTCAAGGCTGGGCGCCACGAGGGCGGCCGGATGAGGCATCGGCTGTAGGCTATGCTGCCCGCGATGCCGATCGCCCCGCTGCGCGCCCGTCGTGTCGCGCCACTCGCCGGCTGGTCGGTCGTCGCGGTGTTCATCTTGATCGGGCTCGCCCTGCTGGCAACAGTGTGGGCGACCCGGTCTTCCGTCGTGCGTGCGTCCGATGCGGTGCGCCGCGGTCAGGCGCTCGCGATCGAGCAGACCGTGCGCGGCGATCTCGCCGACCTCGAGGGCGCGCCGACGCAGTCCGATCTCGAGGCGATGGTCGTCGCGCATGCCGACGAGGGCCTGCGCTACCTCGGGATGGTGGAGCGCGGCTCGACCGTCGCCGAGGCCGGCTCCGCGATCGGCGCCGGCAGTGCCGAGCCGATCACGGCGAATGGCCGGATCTCCGAGATCGAGGGCCGGCTGCGGATCCAGGTCCGGCCGCACCGCCGGCTCCGTGATGGCCGTCGCGACTGGCGCGTGGTCATCGAGCTCGAGCCCGTGCAAGCCAACGAGTTGCGCGACGCCGCGACGCTGTCGCTTGGCATCGGCACGCTCGCCGCGGCGTTCTTGCTCGGGGTCGCGATCGTGCTGGTGCGTCGCGAGGCTCGCCGTCACGCCGAGGAGCGCGACCGCGAGCGCGAGCGCAGGCTCGCCAGCCTCGGCGAGATGTCTGCCGTGCTCGCGCACGAGATCAAGAACCCGCTCGCCTCGCTGAAGGGCAACGCGCAGCTGCTCGCGAAGATGCTCCCCACCGGCGAGAAGCCGCGTGCGAAGGCGGAGCGCGTGGTCGACGAGGCGGTGCGCCTCGAGCAGCTGACCAACGACCTGCTGCGCTTCGTGCGGACCGGCGAGATCCGGCGCGCGTCCGTCGATCCCGGCGCTCTCGTCCGCGAGGCCGCGGAGAGCGTGCCCGGCGAGGTCACGATCGACACCTCACGCGCGCCTGCGACCTGGTCGCTCGACGCGGGACGGATCCGCGAGGTCATCGTCAACCTGGTCGACAACGCGGTCGCGGCAGGGCCACCCGCCACTGCGAGCGTGCGGGTCGACAAGCGCCGCCTCGTGATCGAGGTCGCCGACCACGGGAGCGGCGTCCCCGAGGACGACCGCGACAAGATCTTCGAGCCGTTCTTCACCGGCAAGACCCAGGGTACCGGGCTCGGCCTCGCCATCGCTCGCCGGGTGATCGAGCAGCACGGCGGCACGATTGGCGTGTTCCGTAACGCAGGGGGTGGCGCGTTGTTCCGCGCCGAGATACCAGAGGATTGATATGGCACGCATCCTGGTCGCGGACGACGAAGCCGGTCTGCGCGAGTTCATCACGGACTCGCTCGAGCTCGACGACCACACGGTGGTCGCAGCGAAGGACGGCAAGGAGGCGGCGAAGATCCTCGACGAGCGCGGGTTCGATCTCGTGCTGACCGATCTCAAGATGCCCGGCCTCGACGGCATGGGTCTGTTGCGCAAGGTGCGCGCGGAGCAACCCGAGGTCGAGGTCATCGTGATGACCGCCCACGGCACGGTGGACAACGCCGTCGAGGCGATGAAGCTGGGCGCGTTCGAATACCTGCAGAAGCCGATCTCGGGGCCCGACGAGCTCCGACTCCTGGTGGCGCGCGCGGTCGAGCGCCGCAGCCTCAAAGATCGTGTCGATGGCACCTCGATCTCGTCATCGGGAGATCCTGCGGGTCCACCGCTGACCTACGGCGATCCGGCGATGGCACCAGTGGTCGAGGCGATCGAGAAGGTCGCGCGCACGTCGGCAACGGTGATCCTGCTCGGCGAGAGCGGCACCGGCAAGGAGGTCGCCGCGCGCGCGATCCACAACCAGAGCCCGCGCGCGACCAAGCCGTTCATGGCAATCAACTGCGCCGCGCTCAGCGAGCAGTTGCTCGAGAGCGAGCTGTTCGGGCACGAGAAGGGCGCGTTCACCGGCGCAACCGAGCGCAAGCGCGGGCGGCTCGAGCTGGCGGACGGTGGCACGTTCTTCCTCGACGAGGTCGGCGAGCTCAAGCCCGAGCTCCAGGCCAAGCTGCTTCGCGTGCTCCAGGAGCGCCGGTTCGAGCGGGTCGGTGGCAGCCGCACACTCGAGGTCGACGTCCGGTGGATCGCGGCCACCAACCGCGATCTGCGCGCGATGGTCGACGGCGGCACATTCCGCGAGGATCTCTACCACCGGCTCGCGGTGTTCCCGATCAAGCTACCGCCGCTGCGCGATCGCGCGATCGATCTGCTGCCGCTCGCGCGTCACCTGCTCGCGAAGATCGCGCGCGACCTCAAGCGCTCGATGCCGAAGCTCACCGCGGCGGCAGAGAAGCGGTTGTCGTCGGCCGCCTGGCGCGGCAATGTTCGCGAGCTCGCGAACACGCTCGAGCGCGCCGCAATTCTCGCAGACGGCGATGCGATCGATGCCTCGCACATCTGGATCGAGGAGGGCGGCGAGACCAAGCCCTCGCGTGACGAGGTGAGACCGCTCGTGGAGCTGGAGCGCGAGGCAATCTTGCACGCGCTCGAAGTCGTCGGGGGAAACCGGAGACGCGCCGCGGAGCTGCTCGGCATCGGCGAACGCACGCTGTACGACAAGCTCAAGAAGTACGGCGTTGACTGAGCTGCGAAACCCGCAGCCAGGCGCTGCGGGTTCTGCAGCTGCTGAGCTGCAAGTGCCTGATTTATCGACGGTGATCCGGTGGCATGCAGCGTGCCTTAGACCAGGACATGAAGAGGATCATCCTGCTTGCGAGTATCGCTCTCACGGTGTTCGGCGGGACAGCGATGGCGGATCGCGATGATCATCGCGGCCGCGATCGGCGTGGGCCGGTCGTCCGTGACAACCGTCAACACAACAACCGTGGCTGGGACAGCCATCGTGACAACCGTCGCGTCGATACCTATCGCCGCGCGGGCTGGGACAATCGTCGCGTCGTGCGCCGTGCACCGCGCTACACGATCAATCGCCGCCCCGTGTACGTGAACCAGAACCGCTACGTGTTCCAGGGCGGCATCTCGCGGGTCTACAGCCGCCCGGTCATCCAGTACCGCTACTACAACTACCGGGTTCGCCCGCAGCTGCTGGTCGAGAACATCGAGCCGGTGCCGGGATACATCTGGGTGTCCGGTCAGTGGATGTGGAACGGCGGCGAGTGGACCTGGAATGCGGGCCATTATGCGGTCGATCCCAACTTCCAGTACTCGCAGTACGACTACGACGGTGATGGCTACGCCGATCCGGCGACGTACGACGAGCAGTATCAGTACTGAGTAGGTAACAACCCGCGCGATGTGTCGTATGCATCAGGCATGACGACCTCGCGCACGGGCTTCGATGTCACGCCGCTCGCCCCTGATCGGATCGAGGCGCTCGCCAGCGATTTCACGCCGGACGAGCGTCGGGTGATCCTGCACCAGGGCACCGAGCGGCCGTTTTGCGGACTGTTTCTCGACAACAAGAAGGCCGGCGTCTACACGTGCCGGCTATGTGGCCTGCCACTGTTCAAGTCCGATGCGAAGTTCGAGTCGGGCACGGGCTGGCCGAGCTTCTTCCAGCCGTTTGACCGCGACCACGTCGCCGAGATCCAGGACGCGACCCACGGGATGGTGCGCGTCGAGATCCGCTGCAAGCGGTGTGATGCTCACCTCGGGCACGTGTTCGACGACGGCCCGGCACCGACCCACCAGCGCTATTGCTTGAACTCGGTGTCGATGGGGTTCGTCGAAGCGGACCAGCCGCTACCGCTGCGCAGCTAGCGGTTTCCAGCGCTTACGTTTTTTTCGCGATCGCTGTCGATCCGCCTGTCCCCCGTTCGACTCGGGGCAAAGGCACTCCAACAAGGATCGACAGATGAGCAAGTTCGTTTGGTTCGAGTACGTTTCGAAGCAGGGTCAGCAGGCGCAGGGCTTCTTTGGTGAAGTCTTCAACTGGACCACCAAGTCCGTGCCGATGCCCCAGGGCAACTACACGATGATCGCGATCGGCGATCGCACGATCGGCGGATTTATTGCGGCTCCCGGCGCATCCTCCGAGGGCGCGCCGGAACACGCGCACTGGCTGACGCATCTGCACGTCACCGATGCGGCCAAGGCGGCCGCGAAGATCAGGTCGCTCGGCGGCAAGATCGCGAAGGAGCCATTCAAGGTCGCTGACTTCGGCACGATGGGCATCGCCGCCGACCCGCAGGGCGCCGCGTTCGCGCTGTGGCAACCCGCATCGACCGAAGCAGCGCCGGCCCCGATCGAAGGCAGCTTCTGCTGGAACGAGCTCACCGCGGCCGATCCGGACGCGGCGGCGAAGTTCTATGCCGAGGTCGGCGGATTCGAGATCGAGGTCATGACCATGCCCGGCATGGACTACACGGTCCTCAAGAGCGAGGGTGTGCCGCGCGCCGGCGTGACCAAACCGATGATGCCCGGTCAGCCGAACGCGTGGTTGCCGTACGTCCAGGTCAAGCACGCCGACACGACGGCCGACAAGGCGAAGCGGCTCGGCGCGTCGATCGTGGTGCCACCGACGGACATCCCGAAAGTCGGCCGGTTCGCGATCTTCGTCGATCCGAACGGTGCTGCGCTTGGCATCCTGCAGCCGTGAGCTCGGGGATCAGCGTGGACGCACGAGCAGGATGTTGTCCTCGGCGGTGACCGCGAGTTGATGCACCGCCGCGATCGCGCACAGCGCGCGATCCCAGGCGACCCGGCGCAGCTTGATCGTCACGCGACCGCGCACCTGCTCGGCGATCACCACGTTGACGCCGCCGGTCTCGGCCAGCATGCGGAACACGTCGTGGATCTCGGCGCGCTGAAAGTCGAGATCGATCGCCTTGCCGCGATGTCGCGCATCGGCGCCGCAGAACTCGCGTTCGGCAGCAGCCGGCGTGACCGCCGTGACGATCACGATCGCGAGGAGCGCGCGCATCGATCCCAGTGTACCGTGACGGCGTGCCGTTGCAGCTGCCGTTTCAGCCACCCGTCGAGCCGATGCTAGCGAAGCTCTCGAGCGGCATTCCCGAGGGCGAAGGCTGGATCTTCGAGCCCAAGTGGGACGGCTTTCGCGCGCTGGTCTTCAAGTCCGGCGACGAGCTCGTGATCCAGAGTCGCGACAAGAAGCCGCTCGGTCGCTACTTTCCCGAGCTCGAGGTCTCGCTCCGCACCGCCCTGCCCCACCGCTGCGTGCTTGATGGTGAGGTCGTGATCGCGACCGCGGGGCGGCTCGACTTCGAAGCGATGTTGCTGCGGATCCATCCTGCGGCGTCGCGCGTGAAGATGCTGGCCGAGCAATCGCCGTCGTCGTACGTCGCGTGGGACCTGCTGGCGCTCGGCGATGAAGACCTGCGCGAGCAGCCGCAGGCGGTGCGCTGCGAGCGCTTGCGGACCGCACTCGCAGACGTCAAGCCGCCGGTCCACCTGACACCGGTCACTCGCGACCGCGCGGTCGCCGCCGACTGGTTCCAGCGGTTCGAAGGCGCCGGGCTCGACGGCGTGATGGCCAAGCCCGACACGCTCGGCTACCAGCCCGGCAAGCGCGCGATGCTGAAGATCAAGCACCAGCGCACCGCCGACTGCGTGGTCGGCGGCTTCCGCTGGTACAAGGGTGGCCGCGACAAGCTGCTCGGCTCGATGCTGCTCGGGATCTATGACGCCGCCGGCACGCTGCATCACGTAGGCATCGCGTCGTCGTTCAAGGCCGCGGATCGCGAGAAGCTGGTCGAGAAGCTCGGACCGCTGCGCGAAGGCGCGCGAGAAAACCATCCGTGGCGTGACTGGGCCGCGTGGCAGGACGAGGCGTCGGAGCAACGCCTCCCCGGGGCGACCAGCAGGTGGAATCGCGGCAAGGACCTGTCGTGGGAACCGATCCAGATCGGCCTCGTGTGCGAGGTCTCGTTCGATCACCTGCAGGGCACGCGCTTCCGCCACGCGACGCACTTCAAGCGCTGGCGCCCTGACAAGCCGCACACCGAGTGCCGCTATGACCAGTTCGAGATCACGCCGCCACTCGAGCTCGCGAACATCTTCGGCTGAGCGATCACCACTCGCCTCGCACGTAGTCGCGAAGCCGCCACGACCGGCCGGTCTCGTGATCGACGACCGAGCCGTCCTGCACGCGCACCGTGCGGCGCTTATCTCCGCGCATGCCACTGCCGATCTGCGTGCGGCGCTCGTGCGCGCGGACCGCATGCGCCTGCTCGCGTTGCAGCGCCGCGAGTCGCGCCCGCAGGGTCGCGAGCGCGACGGCCCGGTTCTGGTGTTGCGAGCGTTCCGCCTCGGAGCGGACCTGCATCCCGGTCGGCACGTGCGTCAACAGCACGGCGCTGTCGGTCTTCTGCAGGTGCTGGCCGCCCGATCCCGAGGCGCGGCAGGTCGACCACGTGAGGTCGCGCTCCGCGATCTGGAGCTCGGCCTCGCTTGGCTCGTCGAGCACCGCTACCGTGATCGTGCTCGAGTGGACGCGCCCGCGCTTCTCGCTCGGGGGAATCCGTTGCCAGCGGTGGCCGCCGGCCTCGCCGGCGAACAGCTGGTGGGCACCCTTGCCGACGGCGCGCATTACGACGAACCCAGAGCGCTGCTCGATGACCTCGACGTTAAAGCAACCTCCGGCCTCCCAGCCGCACGTAGATCGCGAGCTGTTCCTCGACCAGTAGCTTGGCATCTGCACCGCCCTCGGCGGCACGGATCTCGATGATGACCGTGTCCATGACTGACTCCTTGCTGAAAGAAAAGCTTCCCGATTCGACGCGATGGTCGACGGGGCTAAGTCTCTCGAAGCAAGCCGCGCGTGGTCACGCCCATTACGTAGCACGCGTGGATCGCGAGTCGCAAACGCGATCTCGTATCTACTCGGAGCCAGGCGGTTTGTGACCGGCGTACTCGGTCCGGAAGTCGTAGTCCGGATCCGGTGTGCCCTGCGCCGGGCGATCGGCCTCGGGCACGTTCACGAGGTTGATCCGCACCCGGTACCACGCCGTGGCGCGCCCGCGGTTGGTGTCGACCAGCACGTGCTCCGGCGCGAGCAGCGCGGTGACCTCGGGGTGCTTCGCCTTCCAGCGTTCGAGGCCGGCGAGTGCGTCCACCTTCTGCTTGGCCTGCGCGATCGTGATCACCGGCAGCTTCTCGCGCTTCGGCTTCGCGGCCCCACGCGCACGTGACGGTGCGACTCGCCTGCCCTCACCTGCGCCCTTCGCGAAGTGCGGCGGCCACGGCGCATCGGGATGGCCTTCCGCCTCGTCGCGATCGGCGAGCTCGAGCAGCCTGTCGATCGAGCCCACCGCATCGTCAATCCCGGCATGGGCGTCTCCGTTCGCCGCGACCAGGGCCGGCACCGTCTTCAGCGTGAAGTCGAGCGGGTTCGCGACGAAGAAGTCGTCCCACGCGAGCGGCATCGAGACCCGGGCATCGGGTGTCGCGCGGACCGAGTACGCGCTCGCCGTGGTCCGATCACGCGCGTTCTGGTTGTAGTCGAGGAACACGCCGCGGCGCTCCTCCTTCCACCACTTCGCCGTCGCGATGTCGGGAGCGCGACGCTCGACCTCGCGCGCGAAGGCCAGCGCGGCACGCCGCACCAGATCGAACGGCCACTTCGGCTCGATCCGGATCCACACATGCACGCCCCGGGAGCCGCTGGTCTTCGGCCAGCCGACGAGGCCCATCTCCTCGAGCACCTCACGGACCACCCGCGACACGGCGACGATCTGCGGCCACTCCACGCCGGGCACCGGATCGAGATCGATGCGTAGCTCGTCGGGCCGGTCCATGTCCTCGCTGCGCACCGCGTGCGGATTGAGGTCGACGCAGCCAAGGTTCACCACGTAGACGAGCTGCGCTCGGGTGTTGACGACGATCTCCTCGGCGTGGCGCCCGGAGGGGAACCGGAAGACCGCGGTGTCGATCCACTCCGGGCGCTTGGCATCGACGCGCTTCTGGTAGAACGGCTCGGCCTCGACGCCGTTGACGTAGCGCTTCATGATCTGCGGCCGGCGTGCGACGCCACGTAGCGCGCCCTCGGCGACCGCGACGTAGTACTGGACCAGCTCGAGCTTCGTGATCCCGGCCTTCGGGAAGTACAGCTTCCGCGGGTTGGTGACCGTGACCTCGCGGCCGGAGAGCTGCAGGATCTCCTTCTCGGGTTTCGCCACGCCCAGATCCTTGCACGATCGCATCTCACACTGCATGGTTGCGCGCGATGTCCGCGACCGATCGCCTCCGTGCGCTGCTCGGTCTCGCCATCCCGATGGTGCTCGCACGCGCGACCCAGTCGGTGATGACGTTTGCCGACGCGCTGTTCGTCGAGCACCTCGGGCCCGGCTCCATCGCGGCGTCGGCGACCGGCGGCTACAACGTGTTCCTCTACATGATCCTGCCGATGGGCACGGTGTTCATCGTGCAGAGCTTCGTCGCTCAGCTGGTCGGCGCGGGCCAGCGCGACGACGCACCGCGGTTCGCGTGGTACGGACTCGCGCTCGCCGCGATCGCCGGGATCATCGGCCTCATGCTGATCCCGTTGATCGGCCCCATGCTGTCGGTCACCGAGTACACGCCGCACGTCCGTGCCGAGATGAGCTCCTACATGGAGATCCGCATGTACTCGGTCACCGCGGTCGTCGCGATCGAGGTCCTCGGCAACTGGTATGGCGGGCTCGGCAACACCTGGATGGGGATGGTGTGCGCGATCCTGACCATGGTGGTCGACCTGGCCCTCAACTGGGTCCTGATCTACGGCCACCTCGGTGCACCGGCGATGGGCGTCGATGGCGCCGCACTGTCGACGTCGATCGCGAGCTGGGTCGGCTTCGCGTTCCTCGGGCTCGCGTTCTGGCGACGCTGGGGCGGCGCACCCCGCGGCAGCAAGGACCGCACGATCAGCGCGCGGGATCCGAAGGCGTCGCGGCGCGAGCTCGTCCGCGTGCTCCGGTTCGGCTTGCCCAACGGGCTCAACTGGTTCCTCGAGTTCGCCGCGTTCCAGGTGTTCATGAACTTCGTGCTCGCGGGACTCGGCGATGTCCCGGTCGCCGCGCTGAACGTCGTGATGGCGATCAACTCCGTCTCGTTCATGCCGGCGTTCGGCCTCGCCTCGGCGGGCGCGATCCTCGCCGGTCAGTCGATCGGCGCCGGCGACCGCGAGGCCGTGTGGCCGCAGGTCAAGATCACGTTGCTCTGCACGATGACCTGGATGGGCGTCATCGGCCTGCTCTACTTCGTCGCGCCCGGTCCGTTGCTCGGCCTGTTCGACAGCGACGGCAAGTCGCCGGAGCTGGTGTCGCTCGCCGCGACGATGCTCCTCATCAGTGCGGCGTGGCAGCTGTTCGACGCGATCAGCATGACGCTCGCCGAGACGCTACGCGCCGCGGGTGACACGACGTGGCCGTTCGCGGCCCGGCTCGTCCTCGCCTGGGTGATCTTCACGCCCGGCGCGTTCCTCGTGGTCGACGTGATGGAGGGCGGACCGATCGCGGCGATGGGCTGCCTGATCGCCTACATCGGCCTGCTCGCGCTCGCGTTCGCGTATCGCTTCCGGTCGGGTGCGTGGAAGAAGATCCAGCTGATCGAGCCCAAGCTGGTCTGAAGTCCAGGCCAGCCGTAGGATGACGCGATGCAAGCTCGATGGTTGTGGCTGTCCGTGGTCGTCGCGTGGTCCGCTGGTAGCGCACATGCCGACGCGATCAAGCACCGCGCCGGGTACGAATTCCAGCTACCGGACATCGGGGTCGACTGGGAGCAGGAGACCAAGGGTGACCAGATCATCGTGCAGACCGGCGATCCGACCGAGCTGACGATCTATCTGATCCCCGGCACCGCGAAGGCAACGACGGCTTCCTACGTCGAGCACAACATCGTGGGCGAGCTCGCGCGGATCAAGATCGAGGGCGAGACCGTGAAGCAGGCGGTGCTCGGCGAGACGACCTCCGACCACTTCGGCGGCGGCAACTTCGCGAAGCTCGGCAAGATCGCGATCAATGGCTCGATCAGCGGCATGTACGCAGTCGTCCAGAACCAGCCCGAGAAGACGCTGATCCTGGTCGCGGTCCCGAGCCCGCGGTTCGAGGAGCGTGGATTCTCGAACTTCCGTGCCGTGGTCAAAGGGCTCAAGGCCAAGGCTGCTGCACCCGCGAAGCCGGCACCAACGCCCACCGTCGACGCATGGCCGATCCCGAAGCTGCCATCGGTCGTCGGCGTCACGACGGTCACCGCGAGCTCCACGTTCGCCGACGCGAAGCAGCGCGACCGGCACGCCGCCTGGCGCGTGCTCGAGTTCCCGAGCAGCGGTGGCCATCCACAGACCGCGTGGTGCGAGGGCAAGCCCGATCTCGGCCTCGGCGAGAGCATCACGGTCCAGCTCGCGGCGCCGACTCAGCTCGACGCGATCCTGATCGCCCCGGGGTTCTGGAAGTCCGCCGCGCTGTTCAAGGCCAACAACCTGGTGACCTCGATCGAGGTCGCGGTCGACGGCAAGATCACGCGCGCCAGTGCGGGCGCCCGGGGCAAGTGGATCACCGTTCCGACCAAGGATCCGGTGACCTCGTTCACGATCAAGGTCACCGGCGCGACCGCCGGCAAGATGAACGACTCGTGCATCAGCGGCGTGAAGCTGATGCGCGGCAAGACCTCGCTCGTCGCAGTTCGCGGCGCTGCCGCAGCAGGTGCCGGGAGCTTGCCAAGGGCGATCAAGACGATCCAGGACACGCTGGCCTCGGATTCGCGCGCCGGGCTCGACAAGCTTGTCGCGTTCCCGCTCGAGCTCGACGATGCGGCCAACTTCTCGATGGGCGGCAAGGCGGTGACGTACACGAGCTGGAAGACGATGGAGGTCGCGTGCAAGCAGCCGCGCGACGACGACACGGTGGTGTGCCCCAACCCGGTCTCGTTCCGAGAGGGCGCGGAGGGCGAGCTCCGCATGTATGGCGACGGCTCGGTCACCCTGGTGTGGCCGAGCAGCCGCGAGGTCGTGCCGGTCTGGCACCTGGTGTGGAAGAGCGGCGCGTGGCGCTTGAAGGGTGTCGACTACGAGGGCATCGGGCGGTAGCTCGCTGTCGTGTCAGGCCATCGGAGCTGTCCGCCCGTCGGCCGCCGCGCTGCAGAAGTTCGTCGAGTGCTCCACGTTCCGACGCACGCGTGACTGCACGGGGCGCAGATCTCTTATAGTGATGGTCTTGCGCTTCCTCCATCCCGAACACGACGAGCAGCTCGAGCTCTCGACCGACGACGTCTTCCTGAACCCGGGCTACTTCGAGGGCGGCTCGCGCCTCGAGTCCGACCTCACGCCGCCGGATTTTCCGGGCGGCTCCAACCCCATCATCTCTGCGAACATGAATGCCGTCACCGGCAAGCGGATGGCGGAGACGATGGCGCGGTTCGGAGGGCTCGGCGTCCTGCCACAGGACATGGAGCTGGATACGGTCGCGCGCATCGTCAAGCACATCCACGCAGCGGACCCGCGGTACGACACGCCGCTCGCGGTGTCGCCGCGCGCTACCCTGCGCGATGTCCAGGGGATCATCCGCAAGCGGTCGCACGATCTGGTCGTCGTCATCGACGAGGAGCGCCGGCCGATCGGAATCGTGACGCACTCGGATCTGCGCGATCGCGATCAGTACACGCCGGCCGGGCAGCTGATGTCGCAGCGGCTCGTCACGCTGCCGGTCGGCATCTCGAATCGCGACGCGTTCCGCAACATGGAGGACGCCCGCGTCAAGGCAGCCCCGGTGCTCGACGAGCAGGGACGCCTGGTCGGGATCCTGACGCGCAACGACACCGTGCGTCTCGAGCTCCTGCGACCCTCGCTCGCTGCCAGTGGCGAGCTGATGGTGGCCGCCGCGGTCGGGATCTCCGAACGCGCGCCGGCTGTGGTCGGCCAGCTGCTCGACATCGGCGTGTCCGCGATCGTCCTCGACACCGCCCACGGTCATCAGCGCCGGATGCTCGAGGCGATCGCGGCGGTCAAGGCCGTCGTGCGAGGCCGCGTGCCGATCGTCGCCGGCAACGTCTGCACCGCGGCGGGCACGCGCGCGCTGATCGAGGCAGGCGCGGATATCATCAAGGTCAACATCGGTCCGGGCGCGATGTGCACGACCCGCATGCAGACCGGCGCCGGTCGCCCCACGTTCACGGCGGTCCTCACCTGTGCGCGCGAGGCCCGTACGCATGGCAAGTACGTGTGGGCCGACGGCGGCGTCAAGCACCCGCGCGACGTCGCGCTCTACCTGGCCGCCGGCGCCGCGCGCGTCATGATCGGAACCGCGCTCGCCGGAACGTTCGAGAGCCCCGGCGACGTCAAGGAAGACAAGGACGGTCTGCTCTACAAGGAGAACTTCGGGATGGCGAGCGGCCGCGCCGTCAGCGATCGCAACATCGATCAGGACCCATTCGAGCGCGCGAAGCGGGGCTTCTTTCGCGAGGGCATCTCGACCTCGCGGATCTACATCCGCGATGGGCAGGAGAGTGTCGGCGGCATCCTGGTCGAGATGATCACGGGCGTGCAGTCCGCGCTCACCTACGCCGGTGCGGCCACGCTCGCCGCGTTTCACGAGCGAGCCGAGATCGGCGTGCAGACCGCCGCCGGCTACGGCGAGGGCACCCCGCACGGCTCGGTCCGACGCTGAGCCGGGTCGCTCACGGCGCCGGCATCAGCGTGCGCAGCGGGACCCAGCCGGCGCGCGTGGGGTCCGCGACCGACTTGCCGTTCTGGACCTTGCCGAGGAAGCCGTAGACCCAGACCTGGCGGCGCCTGGTCTTGGTCGCGCCGCGCTTGAACACGCCGACCTCCCGCACGAACTGCTTGCCTTCTGGGACGAAGAACCTGTCACCGGCGATCGCGGTCTCGCACGCGAGCACGGCGGCATCGTCCTGGGGCAAGGTCTGCGCGATCGGATACAGCGTGTTCCGGCCGAGCGTCTTGCCGAGATAGTGCGAGACGTCGTTGCCGCCCTGACCGTGATTGGGACCGAGCCTGAGCGAGCGGTCGCGTGTGTCGGCCTCGCCGATGTCGCCCTTGGGGCGGAACACGAACTGCGATTTCTTCGCCGATCCGGGTGCGCGCGCCGGGCGCGATTTCTTCGTGCTGGTCCTCACCGCAGACAAGATCTCCGCCCGGCTGTGACCCGGCATCACCAGATCGGAGACCGGGATCCAGGCGGCGCTCGAACCGCCGACCCACGAGAACACGCAGAGCTTCAGCTTGCCGTCGATCTGGAGCTTGCGCGGCATCGCCGGGTTGAGCAGCAAGCGTGTCTTACCTTTCGGCTCCGGCTTGTGGTCGAACTTCCAGTTGACCACGGTGAGCTTGGACTTCGTCACGGTGTCGAATTCGCGCGCGACATTGCGCCCGTCGACCTTCACGAACGTGAACCGCCGCGCGGTCGGCTTCGCGAGCGTGAACAGGTCGCGCCCCCGCCGCTTGCCACCGACGCGAATGCCCGGTCGTGCGACGTGATACTTGCTGCGCATCGGGTCGGTCTTGACCCCGCCGCGGTTGTACTTGTCCTCCTTCGCGAAGTGCGCCGACTTGTTCGCCGCGTTCCGCTCGTAGGGCTTGTCATGGGCGCCCGCGTCGGCACCGGCGTCGGGGATCGGCGACCGCGCCGCAGCCGCCGCGGCTCTCGGCTCGGCGCTGGGCTCGGGGCCGTCAGCCTCGGCGGCAGGCTCCGCCGCGGCGCGACCCTGCGCCGGGCTGTCCGCTGCCCGCTCCAGATGAGCGAGCGACTCGGGAGCCTCGGCCTCCTCGGGCCCGATCGTCTCCCACTGCGGAACCTCTCCCAGCGCCGCGGGCTCTGGCTGTGCCAGGGTCTGCCGGCCCGGGGCGGTGTGATCTTGATCCGTTGTCTTGGTCGGGGATCGAAGGTCCTGCTGGGTGGCTCGTTCGTGCACGCCACACCACAGAGCAGCATTCGCACCAACCCCGCGGCGACCGGGCGTCGCGGAGTTATCGAATGGCACTGCAAACTGGATGGGCTACAGCGACTGCACTGCAACCTGCTGCCTGCAACACGTGGGTGTTGCAGGCCCGCGAATCGCGGCGGTCAGCTGCGGGTGTCGCCCGCAGGATGCGCTGCGTAATACGCCGCGATGCTCGGCATCGCGGGTTCGAACACGCCAGGGAAGAAATTGAGCACCCCTGCACGTAGTGCGCTGCGATTCTCGAAGTCGTGCGTCATCCCGCCGGGCACGAGCACGAACGAGCCAACCTCGGCGTCGAGCCAGCGCTCGCCCACCAGGATGCTCATCGTGCCCTCGATCACGAAGAACACGTCGTCCTCGGGATGGCTGTGCGCCCCGGGTCCCTTCGTGTTCGCGTCGAGCCACCACTCCGACACCGAATACGCCTGCGCGGTCTCCGCTTCGTCGGCCTTGAACACCGCCGAGATCCGGCCCATCGGATACGCCCGCCCCTGCCCCGGCCGCAGCACCACCGCCGCCCGCCCTTCACTCATACGCGGCCGCCATCCGGCGCTGCATCTCGGCGGGCGTCACCTCCTCGATGCGCGTGGCGAGGTGCCACTTGTGCCCGAACGGATCGGCGATCATCGCGACACGATCGCCGAAGAACTCGTCCCGCAGCGGACGCAGCACCACCGCACCCGCGGCGATCGCGCGCGCCACGACGACGTCGACGTCGGCGACGTAGAGATGGATCGACACCGGCGAGCCACCGACCGAGATCGGGCTCAGCGCACCGAAGTCCGGATACTCGTCCGCGAGCATGAAGCGTCCCCCGCCGATCTCGAGCTCGGCGTGACCGATCTTGCCGCTCGGCTCCTGCAGCCGGAACAGCTCCTTCGCGCCGAACGCGACGACATAGAACGCGATCGCATCGACGGCAGACTTCACGATCAAGTACGGCGACAGCGGCTGACCGGGAACCGGGATGGGCGTCGTGGGCATCAGCATCTCTCCTTGCAGGCAGCTGGTAATTACGTTACGTATTGTAATGTAAATGCCACCACGCGGCAAGCCGCCATCTGCTCCGCGTGCACGCGGTCGCCCGCGGAGCGAGCTCGCGAAACACGCGATCCTCGACGCGGCCCGCACCCTCCTCGCACGCGGTGGCCCCGGTGCCGTCACGATGGAGGCCGTCGCCGCGCTCGCCGGCGTCGGCAAGCCCACCGTCTACCGGTGGTATCCCGATCGCCACGCGGTCGCGATGGCCGCGCTGATGGACAGCGAGCCCGCGGCCTCTCCCGACACCATCCCGCGCTCCGCCCTGCGCGCCCTCCGCGAACAGCTCCGCGCGATCGCGCGCCGGTTCGCCACCGCCACCGGCCGCCACATCACCTCGATGATCGCGGCCGCCGACACCGAGTCCGAGCTATCGCGCGCGTTCCGCAACCACTTCGTGCTCGCGCGCCGCGCCGAGGGCCAGGCGCTGCTCGAGCACGCGATCGCGCGCAAGGAGCTGCGCGCCAACCTCGACATCGAGGTCACGCTCGACCTGCTCTATGGCCCGGTGTTCTTCCGCCTGCTGATCGGCCACGCGCCGCTCGACGAGGCGTTCATGGATCAGGTGCTCGACGAGGTGCTGCGGGGCGCGAAGCGCTGACCGCTACATGTCATTCGACGACCAGCACTCGATCGAGCCTCCGCCGACGGAGCCGCACCCGTTCATGTCCTGGAACGCCTCGTCGACCGTGCTTCCATAGCCGCCCATGATCGTGCCGTTGCTGCAGCGCTGCGAGCAGGTCTCCGGTGCCATCAGTTCGCTCTCGCTCGTGGTGGTCTCGCTCGCATCGCCGTCCTCTGCGTCGATACAGCCGACTGCGAACGCGGAGGTCAGGGAGCAGGGATGAAAATAGTGTTGTTCGAAGCATGGCCACTTCCCAGGCAAGGCCCGTACCCGCACACAGGGTGCGAATCGTCGCGACCCTGCGTCGCGATGCTGCTGCGCCCGATCTGCTCCACGGCCCGTCCTCCGACTGCTGATGCGCCACCCGCCGCTCGACGAGACCTTCATGGGCCAGGCCCTCGACGAGGTGCCGCGCGGTTCGAAGCCGCTGGAGATCGAGCGGACAACGACAGTTCAGAAGAACGGCTCGGGGGCAGGTTCGGGCTTGGAGCCGTCGGGCTTGGGCGCGTCGGGCTTGGGCGCGTCGAGCCTCGCTGGATCAGGTGCTGGCGTTGGGTCGGGCGGCTTCGCCGTCGCGTCGCGGCCGGCGTAGACCAGCTTGTCGCTATTCGCCCCTGCGCGCTCCAACGGGGCTGGGTACGTGCGACACACGGTCAGCGGCCGGCATCCGGGCTCATCGACCCAGTGCAGGAACACGCGGTCGTCGCGTCCGAAGCCGACCCGTCGAAGCTCGCCGCGCGCTTGCTCCACGGGCATCCCGACGATCATCGGCATCAAATGCCACTCGGTGATCTTGCCGGCATTTCCATGCCACGGGTTCTCGCGCTGCACGCGTAGCGTGACCACGAGCCGTGGGCCTTGCACTGCGCCCGCGGCAGGATGCTGGTCGCAAACTTCGCCGACCTCGACAATGCGGCCCCGCACCACACTGCCGCACAGGCTGGAGTCTTGCCCGACCTCGCCCTGAACGCCGGCGCGCCGCAACTCGGTGATCGCTTCTGCTTCGCGCATCCCGAACACGGTCGGGATGGTGACGTTGCCGTTGGCATCTGGGCCGGTCGTCGTCCTGGTACCGGACATCGACGACACGGGCACGCAAGCGGTGAGTGAGATCCACAGCAGTAGCTTCTTCATGTCGCCTCCAGTGCGTCCGCAGGGTTTTGAATCGTGAACGGCCACAGCCAGCGACGAAGCTCCACAGTGCCGGCCAGGAACGCCGGGTCACGAGGCTCGACCAGCTCCGGCCACACCGTCAGCATCTTGCAGTCGCCGAGGTCTTCGACCTTGGGTGCCGGATCGACGTTCGGCATCGGCGGCAGCTGCGACCAGATCTCGGGCCCGATGACCGTGATTGGATAGAGCCGGCGCAGCCGCCGGAGAAACCGACCACGCAGCATCTGGTCCTCGCCCAACCGTTCACGCGTATCCGGATCGATCTCGAACGGTGAAAACGCGCCGCTGAATGAGCACTCCTTTGCAGCGTGCGCCAGCGATCGATAGCCCCCGATCCCGCCCTGGATCATCGGATACAGTTTAGCGACTGCGACCAGGAACTGTCGCAGCGCGCCACTATCGATCGAGAGGCCTATACCAGTCAGCGTCACCCACCTGGTCGCGAACTCTTGATTGTCGGGAAAGAGTGGGCGCAGGTAGCAGTCCACCACGATCTCGTCCGGACTTGTCACATCACCAACGTGGAACGACAACGATTTCGGATCACAAAGAACCGTCCGCAGTGTTCGTGGCCGATAGATCCGGTTGCTGATCCTACCTGATTTGCTCCGCAGAAGCGTATGTACTCCCGTGGGCGGCCTGCCGACCTCTGCGTAGAATCGAGATATCGACTCCGCCAGCAGCTCGTAGCTCGTGGGGGAATCAGACGCAAGAAATGATACCCCCACAAACCGCCTCGCTCCCTGATCACTCATCGATCACTCATCGAAACCGCCGTTCCTTACCGCCGGTGAGTGGCAGTGCAGCCATCACTGCATGTCGCATCGTGCGTGCGCCCAGCGACACTCGTGAATAGCCATAACGAGCTCTCGACACGTGCTTAGTCCCTGATGCATTCGTACCGGTTGTCGCACATCTTGTACAAATGTAGCTCGACATTAAGAACAATTTGGTCGCCGCGAACGCACTTCGACGACAAGATCTTCATGATCTTCTCTCCACCAAGAGCCGTTTCTGCTGGCTGTTTCTGACGATGCCTTTCAGTGTAATAGCTCGTGACAACTTCTCTATAGTTAGAGACCTGTCTCGGGCCGTCACTGCGGCCAGTTGCACTGTCAGGTTTGAACTCCCAGACTTCACACTTTTCAGCGTTGATACAGTCAGGTTTCGTGTGTCCACTGCCAGGGAACCGAGCCTCCTTGTCGGCTGATAGCGGCACGTCACACCCGAAGCTCGACCACAACCGCTTGTGTTGATCCTTGCCATACTCGGCCGCGAAGAACCGGATCGGGTCGTTGCTGCCGTGCCACGTGTTGTTCTTGCTCAACCGATCGAGGCGCTTGCGTTCCTTGTCGAGCTTCGCCAGCAGGTCCTCACCGCGTGTCTTCGTCTGCTTCTTGCCGAGCAACTTCTTGACCCGGTCGCTGAGAGGCGGAAGGTCGTTGAGCAGCGGGCGCATCGCCGCCTGCATCTTGTCCTGAAGATATGCCGCGGTCTGCTTGGGACGTTCGCCAGCGTCGGTGTCGTTCGGTTGCCAGTCGGTACCGCAGTACGCCTGCCACATGTCATCCATGGCCTCGCAGTCGAGGCGATACGTTGTCCGCGCCCGGGCTACCCAGTCCATGACATCGCGATCGAGCTGGTCCGTGGCCGAGCCCGTCTTGCCCCGCCACTGCTCGGTCGTCGACTTGACCTTGGGGTGATCGCTGCCCTTGATGATGTTCGCGCAGGCCTTGGTCATCGCACTGAACTTGTCGCGCCAGTGCGCGTGAACGCGGTCCGCCGAGTCGCGAAGGTTCGAGGTCACGCGCCCCCACTTGCCATCGCTCTGCCCGAATGACTTGGCCTTGCTCTGCCAGTCTCCCATCTGGCGGTCGACCTCGCTGGCCTTGAGAACGCCCTCCTTGATCGGGTTGCCAAGCCGCTCCGCTTCATCGGCAATCGTCTTGTCCGGTTCGCTGTAGTCCTCACGCTCTTCGACCACGCGCTTGATCGTCTCCTCGAGTGACTTCTCCGCGGTCTCGCACTTGCTCTCACCATCGTCGGCCCGGTTCTGGTTGAACTTCATCTCCTTGAGCGGCTCGAGCGACTCGCGCAACTCACTGACCGACTTCGGCCAGGTCGACGCGATGGTCCGGCTCTCGCGATCGTCTCCGGCCGCGAGCTTGAGCCGCTCGAGCAGCGAATCGAGCTCCTTGGTGAGCTCGATCGCGCCGATCACCTGACTGGTTCCGTTCTGCGACTGAACGTCCTTGAGTCGATCCGACACGGTCTCGAGCAACTCGTTCAGCTTCTTGCGCAGCTCGGCCCGGCCGGCGCGCGAGTTTGCAAGCTTGCCGAGCACCCGCTCGACGTCGCGATGGCGCTCGCGTTTCACCACCTCCTCGCACGCGCGCTTGGCATTGTCCCAATCGTCGCGCCAGCCGCGCGCGATCGCCTCGGCCCCGGCATGCAGGTTGCCGCGGACGGTCGACCACCTGCCCTCGGCCACCGAGAACCGCTTGGTGTCATCGCGGCCACGCTCGACCTCCGACCACATCCGAGCCGCATCGCTCAGCAGCTCCTCGCCCTTGCGACCGATCGACTTCGCGTGGTCCGACAGCTCGTCGGCCCCTTCGGGATCATCCTTGGTCGCGGTCGCCTTCGCGGTCATCGCCGCGTCGAACGCGTTGCACTGGCGCACGAACTCATCCGCCTTGGGTTGGCGGGTCTTGAGCTTCTTGAGCTCTTCGCTCGCGGTGCGGAACTCGCGAACGTGGCCCGGGTAGCTCGATACAATGCGCTCCGCGCTCGGGTCATTGCCCTTCACCCGCTTGAGCTCGTCGACGAGCCGCTCGACCTCGCGAACGTAGCTCTGCGCATCATCGATATCGCTGCTATCCGATTTGCGCTCGATGCCCGACAGCTCGCTCGCCGCTGCATCGAGCTTGGCGTCGATCTGCGACAGCAAGCTTCGCCGATCAGACTCATCGTCCGCGAGCACCGAGCCAACGGCCACGATCAGACCGATCGGAATGCTCCATCGCAAATGCCTGTGCATCGCAATCCCCCCTACAAACGTTGAACGCCGACGCCGGAGGGCAGGCTACCACGTTTGCTGAGCGGCAACGTAAGCCGTCATGACGCGCGTAGTGGGTGGCGTGAACGATCCGCGCTGCGCTCGTCGATCTGCATGCGGAGCACTCCGACGACGTCCCGACGCGTAACCCGACGCTCGCTGCAGCGCCCTGCCTTGCCGTCGATCGCATGGACGAGCGGCGCCGAACAGGCTGATGCCCAGTGGGGCCTTCAGCAACCGTCGCTTTGTTCATCCGGGCCGCGATCACGACATCCCGAAGCTCGCTACGTCCGCGGTTACCACCTGCCAGCGGTAACTCGCGAGCGCCCGTCGCGGCGGCTCCCGAGGCGGTGTCTCCGACGGCGAGCTGGCCTGAGCCGGCGACACACCCAGAGCGAGGGCCGCGACGAGGACGTGCGCATCAGCGTCTCGACTACAACGACGTGCCGTGCTTGGGCAATCGAGGCGGCGAGCGTCCAGTACGTGGGGGTCGGTGGCATGGCCGTGGACTTCCATGGCCTCGTGCGTGCCACGGAAGATCTGGACATCTTCGTCGCCGCCACGAGCGAGAACATCGCTCGGCTTCGGGACGCACTGCATTCCATTTACTCGGATCCTTCGATCGACGAGATCACGGCCGCCGACCTGTGTGGCGACTACCCGGCGGTTCGCTACGTCCCACCCGACGGGCCCCCGATGGATATTCTCACTCGGCTGGGGGACCGCTTTCGATTCGCCGATCTCGCGTCCGAGCCGTACGATGTCGACGGGCAGACGGTCACGGTCGCGACTCCCGCAACGCTCTATCGAATGAAGAAGGCCACAGTGCGTCCGATCGACCACGCCGATGCCGCGAGGCTGGCAGATGCCTTCGGCGTCGACGACGAGGCGCCATGACGGTCACCCGGTATCGCGACGTCGCCGACATGCCGGCGCCACCGGCCCGCGAGCCGCAGGACCCGACGACATATGCGCGCATCCGTGACCTGTGGCAGTTCTCGAGCCGGCTCGTGCCAGCGCTCTATCCGCCCGGGGTCTATCGCTATCGCTCCGTGGAGGACAGCAACGTGGCGCGAGAGCGCGCGACGATCGATCGGATGCGGATCATCCGCGCAGCGCGCGTTCGCTGACCGGCCCATCCCAGAACCGCCATGCTCGCGGGCTGGAGCGCCAGCGCCCAACAGCTAACAGCCTCACTTGATCGGGAGAGTCAGGGTCGGTTGAAACGATGGTGAAATCGCAAAGGGCGTGAGTGTCGGCGTCACACCGTCGGGGGTGTACGTCTGAAAGAAGCCGGTACTCCCACCGCCTCCACCACCCCAATCGTACTCGTTGGCCATGCCTTGGCCCGGGCCTGGTCCGGCAAGCACATAGCCACCCTCGCCGCCCTGCGCGCGAATACCGGCGGTCCCGCCAGCAGCACCCGTGGTGGCCGACCTTGTCCCGTCTTAACCGGAGTTCTCTCGTCCGTAACCTGATGCGAGACTGACACCGCCTCCACAACCGTTCGCGAACATCTGGCCTGTAACTTCGACCATCATCCCCTGCAATACGACGTAACCACCAGCTCCCCCGCCCGCAGCTGGCCCTCCCAAGGGCTCGTTGCTCCCGCCCGAACCACCGCCACCGCCCGCGTCGATGAGACCAGGAATCGAGACCGATCCCTTGCAGGATATGAGGGTCGCCGCGCCGCCGGCTCCACCTCCGATTGACCCATACGGCCCCTTATTCGTGCCGTGTGGACCGCCGACAAGGATCGACAGCTGCGCAGGGTCTGGCGAGGCCGGTCCTCCGTTCAATGCTCCCCCACTGGTATTGGTGCCACCTGCTCCGCCAGATGTCTTGAATCCCGCGCCACCTGAGCCTACGGGTGGAGTCCCCGTTCCACCTGACACCGATAGGCCTCCGCCTGGGCCGTCTACAGTCCAATCTGCGCTTATGTCGAGAACCCCATCGACGGTCATTGCTTCATCCGCCACAAGCGCGACTGCGCGACTGCCGCGAATTGTCAAAGATCTATTCCGAGCGACAACGATCGATGCGTATCGAATCACGCAAATTTCGCTTCCTTCGGGCTGGCTCGCCACTCCACCATTGCAGGTGGAATCGTCGTCAGTAGACAACATCGTGTCAGCTTCGACCTTGAGCTCGCCAGCGAGCGCGGGCCGATCGCAGGCTGCTGGCAAATACTTGGGGATGATATGCGCTGCGCAACCGGGTGCGCCCGGCGTGCATGCTTTGCAACCGTCGGTGTCACATCCGAATGGGCAGTTCGTCACGTCGTAGTCGTCGCCCGTCGCGTTGCAGACGATGGCCGCGTCACCGCGACAGGCCTCGAACCCAAGCGGCAGGCAACTCACCGCCACGCATTCCTTCGGCTCGCCACCGAACGTTCCATCGACATCGCAGAACGGATGCGCCTGGTCGGAACAGTATCCGTCCAGGCAGGACAGTGGGTTCGGCTTCGTGAAGCTGCCGCAGCCTCCGACGAGGACCGCGGCCACCACCCAGGCAACCTTTGACTCCTTCATCGAACAACCTTTGCTGGTCATCGTCGACCCTCGACCAACGCCCACGCCTGTTGCGAACTTACTTGCCGAAGCGGCCCTGGAGGCCGAGCGACGCCACGAACGCGGTCACCTCATACGTGCCCTTGAACTGCGGCATGTACGGGTCCTCATCCGAGGTCTCCTGGCTGCTGGGCAGCACGTACAGGAGGCCGAGCGTCGCCTCGTAGTTGCCGAACGCGTAGGTGCCGCCGACCGTGATGTCGTGGCGGTTGGCGTCGGGCAAGCGCGCGGAGACGGTGGTGCCGGGCACCGGCGTCGGGTCGTAGATGTAGCCCGCGCGGATCGCCGCGTTCGGCGCCACCTTGTACTCGCCGCCGACCCGGATGGTCACCGTGTTCTTGTAGTCCTGCGGCGAGACGGTCTCGGCATCGCCCGGGAGGTCGATGCGGAGCTCGTCGAACTTCTTCCAGTTGATCCACACCGCGTTGAGCTCGAGCTGGAGCTCGGGGGTGGCGTCGTACGCCACGCCGCCGGAGATCGCGCCCGGCAGGGTGAGCGTGGTGCTGATCTCGCCGTCCGGCGGCAGCTGACCGCGGTACGGGTCGGCGATGTCGAAGTCTCCATCGCCCTTGAAGTCGAGCTTCACCTTGTGGCGGTACATCGCGCCGAGGTGCAGCTGGGGGAGCGCCTCGGGCTGGTACTGAACGCCGACCCGGAAGCCGAAGCCGAATGCATCGCCGCCGAGATGGGCGGTGCCGCGGGTGTCGCCGAAGATCAGTGCGTTCTCGAGCTCGACCGTTGCCGGGACGAGATCGAGGCCGCCGCCGATCGAGAGCCCCGGCACTTGCTTGCCAAGGTTCAGTCCGACGGCGGGCGTGATGAAGTACGTGCGCAGCTTCTGATCCTGGATCACGTCGGCCTGCGCGTGGCGATCGGGCCACGACACGGCGAGACCGAACGGCAGGTGGAAGCCGATGCCGACGGCGACCATCTCGTGGACGCGCGACGTCACCATGATCGAAGGCAGGACCGCCGGGCTCGAGTCCGTGTCGGTCCGGTTGTCCATCGTGTCGGTGTACGACCCCTTCGCGACGATCAGCGCGCTGCCGATCGCGACGTTGGTGCCCTCGGCGAGGGGGATGCCACCAGGGTTGAAGACGATCGCCGACGGATCGCTGTTGGTGGCCGTGGTCGCGCCGGCGCGGCCGGTGACCTTGGCATCGTGCTCGTTGATGTAGAAACCGTTTGCCGTGGCGACACCGCCACCCAGCCCGACGGCGAGGAACAGGACGTTACGTAGAGTCTTCATTAGTTCCTCGGTCGACTACTGGTTCAGGGAGAGGAAGGTGAGCGCGTCGGTCTGCATGCGGCCCGTGGCGAACTGCCCGGCCGGCGTCATCGCCGCCGGGCTCAACAGCGAACCATGGGCGAAGGTGTTACCCGGGAAATCGTTCGCACCGGCAGGGAGCGTCGGGTAACGGACGAACTTCGACGCCATCGGATTGGTCGTGATTGCCGCAGAGGGAGCGACCTCACCCGGCGGGAAGAATCGATCCGCGGTCATGCCCATCAGCCCGACGAGGGCCGCCTCGTTCTCAGTAGCGACGTTCGGGACGACCGTGTCGCCGACGACTTCCTGGATCAGGAACGTGCGGGTCGCGAGTTTACGCGCGAAGTTGGCGGGATCTGCCGGGTCCAGGACCCAGCGAGCGATCACGGAGAACTGGCGATAGCCAGGTTGCGCCTTCCAGGCGTCGGTGGTGCACAGCCCGACGGTCGGCGCAGCCGGGCTCCACTTGTCGCCGACAAGGATGCCAGCGTCGATCAAGCCATTGACCAGCGAGCAGCGAATCGGAAGCGTCTGGGTGTTCTCGAGGATGTCGGCCCAGCCGACGCCCGGAACGTTCAGCACGCCGGCCGTGATGTCGTCGCGGACCGCGACGGTCATGCTGCCGAGGATGCCGCCGAGCGACTGGCCCATGTACATGATGTGCGCCGCATCGACCTTGAGGTCTGCACAGCTCGCGGTGCCACACGCCTTGAGCGCGGCAATCAAGCGCTGGTGATCGACCACGGTCTGACGGATGCCGTCGCGCGTGGCGCCGAGGTTCGGTGACAGGAACGGTGCATAGCACTGTGGTGAACCACCCGGTGTTGGCGCGGGCACACTCGCGTCAGCGCAGAGGCGAGCTGGATCGTCCGAGATCCGAACAGCCCGTGAGTCGTGTGCGACCGCGTCGATCGCGACACTGGCGAAGCCGAGGCTCGCGAGCCGGCCACCGATCGCGAACACGTTCGTCTTCGACTGGCCGAGGCCGTGCTGGAAGATCACGGTTGGCCAGCCGCCCGCGGGCGGAGTGCCGACCGGAACCAGCGAGAGCACCTGGATCGCCTCATCCTTCACGAAGGCCGGCTTGACAGGATCGCCCCATGGGCCCGGGATCGGCTTGGCTCCTGCACCGGTGTACGGGTTCGGCGTGTCGATCTGATACTGCTTCGCCATCAACGCCGACCCGATGACGTCGTTGATCGCCGCGCAGCCCAACGCGGCGCAGCGTGCGTCTCCAATGGCGTAGTCGCCCTTGCCAAGGGAAATCTTGAGGAAGCACTGCGTGGGGTTATCGCCGACGACGCACTGGTTGTACGGAGGATTCGCGCGGTTGATCGCGGCGGGCAGCGACTGGTTCCCGAGCAACGGCGTCGTGGCCACGTCCGCGGCAGGCGAACCAGCGACCGCCGGATCGAGCGGCTCGGTGGTGGTCTGCGTGTTGAACTCCCACGCCAGGATGATGTCGGCGGTCGCGTGGCCCTTGCCACGGAGGAACGTCATCGCCTGGGTGTGCGCGCGCCACAACTGGTCGACGCCGAGCAGCGTGACGCGATCCTCCGGATCGCCCGGGTTGAGCGGTGTGCTGTCGGCGACGATGTCGCCATCGACGACGGTGACCGGGTTGTCCTGGTTGCGGACGAGCGACCAGGTGAACGTCGCGTTGAAGTCGGCGCCGGCGGCGGTCTTGATGCCCCGCTTGAGCGCGACGACGTAGGTCGACTTCTGGTCGAACGGCATGCGCGAGATGACGGTCAGCGAGTTGACCATCGTCGGGTTCGCGCAGCTCGCGTCGAACCGGACCGACATGCCCGGCAGGAAGATCAGCGCGGCGGACGGGATGGCCTCGCCATCGGTGACCGCCATGCCGCGATCGGCGCGCTTGTAGATCAGGACGTGGTCGGCGTCGAGGCGGGTCGCGTGCTGGTCGAGGATGCCAAGGGCATGCCGCCCACCATCCC
>JBBJLY010000251.1:0-11978 GCA_037720695.1 Kofleriaceae bacterium | reverse complement strand
GCGACGGCGCGGGTGACGTGCTGCGGGCGCTCGCAGCCACGCAGACCTATGTCGTCACCAACAGCGATACACACGCGGTCGCCGGGAAGATCGCCGCACTCGATCACGCATCGCCGGGGGTGATCCAGCTGACGTCGCGCGTGCGCGGGCACGCCCGCAAGTTCGACGTCGACGACACGTGGACTGGGATCGACGCCGAGCTCGCCCTCCCCGGCCTCGATCGGCCCGTCTTGCTGCGGCGCCGCATGTATCACGACATCCTGGCGGAAGTGCTTGCCACCAGCGGCGCGACGTTCGCGGACCTGATCGTCGTCGGTGACATCTTCGAGCTCGATCTCGCGATGCCACTCGCGCTCGGTGCGCGCGTTGGACTCGTGGTGTCATCGCACACGCCCTCCTCGAACGGGCGCCGTCGCATCCGCGCGGGCGTTTGATCAGGCCCTCAGGATTCTCGCCTGGCGTTCGGGCTCGTCTGGCTGGCAGGTCCCGAAGGTTACACGGGACGAAAACGCGCACGGTCGGCCCACACGGGCGCGTGATCGGGCGCCCTTGTCGACCACGTCCGCCGCGATCGCGCGGAATGCGCGCTCCTCGAACAGCACGTGATCGAGGTATCTTGAGCGTGGTGTCGCCGATCGGCCACTGCCAGGTGTCGGCGTCGGGCCGGAATCGCGGCAGCGCGGTGGCGTCTCTGGCGCGGAACAGCGCGATCGCTTGGCCTTCGTCTTCCTGGTTGAAGTCGCCGGCGACGATCGTCGGCAGCGACGTGTCGAGCTTCGCGATGTGATCGCGCGCTTCACGCTCGCGAACGGCACGCGTCAGAAAACGATGACCAGCGTCTGACGCCGTGTCCATCGGCGGATGCAGGTGCACGTTCAGGATCTGCAGCGCCCGGCGCATCGACGACGATCCGCCACGCGAAGAATGGTGGCCTCGGTGTCGAGCTGCTCGATCGACAAATCGGCCACTTCGAGCACGCCCATCCCGCCGGCGACCCACTCGTTCTTCGGCCCTTGAACCGCTGGCGGTCACCGGCACCGGATCGCGCGCTCCCACTCGTCGTTCGTCTCCTGCAGGACGGCGATGTCGGGCGCCGCACTCGCGATCGCATCGACGCCGGCTCGGTCGCCGGCGACGCCGAAGTTCATGTTGTAGGTCAGCACCCGCAGGCGCGCGGGGTTCTCGGGCAACGGCGTCCCGTCACCGCCGGTCGCACAGGCACACAACACGAGCAGCGCTGCCTTCATACGAGATAGACATCCCACGGCGTTTCGGGGTTGCTACTATCCTTTTGCTGATGCGCGCCATGATCGCCCTGCTCGCCACCGTGTCACTCGCCGGTGCCGACGTCGACAGATCGGCAATCCGGCGTGTCGTGAAGCGACACCTGCACGAGGTCGGTGCCTGCTACGAGGCAGAAGGCAAGTACGACGCCCTCGTCGTGATCGACTTCGTGATCGCGAAGGACGGCACCGTCAAGAGCGCCGCGGCGCGCGACGAAGGCCGCCCGAAGTTGCAGACCTGCCTCGCCGGCGTGTTCGCGCGCATGAAGTTCCCCGTGGCGACCTCCGAGACGAAAATTGCATATCCCGTGCGCATTCGCGTCAGCGGGCAGTGAGCGTCGCGAGCTCGATGTAGAAATCGAGTTGAGGTCCGCGCTCGAGAAGTACATCCGGTCTGCGACCATGCTCGTCGCGTGGCGCCAAGTGGAGCGCGTGACCTGACGGATGTCGCCGAACACCGGCGAGACGGTCCATCGGCACCGTCGCGTCGACCAACTGGGTCTGATCGAGGCCGTAGACCTGATTGCGCGCGCTGACCCGATAGCGGCGGCACGCACCAGAACGATAACCTGTTGTTGAGGCGCGGCGGGTTACCGCGCCGCCCCGTCGTCGGAAACGTTGAAGGTAAATTTTAGCCGCGCTGACCGGCGCGGTCACTGAAGAAGCATGCCCGGCGATCCCAGCGCCGGTCGAGATCGCCGAGGAGGCCGCCGCGCGCGAACCGGCGCGCGTGTGCACGTCCACGCGCGAATGACGACGGCACGCCGCTGGCCAAGGACACGTTCGCCGCGATCATGGCCGAGACCAAGAGCGCTGCCCGATCCTGATCAACTGGTCGACCGGCGGCGCGGGCCCGATGTTCGAGCGCGTCAGCCACCTCGCGCTCAAGCCGCACATCGCGGCGCTCAACATGGGCTCGATGAACTACGCGAAGTGGAGCGAGTCCAAGCAGCAGTTCGCGTTCCAGTTCGTGTTCACCAACTCGTTCGACGACATCCTCGCGTTCGCCCGCGCGATGAAGGAGCACGGCGTGAAGCCCGAGATGGAGTGCTTCGACACGGGGCACACCAACTCGCACAAGGTGCTCGAGTCGCTCGGCCTGATCGAGAAGCCGTATCACTTCTCGTTCATCATGGGCGTGCTCGGTGGCATCCCGGCGACCGCGCGCCACCTCGCGTTCCAGGCCGACCAGGTACCCGCGGGCTCGCGCTGGAAGGTGATCGGGATCAGCCGAGAGCAGTGGCCGATGGCGATGGCGGCGCTGTCGCTCGGCGGCGACGTGCGGGTCGGGCTCGAGGACAACTTCTACCTGCCGAACGGCGAGATGGCGAAGTCGAACGGCGAGCTGGTCGCCGCCGCGGTCGACCTCGTGAAGCTGTCGGGCCGCTCGGTCGCGAGCGTGGACGAGGCCAAGCAACTGCTGTGGCCGCACGGCGGGAGCAACTGAATGCGCGAGCTCGAAGTCGCGCTGCGCCTGGCGCGGATCGCCGGGGTCGAGGTCGTGCGGATGCAGCGCGGAGATCTCGGCATCGAGCTCAAGCCCGGCGACGAGCCGGTGACGCTCGCCGACCGCCGCGCGTCGGAGATCATCGTCGCCGGCCTCACCGAGGCGTTCCCGCTCGACCCGCTGATCTCGGAAGAGCTACCGGTCGACCCGGGCGCGCTCGGATCGTCACGGCTGTGGCTCGTCGATCCGATCGACGGCACGAAGGACTTCATCCGGGGTGAGGACGGCTACTCGGTGATGATCGGGCTCGTGATCGATGGCCGGCCGGTGATGGGCGTCGTCCACCAGCCGGCGGTCGATCGCACGTTCTACGCGACCGATGCCGGCGCGTTCGTAGAGATTGCCGGCGTCACGTCGCCGCTCGCGGTGTCGACCGTGAGCTCCGCCGGTGCGGCGCGGCTCGTCGCGTCGAAGTCGCATCGCTCGGATGACCTCGATCGGGTGAAGCGAGAGCTCGGGATCGACGACGAGCAGAACATCGCGTCGGTCGGGGTCAAGCTGTGCGTGATCGCGATGGGCGCGCGCGACCTCTACGTCAACCCCGCGGCCAAGACCAAGGCGTGGGACACGTGCGCGCCCGAGGCGATCCTGAACCGCGCCGGCGGCAGGCTGTCCGACATCGCGGGTGGGGCGATCGACTACACGCACGAGCTGGCGCACAAGCGCGGGCTCGTCGGCACGAACGGGACGATCCACGACGAGGTTGTCGGCAAGCTCGCCCCGATGTTCCCGCACCTGCGGTGATACGCCAGTGCCCTTGGGGTACGATTGCCCGCATGAAGGGCAAGTCGCGTGCGCTCGCCTTCGTGATGGCCTCGGTCGTGGCGGTCGCGCCGCTGTCCGCGCAGCCAAGGCCTCCCACGGAGGATCAGAAGACGCGCGTCGCCGACCTCGCGAACAAGGCGACGGCGAAGAGCGACAAGGGCGACTACGACGAGGCCGCCGCGCTCTACCTCGAGGCGTACAAGGTGTACCCGCTCGCGCCGATGCTCTCGAACGCCGCGGCGCAGTACCAGAAGGCGAAGAAGCCGGTCGAGGCGCTGCGCTACTTCTGCCTCTACCTCGAGAAGGATCCAGCCGGCATCGTCGCGTCGCACGCGACCGCGCAGGCCAAGGTGTTGCAGACCGAGCTCGGCAACAAGCAGGTCGACGACAAGAACCCGTGCGCGAGCAAGCGGGCCGATCCGGTGGCGCCGATCACAGCCCCCGCGCCTGCCACCGCGTCGGCCGGGCCACCAGGGGACATCCCGCGGCCCGCCACCAGGCCGGCCAGCAATGGCCGCACGCTCCGCACCGCGGGCCTGGTGACCGGCGGCGTCGGCCTGGTCGGCATCGGCGCGGGCGTGTTGTTCGGCGTCAAGGCACGCTCGATCAGCAACCAGATCTCCGACCACAACCCCGCCGAGCCGTGGCCCGACGACATCAAGCAGATGGAACAGGACGGCGAGGCGTTCGAGACCAAGCAGGTGATCTTCCTGATCGCCGGCGGCGTGGTCACGATCGCCGGGACCGCGATGTACCTGATCGGTCGCTCGAAGCGCGACGAATCGAATCGCGTCACGGTGACGCCGGTCGCGACGCCGGATTCGATTGGCGTCTCGCTGACCGGTGGCTTCTAAGGCACGATCGTGTCGAGCGTGAGCACGAGCTTGTCGGCGGGAATCTTTACCCGCAGCTGACCGGTGACGTCGCCCGGCTGCTTCGAGATCGCGTCGGAGTCCTGGTCGTAGCGCGCCATCACGACCACATCGCCGGTGAGCTCCGTGCCGGCGACCATCGCGTTGGCCTCCGTCAGCTCGAACGCCATGCCGTCCTTGACCCAGGTCACGCGCTCGACCGCGAGCGGGCTGCCGATCGGCGTGCCGTCGGCACCGGGGCGCTTGACCATCAGGAACAGCGCGCCGTTCGCCTTCACACGATCGCGCGCGTGGGGATGCACTTTGATGATGCCGGCGACCCGGCGTGCCGGATCGATCTTGCGGTTGGGATCCGGCGGCGGCATCCCGAGCTGGCTGACATCGACCCCACTGCCACCGTGCGGGTTGGACATGTCCATCCCCGCGTGCGGCTCCTGCGAGGTGTCACGTGCTGGCGGGATGTCGAGGCCGGCATGCGGATCGGCGCTCTGGGGCGCGACCGCGCTGGGTTTTGGCGCGCCCGAGCCGGGCTCCATCGCACCACCGGCCGACGACTGCCACTCGGTGGCCGCCGGGAGGCCATCCTGGGTCTTCTTGCTGCAGCCGCTCCACGCGAGCGCGGCCACCACGACGACGAGACGCATGCCGCGGAACATAGCAGGGTCACACCCAGCGTGCCGTCGCGGTGACGGTGGCGACGACTTGCACCGGGATGTGGCTCGCCGAGCCAGGTCTGGTAGCGCTGGGTCGCGGCAGGCTCGGCCGGGATCGCGACGATCTCGTAGCGGGTGGCCGGCGCGGCCGCGAGCACGAGCGGCAGCTCGATCAGGCGATGGCGGCGGAACACCGCGAGCGTGATGCGGTCGCCGACCTTGCGGGCGCCGGCGAGGCTGCGCAGGTCGACGTCGTTGGTCGCGCGAAAGCCATCGATCGCGATGATCTCGTCCCCGGGCGACAGCCCCGCGACCTGGCCCGGCCCACCATCGAATACGGCGGTGACCCGGATGCCCACCGTCGTCGCGCCGAGCCAGACCGCGGTCGCACCGTCGGCGACCTGCGCCGGATCGGCGGTCGCGCGGAGCTCGAGCCCGAGGTGGTGGAGCTCGGCGGGGAGCTCCGGATCCTCGGTGCCGCGGATCTGGCGGTCGAACACTTCGCCGAGCGAGAGCGCCGAGCCCTCCTCGAAGATCGGCTGGAGGTTTTCGGGATGGGCCTCGCCGCGCGCGCCGTGGCGCTGCCACAGCAGGCGCAGCACGTCGTCAAGCGAGCGCGCGCCCTCGGTGCGGCGACGGATCTGGAGATCGAGCGCGAGCATCGCGAGCCCGCCCTTCAGGTAGTAGCTGACCGTCGTGTTGAGGTTCGACTCGTCGGGCTTGTAGAGCTTGATCCAGGCATCGAACGACGACGCCTCCAGGCTCTGGCGCGTCCGGCCCGGGGTCGCCATCAGGCGCGCCCAGTCGTCGAGCACCTTGTCGAGGAAGCTCTTCGCCGTGATCCGGCTCGCCGACCGCAGCGCGAACCGATCGTAGTGGCTGGTCAGGCCCTCCATCACCCACAGGCAAGGCGTGTACGCCTCGCGCGTATAGTCGAAGTCGAACAGCGGGCGCGGCGCGATCCGCTTGCCGTTCCACGCGTGAAACAGCTCGTGCGACAGCAGCTCGAGCAGGCCCTCGTAGCTCTTTCGCGTCGCCGCGAAGTGAGGATGGTAGAGGTTGACGCTCGAGTTGCGATGCTCGAGCCCGCCGTACGCGTCGTGCGACAGCATCAGCAGGAACGTGTAGTTGGGAAACGGCGCCTCGCCGAACCGCGCGACGTGATCGTCGACGATCGCGGCGAGGTCGGTCACCAGGCGGTGCTCGTCGAACGTGCCGCCCGGTGCGCGATCGCCCCAGACCACGAGCCGGGTCGGCACCTTGGCCGGGACCGGGAACGCGCGCGTCGGGCCGACGTGGATCGGGTGGTCGTAGAGCTCGTCGATCGAGCCTGCGGTCATCACCTCGGTCGGCTCCCACGCCATCGCCGAGGTCACGATCCAGTCCGCCGGCCCGGTCAGCCGGACCTCGACCGCCGACGCGCGCAGGTGCTCGGGGTAGAGGAACGTCGCAGGCCCGTGGAGGAACGCGTGCTCGGGCGTGATGTGGTTGGTGCGAACGGTCAGATCGTGGCCGTAGACGGCATAGCTGACGACGAGCTCGTGCGCGCCCTCGGTGTCGATCGCCCAGCTCGCCTTGTCCTGCTTGATCGCGCGGCGCGGTGAGCCGTCCTCGGCGGTGACCACGAGGTCGCGGACGTACCGGGCATAGTCGCGGATCAGGTAGGAGCCCGGGCACCAAGACGGCAGGGTGACCACCGCCTGCGTACGTGCGTCGACCGAAAAGCGCAGCGTGATCTCGACGGTGTGGCGGCCCGGCTCGTCGAGGCGAACGGCATAGCGGACGGTCATGGGACGTGGGTAGCACAGCTGCTATGCTCGGTGACAATGTTGCGCCTCCTCGCCATCGCCAGCGTCGTCGGGACGACGATGCTCGCGTCGGCTGCACCGCCGCCCGGCAAGGTGGTGCGGGTCGAGCGCCGGCGCGCCAACGCGGACGAGGCGGCACCCACCGTGTGCGAGGTCAAGAGTGACCCCAGCGGGTTCTGCATCGGCAAGTCACCGCTGGTCGGGGATCGCGGCGTGGTGGTCGACGACACCCACGTGATCGCCGAGCTCAAGGTGGCGAAGATCGCGTCGTTGAACCCGTCGTGCGACATGTTGTGGAGCGTCACGTTCGAGATCACGTCGGGTGATCTGTCGAGCGTGCGGTCGTCGAAGTCGATCGCCATCGTGTCGGCCAAGGGCGACCATCGCTCGGCCCGGCGCGTGCCCGAGGATCGCGTGCAGAGCCCCTCCAGCAACACCAACGAACGCGTGATCGTCGCGGTCGATCGCGACAAGGACGCGCAGGTCGATCTGTTCGTCACGGCGTACCAGTGCGACGCCAGCGGCAACGCCGTCGCGGCCGGCAGCCAGCACGCGGTCGACAACTGCGTCGACGTATGGAGCCACACCGAGAAGCAACCCCGCCGCAATTCGCATACAAAGTTTGCATCGTGTCTGAGCCCGTAACCGATCGCCGCGCGCTGCTCGCGGACGAGCGCGGCACGCTTCACAAGGAAGCCGAGACCCGGATCGCGCTGGTCTATCCCAGCCCGTATCGCGCGGCGATGTCGTCGCTCGGGTACCAGCAGATCTATCGCACGCTCCACGGCCTGCCCGGCGTCGCGGCCGACCGCGCGATGCAGGACGTACCGCGCACGCTCGAGGAGGATCGCCACCTCGGCAGCTACCCGATGCTCGCGTACTCGGTCGCCTACGAGCTCGAGCTGGCCGGCGTCGTCGAGACGCTCGACCGCGCGAAGATCCCGGCGCTGGTGCGCGATCGCGACGCGCGACATCCGCTCGTGATCGGCGGCGGGCCGCTCACGTTCTCGAACCCCGCCCCGATGGCGCCATTCTTTGACGTGATCGTGCTCGGCGAAGGCGAGGAGCTGATCGTCGAGCTGGTCCAGATCGCGCGCGACGCGAGCTACGTGCGCGAGCGGGTGTGGGACGCGCTGGCGGGGCGACCTGGCTACTACCTGCCGCATGTCCATGGTGAGACCGTGCCGCCGGTCGCCGCGGTCGCCGATGCGCTGCTCCCTGCCCGCTCCGTGATCATCACGCCGCACACCGAGCTGTCGAACATGTTCATGACCGAGGCCGCCCGCGGCTGCTCGCGCGGCTGCACGTACTGCGTGATGCGGCGGTCAACCAACGGCGGCATGCGCATCGTGCCGCGCGAGAAGATCATCGCCGGGATCCCGAGCCACGCGCGCAAGGTCGGCCTGGTCGGCGCTGCGGTGACCGACCACCCCGAGATCGCCGCGATCGTGCGCGACGTCGTCGACGGCAACCGCCAGGTCGGGATCTCGAGCCTGCGCGCCGACAAGCTGACCGACGAGCTGGTCGGACTGCTCGCCCGCGGTGGCTATCGCACGCTGACCGTCGCCGCGGATGGCGCGAGCGAGCGGATGCGCCGCGTCGTCGAGCGCTCGACCAAGGCCGAGCACCTGATCCAGTCGGCCCGCTACGCCGCGACCCACCGGCTCCACACGCTGAAGGTCTACATGATGCTCGGCGTGCCGAGCGAGACCGACGCCGATGTCGACGAGCTGGTGCAGCTGTCGCGCGAGCTCGCGGCGATCCACCCGCGGGTCGCGTACGGGCTCGCGCCGTTCGTGGCCAAGCGCAACACGCCGCTCGACGGCACGCCATTCGCCGGGATCGACGTCGTCGAGCACCGGCTCAAGCGGCTGCGCGCCGGACTCAAGGGCGCCGGGCTCGGCGGCAAGGTCGAGGTCCGGCCAACCTCGTCGCGCTGGGCGTGGGTCGAGTACATGCTCGCGCAGGGCGAGTCATCTGCCGGGCTCGCCGTGATGGACGCCCATCGCGCGGGCGGCACGTTCGCCGACTACAAGCGAGCGTTCCTCGCGCGCGGCGTCGTGCCCACCGGTCCGCGTGCGCGCGTGCCGTCGAGCCAGGAGCTGATCGCGCTGCGCCGCCAGAAGCTCGCGGTCACCGTCTCGTAGGCGACGGCCAGCCGCGTTTCCCGAGCACCTCGACGAAGCCCGGCGACGACAGCGCGATCGGCGGCAGCCATAGCTCCTCCGAGTCGCGGGTCCAGTAGGTGTCAGCGCCGACCGGCTCGAGGTGATAGCGAAACCGCCGGATCCGGACAAACGCGGGCTGCTTGCCGTCGAACGGATCGCGCGCGAGGAGCTCGCGCACGCCGGTGTCGCCGTCGAGCAGCTTCCACACCAGGTGCCAGATCCACGGATCGCCGCGCGGCTCGGGTGACATCGCGGCGAACCAGATCACCCAGTCGAGCCGGCGGTGGTACGGGCCGAGGATGCACGGCCGGCGATCGAGCGGCCCCGGCTGACACGGCAGCTCGTACGCCTTCCACTCGCCCGCGAACGGATCGAGATCGAGCGTGCCCTCGATGACCAGCTCGTGCCGGGTCAGCGTCACCGAGCCGAACAGGCCGTAGCTGTTGACCAGGTCGAGGCGATCGTACGACTGGATCATGCGTTGCCTGGGCGACGCGAGGTTCGCGACCACCGGCACGCTGTTGATCGCGATCAGCGCGGTGAGACAGCCGACCGCGAGCTGGTGACCGTCGAGCCGGGCCCCCGCCGAGACGATCGCGGCGCGAAACCACCACGCGAGCCCGACCACCGCACCGCCGAGCACGATCGCGAGGATCACCTGCGTGCCTGCCGCGAGCGTGCCGAACAGCGGCCCGAACAGCACGATCGCGCCGAGCGCGACGCCGAATGCGATCGCGAGCTGCTTGCCGTCGCGCGGATCGCCGGGCGAGAGGCGCGCCTCGAGCCAGCGCCGCAACCGGCCTGGCGTCACGCGCAGGACGAAGTCGTCGTCGAGGCACGCGAGGATCGGCACCAGCGTCAGCCAGTTGAGGAACGCGAGGTTGCCCGACACGATCAGGATCAGCTGGAACAGCGCCAGGCCGAGGCCGGCGAACAGCCGCATCGTGCGCGGTCCGAACACGAACCACGGCAGCACGACCTCGACCAGGTGATTGAGCGCGACGCCCACGGCGAGCACGGGCGACGGCAGGTGATGGAACACCGTCGACAGCGGAGTCGGGATCGGCTGGGTCTCGAAGTGCGCGTCGAGGCACGACAGCTCGGTCCAGCACGCCGCCCCGCGAAGCTTGATGAGGCCCGCGCCAAGCATGATGCGGAACGTGAGCCAGCGCATCAGCACGATCGCGACCACCGGCGGCGCGCGTGCGCGCAACGGCCGCGGATCGAACGGGTGCACCAGGAACGCCGCGAGCACCGTGGTCTCGAGGATCTGGATCTCCCAGCCGAACGAGAACCACAGCCCGCCCATCCGCACGAACGAGCCGTAGACCAGCCACAGCACGAGCAAGATGACAAGATTTGCGTAGCCGGCGAGCACGACCAGCGACAGCACGAGCCCGACGATCGCCCAGGCGTACAGCGCGGTGTCCGAGGCGCCCCAGTGGAACACGCTCGGTTCGGCGAGGAAGCCGACGCCACGCGCGTGGAGCTGATCGACGTAGCCCGCCATCGGGGTCAGGCCGCGCTCGCCGAACAGCGCCGGCCCCTGGAACACGATGCCGGCGAACGCGAACACGTAGATCAGGCCGAGCAGGCGCAGCATCAGCCAGCGCACCAGCACGTAGCGCCGCGGCGGACCGAGCCACGCGGCGAGTCGCTCGAGCGGCGACCGTGCGCGAACGTCGACGACCGGATCCACGATCGGGTCGACGGGCTCGTCGGTCATCTCGATCCTAGTCGAGTCCGTAGTGATCGAACGCCCCGGTGAGGCCGCGCAGCCGGTCGTCGCAGGTCGCGCCGTCGAAGCACGCGTCCAGCGCCTCGACCACGACCGGCGCGAGCAGCCGCACGAAGCCGGCCTCGCCCGGTGCATCGGCCACGTAGTCGACCTCGCACAGGGTCTCGAGGAACCTCGCCTCGACGCACGTTGGCATCGCCGCCCGGCAGTTCGCCTCGTAGGCGCGGTGCACCGCGAGCGGCGCGACGGTACCGCCGCACTCGGCTTCCTCGCGCGCGTCGCAGTCGAGGGCGGCGATGCAGGCATACAGGGTCTGGACCGCGTCGGTGCGCATCCACGGCGACTGGTCGGCGACGCACCTTCCGACGCACTCGTCGTCGGGGCCTTCGCACACGGTCTCACGCTCGCAGAATTGCGTGCACGCCTCCTCCACATCGGAAGCAGACACCGGTCCGGTGTCTGGATCGCCGCCGCACCCGACCGCCACCAGGATCCAGCGTCGCGTCATCCGGCGATCATCACACGACCGCGGGGTCAGCGATCGCGGTCACGCCACGTCGTCGATGCCGCGCCGCAGGTAGGCCACGGTATCGACGAGTGTGAGCTGCGGATCGCGGGCCTCGAACCCGAGCTCGCGCGCGGCCTTGCTGGAGTCGAACCACCAGAAGTGCTCCGCCATCTCGACCGAGATCCGATCCACCGGCGGCTCCTTGCCGCGGTGGCGGTACAGCCCCTCGACCAGCGAGGCGCCCCAGCGGTTGAGCTTGGCCGGCAGCTTGATTCGCGGAGGCGCGACGTTGGCGACGCGGCCGAGGCGCGCGAAGAACTCCTTCATCGTCCAGTTGGGACCACCGAGCAGGTAGCGCTCGCCGGGCCGCCCGCGCTCGAGCGCGGCCGCGGTCGCGATCGCGGCGTCTCGCGCATCGACGAAGTTGATGCCACCCGAGGGCACGACCGGGACCTCGCGCCGCATGAACTTGCGGACATCGCCGGTCGACGACAGCCGGCGATCGCCCGGGCCGAGCAGCAGGCTCGGGTTGACCGCGACGACCTCGATGCCGAGCCGGTCGCCGTGCTCGAACGCGAGCTTCTCCTGGTAGATCTTGGATGCGTAGTACGGCCAGCCGGCGACGATCTGCTCCGCGTACGGAGCGGTCTCGTCGAGGATCTCCTCGTCCTTTGAC
>JBBJLY010000250.1:0-11994 GCA_037720695.1 Kofleriaceae bacterium | reverse complement strand
GGTCCGGTGCGCGCTGACCGCAAGGCGAGAGCGCCAGACCGAGGCCAGCAACCCGCCGCCGCCGCCGTCGCCGTCGCCGCCGCCGTTGCTGTTGCCGTTGCTGTTGCTGTTGCTGTTGCTGTTGCTGTTGCTGTTGCTGTTGCTGTTGCTGTTGCCGATGCGGCTGCCGCTGCTGTTGTCGATGCTGATTCCGATGCTGATACCGTTGCCGTTGCCCCTGTGCGGCTTATCCGACCGGCATTCTGGCTAGCCAGCCTTGGGCGCAGCGGTGACGACGATCCGATCGCGCTTCGACACCACGACGCCACCGGGAAGCTCGACGGTCACCGCAAACAGCGTGGGGTAGGCGACCGGCAGCTTGGCCGAGATCGCGACGATCACCCACCCCCCCGGGTCGCCATTCGAGCCGACGTCGAACACGCCACCGTCGACCGGGAAGCGCTCGTCGCGGGTCTTGTCGAAGATCCACAGCTGGTACTGCGTCTTTGCCGGATCGTTCGGCGCGAGCCCCTTGAAGCGCATGAAGCCCTGCTGCTTCGAGGCGCTCCACACGACATCGCCAGAGGTGGCGGTGCCCGCGGGATCCTTGTCGTTCGCGGTCCATGCGAGCGTCGTGGTGTCCGGGGCCTCGGCGAGCAGCAGCTGGCGGGCCTCGGCCGGGCTCGGCTGGACGGGGACCTGGATGCGTACGATCTCGACCGGCGGTTTGTCGCGCGCCCACAGCACGGCGCCGATCGCGAGCGCGAGACACGCAGCGGCGGCGACCAGCGAGAGCACGATCGGCATCCGCGAGCGGCGCGGTGCACGGGTGATCGGGATCACCGGCGGTTCGGTCACCGGGACGCTCGGTCGGGGCGGCGCGACGCCGGCGAGCGTGGCAGGGACGTAGGCAGGCTGCGCCGCAAGCCCGACGGTCATCAGGACCTTGTCGGCAAGGCCGGCCGGCATCTCCTCGAGCCGGACGGTCGCGAGATCGACCGCGGCGGCGGCGAGGTCGAAGCTCACATCCTCCTCGACGCCGAGCCCGGCGAGCTCGGCGGCCTGCGCGTGGTCGAGCCCGCCGGTCGCGCGCTCGTAGAGCAGCTCCTGGGCGCGGAACGCTTCGATCTCGGTCAACGGGCGCTTCACGGCGTGTCCTCCTGTTGTACGCCCAGGAGGGCGGCTCGGATCGACATCAAGCCGCGGCGGGCGTGCGCTTTGACGGTGCCGAGCGGCATCCCGGTCTGGGCGGCGATCTCGCCGTGGGACAGGCCATGACAGGTCGCGACGAGGACCTGGCGTTGCTCGGGTCGAAGCTGATCGAGGGCGCGAGCGGCCTGCGAGGCCTCGGCGCAGACGTCGGGCTGGGTGCCGCGGTCGGCGATCGCGGGCAGCTCGGTCATCGGGTCGGTCGTCGGTCGCCGCCCGCGCGACCGCCGGCGGTCGATCAACCGCCGGCGCGCGATCATGGTCACGAAGGCAGCCTCGCTGGCGATCGTGGGGTCGAACCGCGCGGCGCTCTTCCACAGATCGAGAAAGATCTCCTGCACCGCGTCCTCGGCGTCGGCGGCCTCGAACCGCCGGGCGATCGACCACACGAGGTTGCCGTATCGCGCGAGACACTCGCGTACCGCCGTCGGATCGCCGGTCGCGACGCGCCCCAGCAACGGCGGAGGCGCCGGCGGGTAGGGGCTATGCGTCGCGGGTTCCATCGAGCGGCGGGATGCTAGCTCACTACAGGACGTTGCACGTGGACAGCAGCGAGGCGGACTTCGCGTTGTCGACGCACAGCAGCACACGCAGCGGGTTGGTCGCCGATCCGGTCTTGTTGCCGATCATCGCGCACGCCGTGGCGCTCGCGCCGGCGGGGAGGGGGGCAGGGACCGTCAGGGCATCGCCCGCAGTGTTGGCGACGCGGGCCGAGATCGGTGACGAGAACGGGTCGGTCTCGAGATAGCCGAGCGGGTCGAGCGGCGCGTTCGTGCCCTTGGTGCCGAACGGGACGTCCGCGTAGATCTTCTGGAAGCCGTGACCCGAGCCGAGGCCGACGTCGACGTTCGGCGTCCCAGGCGACGCGTGGACGAGGCGAAGCTTGCCGCGGTTGCTCGGGACCTGGGTTGCGTCTGCAAACACCGCGAGGCGGAACGTTGGATCCCCGGCGGCCGCGCCGCTCGGGTCGACGACACCGATCGCAGCGACCGTGGCCGTCAGTCCTGCGCTGACCGCGACGCCATTGGTATCCGGCACGGCAGGGGTGTCACACGTGGTGGCGGTCGCGAGGATCACGCGGACATCGTAGGTCGCGACCGGCACGGCGACGTACGCGGTGACCTGCGAGTACGCGAGTCCGCTGCGTGCGCCGAGGGTGGCGAGCAGGGGCGCTCCGAACGCGCCGGTGCCGGCGGGTGCGAGGCAGACATCGACGGGAGGAGCGTCGGGCGATAGATGAGCGACCCGGAGCTGCACACGCTCGGGAGGGGCGCCGACGATCGAGCACTCGGTCTCGAGCCCATGCGCGGGACTATTGTCGATGCAGAGCAGCACGCCGAGCGGTGCCTCGGCATCCCCGATCCGGCCGATCGCGAAGGCCGTGGCGATCGTGCCGGCCGGGAGAGCTGCCGGCTTGATCGCGAGGACGTCCGTGACCGTGCCGGTCGCACGCGCGCTGATCTCTGCACCGGTGAACGGCGCGGTCTCGAGGTAGCCGTTGTCGTGCGTGCGCGTGGTGCCGAACGCGATGTCCTCGAACACCGGTGTGAACAGTGCGCCACCGCCGAGCCCGACGTCGACGTTCGGGGTGCCGGGCGAGGCGTGGATGAAGCGCAGCTTCGCCCTGTCGGCGGAGACCGTTGCATCGTCGAAGTACGGGCGGAGCGCGAACGGTTCGGCGTCCCCGTGGTCGAGCAGGCCGGAGGCCGCGAGCGTCGCGTACGAACCGGCCGCGAGCTCCGGCAGGTTCGTGATGTCTGGGAGGATGCCAGTCGCGCAGCTCGACTGTCCTGGCGCCACGATGCGCACGTCGTACTGGATCGGCGCGACCTCGAGATACCTGGTGACGTTGCCGTACGAGACCCCCGTCGGCCCACCCGCACCGGCGAGCACGGGACCGGTGAACTCGGCGCTGCCGTGGGGCGCGAGACAGAAGTCGACAGCGGGCGCGTCGGGGGACACGTGCGCGACGCGGACCCGCGCCAGGCTATCCCCGTCCGGATCCTTGACCTCCGCACAGCCGGCAATGGCGACCAGTGACATCCCGAGACCCAGCGACGATCGATTCTTCATGTGAAGCTCCTTGGTGATTTGGGCGAGCGCGGGCACACGGGACGCACGGCCGCGGAGGCCCTGCAGGCCTCCTGTCGCGACCGACGAGCGTCGTGTCCGCCTCTCCCATGGCTCTTCGCCACGAGCGGGAAACTGGATGCACTGCCGCGCGAAAAAAATCTTCGCGAGGTGCGGCGCTCAGTTGGCTGGGTCGGCAGGCGCGTCGACCGTGGGCTCGACCGGGAGCGGCCGGCGCCAGCGCAGCAGCGCGCCCACGATCGGGGTAACCATCGCGAGCGCGGTCGCACCGACGAGCAAGAACGTGACGTCGACACCGAGGCTCGACGAGTTGGGGTTCATGCCCCACTTGATCGCCAGGATCCGTCCGCGTCGCACGGGTCGACCGTAGCACGTGTAGGTGAACGTGCCTGTCGAGCTACCTCGCCGGTACCCCCACAAATCGCCGCGGCAGCCGAACCAGACCCCCGTGCGGGCCAGTGCGCTGTGGATCGGCTACGTCAGCGCGGTGCTGACGGCGACGCCGGCACATGCGGAGGCGATCGACGATCTCGAGCTCGGGAACATCGAGGATGTCGAGACGCTCGCGCTGGGAGACTTGCTCGAGCAAGAGGTCACCTCGGCCTCGCGTTACGCGCAGAAGCCCGCGGATTCGCCGACGCTGGTGTCGACCGTCGATCGCGATCTGATCGACCGCTTCGGCTATCGCACGCTCACGGAGGCCCTGACCGGGTTGCGCGGGCTCTACACGACCAACGATCGCAACTACAGCTATCTCGGTGCGCGCGGCTTCAGCGTGCCCGGCGACTACAACAGCCGCTTCTCGCTCACGATCGACAACCATCGGATCAACGATCCCGTCTACGGTCAGGCCACGCCAGGCGCCGAGCTCGGGCTACCGATGATCGCGGTCGAGCGCGTCGAGCTGGTTCGCGGTGGCGCGTGGTCGGTGCACGGCCAGAACGCGCTGCTCGGTGCGGTGCAGGTCGTGACCGCGAGCGGTGCAACCCGGCCGGGCGTTCACGTGATGGCGGCGGCCTCCGCGACCGCCGAGACGTTCCACGATCCGGCTGGCCGACCGGCCGTGGCACCGCGCGCGCAAGACGTCTCGGCGAGCTACGGCGTCGTCGAGCACGGCGTCGACGTGTTCATCGCGGGCCAGTACTCGCACGATCTCGGACTGTCCGCGATCTACATGCCCGAGCTGGCGGTGACCGACGAGCCCTGCATCGGGCCGACGGGACAGCCTCGCGCGTGCGACGGCGTCGTGATCGGCAACGATGGTGAAGAAGTCATTTCGGCGTTCGCCGTGATCCGCGGCAAGCACCTGGTGCTCCGCGGCATGGCAGCGAGTCGCCGCAAGCGGGCGCCCACCGCGGCGTTCGCCACCGTGATCGGCGGCGCCCTCGAGACGTTCGACGAGCGCGCATTCGCCGACCTCGAGTACTCCCGCACCGGCAAGCACACCGACCTCGTCGCCCGGGTGGCCGTCGATCGCTACCACTATCACGGCACCTATCCCATCGGATATCCCGTCGAGGACGAGGCCGCCGCACCGGGCACGGTCGACGTCATCGACAACCTCGATCTCGCGAAGTCGACCTGGTGGTCGAGCGAATTGCGCGGTCGCTACAAGCGGCCAAAGCTCGGCGCCCACTTGACCGACTTCGAGCTCGCGGCTGGCGCCGAGGCGGGCACCGCGTCGGGTAGACAAGCCAATGGCGACCAGCTCCCCGACGGCTACTCGCCGTACTTCGATCGCACCGATGGCGAGCGAACGCTCGCGCTCGGCGGACACGTGAAGGTCCGCGCGTACGATCACGTCGTCGGCTTCGCGGCGCTCCGCGCCGACTATCACCCGGACTCGTTCGGGCTCGCGGTCAACCCGCAGGGCGGCCTGGTGCTCGACGGCGGCGAGCTCGGCCGGATCCGCGCAAGCATCGCGCGGGGCTATCGCGCGCCAAACCTCTACGAGCAGTACTACGGCGCGGGCATCACGGGTGGTCCCTCGGTCGCGCTCGACGCGGAGACCAGCGAGACGCGCGAGCTCAGCATCGAGCGCTATCTGACCGAGCACATGCGTGTCCTGGTCGTCGGCTTTCATCAGGACGTCGGCAACCTGATCTCGCTGACTGGCGACGACGACGGCACCGCCATCTTCAGGAACCAGGGCGAGCAGTCCTCGCACGGGCTCGAGGCCGAGCTCGAAGCTCGCTGGGATCGCCTGCGCCTGCGCGCCAGCATGAGCCGTCAGCGCGCCCGCGACGGTGATGGGCTCGTGCCGGCCAACTCGCCGCGCTCGCTGGCAAGCTTCTCGTTACTCGCGCCCATCGCGGATGGCCGCGTCGACCTCGGCGTCGAGAGCTTCTACGTCGGCTCACGCCTCGCCTTTGACCGCGAAGCGCTCGCGCCGGTGTTCAAGACGAACCTCGTTGCAACCGTGCATCGCGTGGTCGACCAGCTCGACCTGACGCTCGGGATCAACAACCTGTTCGACGAACGCAGCGCCGATCCCGGCAGCGAAGAGCATCGTCAGTCCGCCATCCCCAACGACCCTCGCACGGTCTGGGTGCGGCTCGCGCTGGCGCTCGAACCATGAGCCGCCGCGCGATCCTCGTCGCCGGATGCCTGATCGGCTTGTTCGGCCGGCCCGCTGCGGCCGAGCCGACCGAGGCAGAATCACGTGCGGCCGCCCGCCAGGTGTTGATCGCGCTGCGCGTCCTGGCCTACGACAAGTCGCTCGCCACCCGGCGCCCCGGTGACGGTGTCACGATCATGATCGTGTCGCGCTCGACCGCCAGCAGCCGTCGCGAACGCGAGCGCTGGGAAGCCGGCTTCTCGCTGTTGCCCAAGATCAAGGTCGGCGGGCGGCTGGTCCGCGTGCTCGGGCTCGACTTCCAGTCGGAGCAGGCATTCGCGGCGACGGTCGCGAAGTATCTCCCCGCCGCGGTGATCGTCGTGTCTGATATCGCGGCCGAGCTGCCGGCGATCCGCAAGGTGTCGCGAGCGCGCGACATGCTCACGCTGAGCCAGCGCGAGCAAGCCGTCCGAGACGGTCTCGCGGTCGGGCTCGTCGCGGGAGCCGAGCGCGCGGAGATCGTGATCAACGTCGAAGCAGCGCGTGAGGAGGGCGTCCGATTTGGTGCCGGGTTGTTGCAGCTCGCGCGCCTCGTCGACGAGGTCCCGTGACGCCGCCGCCAGTCACCGGGCGCTCGCTCGGGTTCCGCATGGCGATCGTGTTCTCCGGGCTGATCGCCGTGATCGGCCTGTTCATGTTCGCGTTCTTTCCGTCCCGGATGGCGCAGCAAGCGCAGCAGGAGGCCCGCGCGCGCGCGCTTTCGATCGCGCAGATCACCGCGACCGCGCTGGGGCCTGCGCTCGAGTTCGAAGACCCAGACAATGCGGCCTCGATCCTCGGCTGGCTCGGGAGCACGCGCGACGCGCGGTTCGGTGCGGTCCGCGATGCCGATGGCAAGTTGATCACCGTCTGGCGCCCGACCGCGGTCCCCGCGCGCCAGATCTGGTCGGTGAGACCCGGGATCGAGACCATGGGACAGCTGATGATCGTGACCGTTCCGATCCTCGCGATCGGCGGCGGGCGCGGCACGTTGCACCTCGGGTTCTCGCTCGAGCACCTCGACGCTCAGCGCAACGAGACCCGGCGCACGGTCGCGCTGGCGACGATCCTGGTGTTCTCGGTTGGCGTGCTCGCGAGCATGGTGATCGCGGCGCTGCTGGTGGGGCCGATTCGAAAGCTGACGCGGACCGCACGCAAGATCTCCCGCGGCGAGCTCCCCGCGGTGTTGCCCGAGATCTCCGGCGGTGACGAGGTCGCTCAGCTGGTGGCAGCCCTGCGCGAGATGCTGGAGCGTATCCACGCCGAGAGCCAGCAGGAGCTGCTCCAGGCGTCGCGTCATGCTGGCATGGCGGAGGTCGCGACCGGCGTGCTGCACAACGTCGGCAACGTGCTGACGTCGGTCAATGTCTCGGTCGAGTTGCTGCGCGAGCGCACGGCAGCGCAGCCGATCGATCGGCTGCAACGGCTCCACGATCTCCTGTCGGCCGCGAGTGCGGGGCAGTCGGTCGACGTCACGCGGCTCGCCGCCGCACTCAAGTACATCTCGGTCGTCAGCGAGTCGCTGGAGACCGGTCGCGCGGGTCAGCTGAAGGACCTCGAGACCTTGCGGGGGCACGTCGAGCACATGAAACGGGTCGTCGCGATGCAGAATGCGTACGCCCGGGTCCGTAGCGTGGTCGAGCCCACGCGGGCACCGACGCTGCTCGACGAGGCGATCGAGATGGGATGCCCGCCGCACCGCCGCGGCGCGATCGCGATCACGCGCACGGTCGCGCCGGATCTCGAGGACGAGCCGATCCTGATCGATCGCCACCGGGTGCTCCAGATCGTGGTGAATCTGATCTCCAACGCCCGCGATGCCGTGAACGGTAGCTCGGGGGCACGCACGATCGGGATCGCAGCGTCGCGAGTGACCAGCGGACTCCAGATCTCCGTCACGGACTCGGGGGTCGGGATCGCGGCCGAGCTGCTCGAGCGGATCTTCAGCGCTGGCTTCACCAGCAAGCCGACGGGCCATGGGTACGGGCTGCACTCGTCGGCGCTTGCTGCGCGCCAGGCCGGCGGTTCGCTCGCCGTGACGAGCGAGGGAGAGGGTCGTGGCGCCACGTTCACGCTCACCGTTCCGATCGAGGTGGCATCATGACCTCGGGGCTCCCGAACCTCCTCGTCGTCGATGATCAGGAGCCGATCCTGCACAACTTCGCGACGTTGCTCGAACCAAGCCGGACCTCGGGCAACACTTCGGAGCTCGACTTGCTGGAGCTCGCACTGGGCGGCACCGCGCCCGCCGAGCCCGTGATCACCCCCCGCTACCACGTACGCTACGCGCGCCAGGGCGCCGAAGCTGTGCGCGAGTGCGAGGCCGCGCTCGCGGCCGACCGACCGTTCAGTGTCGCGTTCGTCGACATCCACATGCCGCCGGGGATCGACGGCGTCGAGACCGCGATGCAGCTGTGGCAGCTCCAGCCGGACCTCGAGATCGTGCTGTGCACCGCGCACTCGACGTACTCGTGGCACGAGATCCTCGCCCGGCTATCGGTCCGCGATCAGCTCGTGATCCTGCGCAAGCCGTTCGATCCGATCGAGGTTCGCCAGCTCGCCGCATGCTTGACCGAGAAGTGGCGCCGGGGCCGGGCGGTCGCGGCGCGGATGGCCGAGCTCGAACAGGAGATCGCGCGCGAGGTCGCACGCCGGCTCGAGATCGAGCTCCGCGGTTCGCAGAAGTTCGAGGCACTCGGGCGGCTGGCGGCGGGGATCGCGCACGAGATCAACACGCCCAGCCAGTTCATCCAGTCGAGCCTGGAGTTCCTCGGCGAGACCTTCGCCGAGCTCGACGGACCCCCTTCGGCCGACTGTCGCGCCGACATCGCGACCGCGATCAGCGACGCCGTGAGCGGGGTGTCGCGGATCACCAGCATCGTGCGCAGCGTGCGCGAGTACGCGCATACCAGTGGCGAGCAGCACGAGCCGGTCGACCTCAATCGCCAGGTGCGGATGGCCGGCGAGCTCGCGCGCAGTCAGTACAAGCACGATGCGGAGCTGGTGCTCGACCTCGGCGACGTTCCGGCCGTGATGGGTCACGCCGACGAGCTCGGTCGCGCCATCTTGAACCTGCTGGTCAACGCGGCCCACGCGATCCGGGCTCGCAAGGATCGCCGCCTCGGCACGATCACGATCAAGACGCGATGCACGGACCGCGCCGTCGAGCTCGCGATCTCCGATACCGGCGTCGGGATCGCGCCCGAAGCACGCGACCGGATCTTCGAGCCGTTCTTCACCACGAAGGCGCTCGGGGAAGGCACGGGGCAGGGGCTCGCGATCGTCCGTGCGACGATCGTCGACCGGCATCAGGGGACGATGCGGTTCGAGTCCGAGCTCGGGCACGGGACCACGTTCATGCTCACGCTACCGCTACCTTCGCGAGCGCCCGAGCGATGACCTCAACAAAGACGGCCTGATCACTCGGGTCCGAAGCGCACGGTCTCGATCACCATCGCGAGCAGGTCGTCGCGTACGAGCACGATGTACAGCAGCGCGGCGACCGCGAGCACGGAGGCGACGATGTGAAGCAGCGCACGACCCTTGGTTGCACGGTCCCGCAGGCGTAGCGTGTCGAGCGTGATGCCCGACAGGTAGGCGAGCGCGAGCCCGCCGATCGACAGGATGATCACGGCGGGCGCGATCAGCTGGTGGGTCGTGAGCGCGACCCCGCCGAGGACGAGCGCGACCGGCGTCATGAAGATGATCTCGATCGGTGGTCGCAGGATCGGGCGCCGCCAACCCCCGCGGCGGCACGCCTCGAGCAGGGACGCGGCGAGGCCGAGGAATGCGAGTGCGACCACGGCCCAGGACACGAACAGCAGCCGCTCGTGCTTGCGGCCAGCCGTGACGGCCGCCAGCAGATCGTCACGTAGGATCCGGTCGGCCGGGTCGACCGCCGGCAGCCGACCGGCGAGCTGCTCGGCGAGATCCCAGTCGTCGAGCTCGACCGCGGTGCCCGCCCCACCGCGAAGCGCCACCACTGCGGCGGGAGTTCCCGGCCAGCGCGTCGCGACCGCCGCATACGTCGCTTGTGCCGCGATCAATTCGCCGTGCCTGCGCTGCCACTCGGCGAGCCACAGCCCGACCTCGGCCGCACCGGACCAGTCCGGTGCCAGGAGCGCCTGGGCGCGGGTCACCACGAGTGCCTCGGGCAGCTGGTCGGCTTCACCGACGAGCCGCGCGAACGCCGCGGCCTCGCCCGCGAACATGTTGCCCGTGCCGACGCGGCCGCGCAACGAGTCGGCGCGGCGGCGCGCCGAGATCGAGACCCCGGCATCGGGGTGATCTCGCAGGATCCGTTCGTACAGCGCGAGCGCGCGTGCCGGATCGGCGAGCGTGTCCTCGCACGCCCGCGCCGCGGTGAACAGCGCGTCCGCGAGATCTGGCGTGTCGGCGGGCGCGCTCTCGACGGCGGCCACGGCCTCGACGAGCTCCGCACGTTCCGTCGTCGCGAGCCGATCGAGCAGTGGACTACCAAGCGCCGGCGCACCGACCGCGACGGCGATCGCGAGGATCAGCCCTTGGTATAGCCGACGGCCTGACACGCCTTCTCGAACGCGGGTGCGGCATCCTTCAGCTCGGCGCCGAGCTTGGCCGTGCACGAGAAGTACTCGGACGCGCCCTCGGTCCACCACACGACGATGACGTGGGTCTCGTCGCCCTGGGTCGCGATCATCGTGCGCTTGCCCGTGGCCTTGTCGTCCTTGACCACGGTCGCCTTCGCGAGTTGCGCGAAGTGAACCTTGTCGGACACCGTGGCCCAGTCCTTCGGCTCGCACGCGCCGTCGCAGTTGTTGCCGACCTTCATCTCGGTGCCGAAGCCGCCGGACTCGGGTTCGAGCGCGCCGAACATCGTGCTGCGCTGCTTCCACCCCTTGGGCGCGGCGACCGCGAACGTGTGCTTCGTGCCCTGGTCGAGCACGACGTCGCGCTGCTCGAACACGAGCTTGGCCTTGAGCGGCTCGGGGACGAGTGCATTGACGGCGGCGGCATCGATGGTGACGGTCGTGGCCGGCGAGCCCTTGCCCGCGGGTTCCGCCTTACCGCCGCCACCGTCGGCCTTGTCGCCCTTACCGCACGCGGCAGCCACGAGTGCGAGTGCGATGGTGCATCTAGTCATGATCGGTTCCTCCTCCGCTGCCCTCGCCCCGGTGGATCCCGAGTGCACGCAGCTTCTTGTGCAGGTTGGTTCGCTCGATCCCGAGCGCTTGCGCCGTGCGCGAGATGTTCCACTCGAACTCGGCGAGCCGGATCCGGATGAACTCCGATTCGACCTCCTCGCGGAACTCGCGCAGGCTCTTGCCCGCGTAACGGCCGAGGTCGATCGCGGTCTGCGGCCCGCTCGAGCGCGTGGCGCCCGAGCCGCGCGGCCCGCCGAGATACGGCGGCAGATCTTTTTCCCGGATCACCTCGTCGGACATGATCACGAGACGCTCGACGACGTTGCGCAGCTCGCGGACGTTGCCCGGCCACTCGTACACCTTCAAGCGGTCGAGCACCGGCTCGTCGACCGGCTTGTAGCCGAGGCCGTTCTCGTCGCAGCACTCGCGCACGAAGCTCTCGACCAGCAGCGGGATATCGTCGGGGCGCTCGTTCAGATCGGGCGACCGGATCGGCACGACGTTCAACCGGAAGAACAGATCCTCGCGGAACTGGCCGTCCTTGACCATCTGCTCGAGATCGCGATTGGTCGCCGCGACGACGCGGCAGTCGGTGCGCAAGCTCTTCTCTCCGCCGACCCGCGTGAACTCGCCGGTCTGCAGCACGCGGAGCACCTTGGCCTGCGCGGGCAACGCCATGTCGCCGATCTCGTCGAGGAAGATCGTGCCCCCGTCGGCGACCTCGAACAGGCCGCGCTTCTTGGCCACCGCGCCGGTGAACGCGCCGCGCTCGTGGCCGAACAGCTCGCTCTCGATCAGCTCGGGCGGGATCGCGGCACAGTTGACCTTGACGAACGCACCGGTCGAGACCGCACTGTTGCGATGGATCGCGCGGGCGATCAGCTCCTTGCCCGTGCCGCTCTCACCGGTGACCAGCACGCGCGACCGGGTCGGAGCGACCTTCGCGATCTGGCGCCGCAGATCGTGCATCGTCGCGGTGTTGCCGAGGATCTCCCA
>JBBJLY010000502.1:0-2666 GCA_037720695.1 Kofleriaceae bacterium | reverse complement strand
TGTCGGGCGCGGCGACGATCCGTCACATCCTGCCGCGCCGCAGCTTTCTGGTGGGCTCCTTGACCGGCGGATCGACGACCTTGCCGGCGGTGGGGTCGACCTGGCCCGGATCCGCGGCCGCTGCGTCCGTCACCGGCGGCGTGATCTCCTCGGCCGAACCCTTTTCGGGCTCCTTGTCGCTGCTGCCCTTGTCGTCGCTGGCCGCGACCAGCGCGGGCTTCTTGTCGCCCTTCATGAGGAAGATGACGAGGATGACGGCGGCGATCGCGAGCGCAGCGACCGAGGCGATCAGCGCGTACACCAGCTTGCTGTTGTTCTGCGCGCGCGCCGTCGGCACGATCACGGCGGGCTCGGAGAACCCGCCACCGCCGAACACCGGCAGATCGTCGATCGAGCCGATCGCCGACGAGGTTGCTGGCTTGCCTGCATGGCCGCCGGCACCACCGAGATACGCATTGGCCATCGAGCGGATGTCGATCAGGCCAGAGCCCTCGCCGCCCGCTGCGCCGGTCGCCGCGCCGGCACCGCTGCCAGTCGCCGAGGCGACGGGCGTGGCCGACACGGGCTTGTCGCTCGCGAGCTGCGCGAGGTTGTTGAGCGAGAACAGCACCGAGTTCTCGTTGCGCTCGCCGCGGAGCTTGGCATTGGCATCCGCCGCGGCCGCCGCCTTCTGCTGCTGTGAGCTGGCCGGCTTGCTGCCGAACAGATCGCCGCCGTCGTCGTCAGCACCGTGCGAGCTCGCCGATGCGGCCGCGAACAGGTCTCCCGGATCGCTGCGCGTCGTGCCGGTCTCGTCGCCGCCGCCGAACATCGCCGCGACGGCACTCGCGCCACCGCCTCCGGCGACCGCAGCGGTCGTGCTGCCGGATGCGACGAACGTTGCGAACGTATCGACCTGCGAGAGCGGCAGCCAGTCAGCGAAGCCTTCGCGCCACGCGTAGGTCTCGCCGTCGATCTCACCAGCCGCGAAGCGCTGCTGCACTTCGGCAGCAGTCATCGGACCGACCTGATCCTGGTTGATCACCACGTGCCACACCGACTCGTCTCCCGCCGGTGGCTGGTCGCCACCTTCGTAGCCGTAGTCGTAGACGCGGGTCTCTTTCTCCTGGGTCGGCGCCGCGACGGGCTCGGCTGCACCGGCTCCACCGCGAACGACGATGATGTTGCTGCACTTCTTGCAGCGGATCTTGAAGACCTTGCCCTGGACCTTGTCGTCGGAGATCGAGTACTTGGCCTGGCACGCGTCGCAAACGATCTTCATGGTGATTCCTGCATACGTGGTTCGAGAGCTCGGACCCCCGAGTCCGCCACTCCTTGGAGAAAAATCGTATCACAGGGGTCGGGGCTGGACGCCAATCCCTGCCTACGTGTGCGTCGCGAATGGATCGCGTAGCCGCAAGGTCTGCGCGCGATCCGGTCCGACGGACACCAGGCAGAACGGGACCCCCGCCAGCTTCTCGATCGTGTCGACGTACGTGCGTGCGGGCGCCGGCAGGTCAGGAAAGTCCCGAACCTCGGCGGGCAGCTTTCCCCACCCGGGGAATTTCGCAAACACCGGCTCGGCCCGCGCGATGTCGTCGGGGTCGATCGGGGGTTCGTCGAGCTCCTTGCCGTCGACGCGGTAGGCTACACACACGCAGACCTCGGGCATCTCGGCCAGCACGTCGAGCTTGGTCAGCGCGAGCGACTGCATGCCCGACAGCCGCACCCCCATGCGGAGCGCGGGAAGGTCGAGCCAGCCGCATCGCCGCGGCCTCCCGGTGGTGGCGCCGAACTCGCTGCCGGCCACGCGCAGCCGATCGCCTTGTTCGCCGTGCAGCTCGGTCGGAAACGGTCCGCTACCGACGCGCGTCGCGTACGCCTTGGTGATGCCGACGACCGCATCGATCTGCGTTGGGCCAACGCCGGCGCTCTGACAGGCGCCGGCCGCGATCGTGGACGACGACGTCACGTAGGGATACGTGCCGTGATCGAGATCGAGCAGACAGCCCTGCGCGCCCTCGAACAGCACGTGCTTGCCCGCGGCGATCTTGTTCGCGACGTGACGACCCGCATCGCCGGTATGTGGCCGGAGCTGCTCGCCGGCGACGATCGCCTCGTCGATCCACTTCGCGACCTCGTGCTGCGACGGCGCCGTCCCGCCGAGGTGGAGGATCAGCGGGATCAGCTCGTCGAGGTTGGCGGCGACCAGCTCGCGGAAGCGCTCCGGCTTGAGGAGGTCGCGCATCCGCACGCCGCGGCGCGCGGCCTTGGCCTCGTACGCCGGGCCGATGCCACGCCGGGTGGTGCCGATGCCCTTGCCGCTGATCGCGCCGCGATCCTCGCGCAGTCCGTCGAGCAGCTTGTGATACGGCAAGATGACGTGGGCGCCGAGCCCCACGAGCAGCTCGTTCTGCATCAGCAGCCCGCGGCCCTGACATTCTGCCAGCTCCTCGAGCAGCGTGTGCGGATCGATCACCATGCCGTCCCCGAGCACGCAGCTCTTGCCCGGATGACACACGCCCGATGGGACGAGGTGCGTGACCAGCTTCTTGCCCTCGATCACGAGCGTGTGGCCCGCGTTGGCGCCACCTCCGTAGCGGACAACGGTGTCCGCTCGCTCCGTGAACAGATCGACGACCTTGCCCTTGCCTTCGTCACCCCACTGCGCACCGACGACGATCACG
>JBBJLY010000249.1:0-12018 GCA_037720695.1 Kofleriaceae bacterium | reverse complement strand
CCGCACGTGGGCGCGCACGGTCGGCCTGATCGGGTCCGAGGATCGGCTCGACTTCAACAGCTCGGTCAGCGCCCGGGTCTCGTCGAGCACGCGATCGAGGCATGCGTAGCGGCGCGCGAGCAGCGCCGGGTTCACTTCCTGGCGGCACGCGTTCGAGCGCTCCGTCAGCCAGCTGTTGGTGTGGCGCGTGAGCTGCGGCCACGCGAACCCCGCCGTGCTCGTGCCGTTCGCCGGATCGACCGCTGCGAACCGCAACGTGATGGTCTCTCCGACCGTGGCGTCCCACACGCCCGCAAGGCGATCGTGGGCCGGCGCACAAGGCTGCGCGGCTGGCTCGGTGCGCGATGCCGCGAAGGCATAGCCGCCGATGCCGGTCGCGACGACCGCCAGGCCGCCGAGGAGCGCACCGCGGCGACGGCGGTCGCGGCTCCGGATCCGCTCGAGCTCGCCGACCAGCGCCGCCGTCGAGCCGAATCTTGCGTCCCGATCATCGGAGGTAGCACGCGCCAGCGCTCGACGTAGCGCCGACGGGCCCGGCACCGGATCTCCGAGCAACGTCCGGAATGCGACCGCGAAGCTGTACTGATCGCTGATTGCATCGGCGACCGCGCCCGTGCGCTGCTCGGGAGCCATGAACGCGGGCGTTCCGGCCGCCGCATCCTCGGCCGCATCCGCCGCAGACCGCGCCAACCCGAAGTCCGCGACGCGCACCCGCCCGTCAACCCCGACCAGCAGGTTCGACGGCTTGATGTCGCGATGCACGATCCCCGCGTCGTGGGCCGCGACGAGCCCGCGCCCGGCCTGGACGAACACGTCCAGCAGCTCCCGCCACGTCCGCCCCTTGTCCTCGCACCAGCGGTCGAGGCTCTGCCCCGTGACGAGCTCCATCGTGACGTAGACGTCCTCGCCGAGCACGCCGGCGTCGAACACCGGCACCACGTTCTCATGCGCGAGGCGCGCCATCGCGCGTGCCTCGCGGACCAGCTGGCTGCCTGCGTCCAGGTCCGCGGACACGTACCGCAACACCTTCAACGCGACGCGACGGTCGAGCTCGGCATCATGCGCCTCGTAGAGGATGCCCATGCCGCCCTCGCCGATCCGGCGAATGATCCGGTAGCGCCCGATCGCCGCGCCGACCTCGAAACCTCTCGCGACGCCAGGTCGATCCCGATCTGTCGCTGTCACGGTCCGCCCCGCGGGATCCAGAGTCATCAGCGACCAAGCTACCAGACAGACCAGGCGCGCTCGGTTCGCGCCGCCCTGGCCGCGCTCGCGACCCGCAGCAGTGGACGATCTCGCTGCCAGCGCGCCCGCTCCTCGCCCTCGCCCCACGCGATCTCGAGCTCGGCGACCACACGCGTGACATCCGCAAGCAACCCCGCCAGCGCGAGGTGCGTCGATGGGGCACGCGCGTCGAGCGCGGCGATCGCGCGGGTCGCGACGGCGAGCAGGAGCAGCTGCTCGATGATCGGTCGCGCGATCCCGTGACGACGCGCGACGCCGATCAGGTAGCCGACGAGTGCCGCGTGGACGTGCACATCTTCCAGCGTGCGGAACGGCTTCAGGTACAGCTCATAGCCGTCCCCCGCGAGCACGTCGGCCTCCCTTACCGCGACACGCTCGAGCATCACTTCGGCGTGCGGGATCTCGGGGACGAACGATGCACTCGTCGGCACGAGGGTGACACCCGGCGCGTTCGCCGCGATCCGCACCACGCGCAACCGGTTGATACCCTCGACGACACCGACGCTCGTCACGACCAGCAGCGATGAAGCAACCGTCGCGGCGGTCGCCCACTTCTTGCGGCCGGTGACCTCGTACCTTCCCACCCCCATCGGCTCGAGGCGCGTCTCGATCGCGCGCGGATGCGCACCACCGGCCTCGGTCGCGCACAGTGCCGTGACCCCTGCGTGACCTGGCACGAGCGCGCGTAACGCTCGGCATAACCGCCGGCGAAGGCGAAGCCGAGGCGATCCGCGCATGCCCCGCCCGCGAGCGCACGGTCGACTGGCAGCTGCCACCGTTCGCGCGCCGGCCTCGTCGCATCCCACCACGCTGCGAGCGAGTCTCCCGCCACCTCCGCCCGAGCACCGAGCGCGAACCCGAGCACGTCATCCATGCGCGCGACGCTGCCACGTCGCGGCGGCGCAAGCTACTTCGCCGGCGGCCGCGTTCCGAATGCCGGATCGTCCGGGATTGCGCCGATCGTCTGCAGGAAGCCGAGCCGGTCGGTCTCGATCCACGAGCGCACGATCTTCCCGCCCGCCAGCTCGAACATCGCGAAGCCCGTGTTCGTGATCGGCTTTCCGGTCGCCGCGAAGCTACGAAATTGCCCCGTGTGGGTACCGCGCAACGTCCACCGCACCGCAACTCGATCGCCGTCGCCCACCACATCCTCGACGGTGTACGTCAGGTCAGGCATCGCCGTCCGGAGGCCCGACACCGGCGCAGCGAACGCCGCCGGTCCGCCGCGGAATGCGGGCGACACGATCTCCTCCAGTCGATCGAGACGGCCGGGATTCAGGTACTCGGTGTAAAGCCGGCGGACCAGCTGCTTGTTGGATTCAACCATCGTGGGCTCCATTGTCGTGGTGGACGTGCAGGCAACCAGGGCCGCGAGTAGCGAGCGCATGTCGACAAGCTAGTGATTGCGGGGCACGGCGACTTGGACAAATTCAGTCCAGCGCATCGGAACGCCCATGCTCTACTCGACAGATGCAGGTCACGGTGATCGCTCCGAGCCCTGCACTCGCACGGTTCGTCGACCGGTTCACGATCGTCGAGTCCGCGATCGAGGTGACCCGCGCCCTGCTGCCCGAACCAGGCCTCGTGCTCGGCTTGCGCTATCGCGGCGCAGCCAGCGTGGTCGATGGCGAGCGCATCACGCGCGTCGCCGATCTCGGGCTCACCGGACTGCTCGGCCACGCGCGCCGGATGCGCACTGCGCCCGGCAGCGGCGTCGTGCTCGCGATGTTTCGCCCGACCGGCGCGGCCTCCCTGTTCCGCACGCCCCTGCACGAGCTGTTCGGCCGCACGATCTCGCTCGACTCCCTGCTGCCGCGCGCCGCCGTTGCCCGTCTCGGCGATCAGATCGCAAACCAGCCCGATCACCGCCAGCGCGTCGGCGTGCTCGAACGCTTCTTGCTCGCGCATGTGTCCGACGAGCCACCCGACCCGATCGCCGCGGCCGCCATCCACGCAATCCATCGCGCCCGCGGCTCGCTGCGCATCGCCGCCCTGGCCCGCGAGCTCGGTATCAGTCAGGACCCACTCGAGAAGCGCTTCCGCCGGGCCATCGGCGCTTCGCCCAAGCAAGTGGCCTCGCTGGTCCGCCTCCGGCACGCGATCGCCGCAGGCCAGGCCGGCGCGACCTGGTCGCGCGTCGCGCACGAAGCCGGCTATTTCGATCAATCGCACTTCATCCGCGAGTTCCGCGCGTTTACCGGCGCGTCGCCCGCGAAGTTCTTCCGCACGGACGACTACTGCTAGCCCGAGACGCGTTCAGGTCGGTGAACCGTTGAACACCGGATCGTCCCAGCCAGGTGCAATCCGCAGCTGGGGCGGCCGCGTTGCGTGGTTCTCGACGACGATCGACCGCCGAGCTCGAGAGACGAGTGGCGAACACTTCGGATACTGGCCGGCGGAGTCTGTCGACGGTGTCTCGGGTAGTTGGTGTCAGCGATGTCGGCGAGGAGGCGATTCTCGTGCTGCCGGTGTGTCAGCTTTCCGGCCTTGCGCCTGCACGCTCGTTTGTCGACGGTGTCGACGGTGTCGCGTTATCGAGCTGTCGACAGTGCCAGCGGGTCATGGTGTCGGCGATGTCGGTGATGTCGGCAGCGTTGCGGTGTCGCCAGTGTAGCGGTCTCGGCGGAACGCGGCCCTCGTGCTGCGGTCACCTCTCGGTTTCCATCCGGCATGCTCGCGATACCCGTGAGAGCATGGGTGAGGTGCTTGCGCGATCGGCACCGCGCAGGAGCCACCTCCAATGGCAACCCATATCGTTCGCGCGTGACGCGAGCGTACGGGTGGGTTCTTGATTCCGGAACCGCGTGCACGCTGCTTGGGTTCGGGTTCTAGAACCACGAGGACAGAAGACTCGGACGCTGACCGCCGCGGGTGCTTGCCAGTCGGCCGTTCGGAGCGATTAAAGAATCGGTGGAGCGCCACTACGTCCAGATAGCTCCGGTCGGAGTGGCGGTCGGCAGGTTCCGCGGTCCAAGCGATGCTGGCGGTCTGCGGTCTGCGGTCTGCGGTGTCGGGGCGACCGCCGCGATCGCGGTTGGGAATGCTGGTTCCGAGTCACTTCTTTCGAGCGGCTCGGTCCTCGGCTCGGACGAGCTCGTCGATGCAGCCGACGAGGTTGAGCCGTCGCCCATCCCACTCGCAGGCGAGTGTGCGCTCGCTGATCTCGAGGTCAGCGTTGCGACGCCGGATCGTCTCCCAGCCCCGCTGGCCTGGCTGCACCGGAGCGGGCGATGGCTCGACGAAGCGTCCTCGTGGATCCACGAACACGACGTCGTGGTCGCGGAGCTCGATCCGATATCCGTACTCGTGAACGTAGCGATGATGATGGCTACACAGGGATACCAGATTCGTCAGCTTGGTCTCGCCGCCATCGGCCCAGTGCTCCACGTGATGCCCCTCGACGAACAGGCGATTGGAGCAACCCGGGAATCGACAGCCGCCATCACGCCGGAGCAGCGCCCGCTTCATGGAGCCCGGGATCGAGCGTGTCTTGCGCCCGACCGACAGCGGTGACGCATCGTCGCCTTCCACCACCGTGACGATCCCGGCGTCACAGGCGAGGCGGCGAACCACATCGACCGAAACCGCGGTTCCATCCGCGCAGCACCCGATGTCGGAGAGATCGTCGACTGCCGACTTGGTAGCCGGATCCATCGTCGGACGGTTTGCAGCTCGAAGTCGGTCTGCAGAAATGGTCACGACCATCTCGGTCGGCGAACGATCGGGACGCGAGCCTCGGAGAACTTCCTGCGCCATCGCCACCAGTGCGTCGGCGCGTCCGAACCGCTGCACGTGTGCCTGCGACTCGCTGCGGCTGGGTCGCGAGAGGCTGGAGCCGGGTCGCTGCGTTCCCGCGGGAACGTGGCGCGTGCCATCGAGAGGAGTGTTCATTCCGTGCTCGTCGTCACTGCCTACTCCAGCCGGGAGAATTCTAGCTCGCTGGTCTCTCACTTCGGTTTCGGCTTCGACTTCGAACATTCCCGGGGGAACGTCGCGATCGGCAAGATTGCGAATGATGCTCGCGTCGCTGCGACTCGAAGCGATGTCGTGTCGGTCGCACTGGGCAGCTGAGCTCCCCGCGCGACACTCACTGTCAAGAATGCGGCTCAGAGCAGGATGTCTGTGATCGCCGCGTTCTTGATCGCCGTGGTCAAACATTCCCGCAGGAACGTCATCCTCCCGAGTGCCGCTCAGGTCGAGACCTCCTATGCCGGAATCATGGCTCGACGTTCCCGCGGGAACCGGCTCGGTGCCCTCGGAGCTGCCATCACGCACGAGCGGCCTGGCATGCCGGTAGCCCTCCTTGACCATCCTCTCGAGTGCTGCCCACACCATCGCGGCCTCCTCCGGGTGAAGGACAGCCGCGATGCGCACCATACCGTCGGACGTATCGCTGCGGGTGACGTGGCGACGCTCCCGATCGTCGTCGAGCTTCGCCTCGGAACCGTGACGCTGGACCATGGCGTACTTCCGACAGATGGTCTCGAGTTGCTGGCCCGTGGTCAGCCGCGCCTCCTCGAGCAAGACCGTCTCGTTGGCCTCGTTGGCGACCCGGCTCATGGCGCGAACCTTCGAGTAGGACACCTCGCCGCGTCGCAGGGCGTCGTTGATCTGTGGGAGCTCACCGAGGCGGTTGGCCACGCGAACGTGCTCGCGCGCTGTTCCGAGGCTCCAGCCTACGCGCCAGGACAGCCAGTGCGCGCAACTCTGTGCACCCTGGCGGGCCCACCCGCCTGCCCCATCGAACTCGCGAAGCTCGGTGAGCAGGAGGTGCATGGCCGCCTCGATGTGCGCGACATGCTCCGCAATGCGCTCCCCAAGGACCTCAGTATCGATACGCATGACATGCGTTATACAATAACGCTCTGACAGCCAGGTTGGTGTCGCTCGGGACATCAGATATTGATACTGACGGCGGCGTCGAAGCGGTCGCGCGCCAGGTACTTTATCCGGCTCCGAGAGTCCGAGTGGCAATCACCCGTGGCGGTCAGCATCCTGGTTTCAGTAATCGTGGTTCGAGAACCCGAACCCAACCATCGCGCCCGGTTCCGGAACCAAGAAACCCACCCGAACGTTCGCGTCACGCTCGAACGATATGGGTTGCCACTGGCGGTGGCTCCTGCGCGGCGCCATCGCGCGACCACCCTGGCGCATGGTCTCTCGAGCTCGTCGTCTACAACGCGCGCCGCGCGAGAACCCGAGAGGTGACGCCGGCCGCATCATGAGGGACGCCCGCCGACCTACCCTGGAATTCCCGCGGGAACGGATCTCGCCGCAGCCGTGCGATTTGCGCTGACGATCCGAGTGGCCGCCCAGCACGGCGAGCTCTCTACTCGCACGCCTCAGACTGGGACGTACATCAGCTGGACCACGTCCTCGCCGATGCGGTCCGGGCCGACGAGGCGCAGTGGCCGGCTGCGCTCCGGCGAACCATGGCTTGCCGCCGAGCACGAAGGGCCTGAGGTAGACCGGAGCTCATCGATCACCGGCGCGATGGCCGGCCGCAGGCTCGGGCCCGGCGCGTCGCTGGCGACGACGTTAGTGACGAAATCGCCTCGGTCGTGGCGGCGCATGCAGAGCGTACCGGCCGCGTCGTCGACGTAGCCGCCGAGCGATCGCATCATCCCGAACACGAGCATTGCGATCAGCGGATGGGAGCTCGTGCGGGCGTAACCGTGCGCTCTTGCGACGTCAGCGTTTCGCCTTCGCCTTCGCCTTCGCCTTCGCCTTCGCCTTCGCCTTCGCCTTCGCCTTCGCCGGCTTCGCGGCGCCCGCTTCCTCCTCGTCGTGGTCGAGCACCAGCACCCGAAAGTCGTCCGTTCGCGCAAGCGCGAGCTTGGGATCGGCGGTCAGCAGCTTCGCGGCAGCAACCGCCGCCGCGACGAGCCTGGCTTGCTTGTCCTGCCCCCCACGCTCGAGCTCGCTCGCAAGTGCGCCGTCCTCGAAGCTAGCGATCTCGCCGTGTGAGTAGTCGCCCGGCCGCGTCGCCTTGCCGGCCGCGTGGTCCGCGGCGAGGAGCACGCTGGCCTCGCCGCTGTCGAGGTCGAATGCGACCCGCCGGAACGTCACGCCGCGCTGCTTCTTCGCGAACGTTGCGAGTGTCTTGGTTGCCCAGTGCACGAGCGCGAGCGTGAGCTTGTCCCAGTCGAACGTTTGGCCAGAGCGCGCACGTTTGATCATGCGGCTCGTCTCCCACGCACCGGCCCACGCTGCGAGGTCCCCGACCGCTTGGTCCCAGACCTTCGTCGTCGCGAGCTTCGCGTTGGTCCCGAGCATCTGGTCCACCACGTCGGCGTAGCCGAGCATCGCCGCGGCGCCAAAGCTCACCGGCGCACCCGCGCTGCGCAGGAGCGCGGCCTTCTCGCGCAGGGCGACGATCGGCTTGGGCTCGGGAACGGTCGGATCGGACGCGCGGCGGTTGCGCACGTCATTCGGATAGGCCGTGCGGATGTTCATGGCCACGGTCATCAGCAGGCTGTCATCGGGGTCGTCACCCTTGAAGGCGAGCGTCTTGGCCCGCTCGACGAGCGCGCGCAGGATCGCGATGTCGACTTCGATCGCAGCGGTCAGACTCTCGAGGTCCGGCATGGCTCCGGCGGCCAGCAGCTTGCGGACGGCCTTGAGATTCTTGCTGCGAACGGCATCGACGAGCTCCATCCCGTCGACGATACAGGTCGACCGAGGGTCAGCGCGCCAGCCGCAGCACGAACGTCGCGCCAGCGCCAGCATCGGCGCGATATTCGAGCTCGCCACCCATCGCGCGCGCGAGGGCTTGCGACAGTGCGAGGCCGCGCCCGAGACCCGCGGGTCCGTCGCTGGTCACGCCACGGGTGAACGGCCGGAACAGCCGGGCGTGGGTCGCCTGGGTGACGCCCGGACCATGATCGGAGACGACGACCTCGACGGCGTCGCCGGTCTCGCGCGCAGTGAGGCCGATCGTTCGGTCCTCGGCCTCGCGTCCATATTTCTCGGCGTTGTCGAGCAGGTTGCCAACGATGCGGGCGAGCGCATCGCGGTCGAATCTGGCGGCGAGCTCGGGAGGCACGTCGAGCTCGAGGACGGCGCCCGCCCGATCGAGTGCGGGTTGCGCACGTTCGGCGAGCTCGGCGAGCTCGCGGCCGAGGTTGCCGGTGGTGGGCTCGACGCTGAGGTTGCCGCGCTCGAGCTGCGAGAACCCGAGCACGTTCGAGACGACGCGCCCGAGGCGCGAGGCCTCCTCGCTCATCCGGCGCGCGTAGTCGCGCATCTTGCCCGGATCACCGAGGCCATCGGCGAGCATGTCGCCGTAGAGCTGGAGGCCAGCGAGCGGCGTGCGGAGCTCGTGGGCGGCGGCGGCGGCGAACTGACTGCGTTCCCGCGCGAGGCGTTCCGCGCGCGCGACCAGCGAGACCACGAAGGCCAGCGCGAGTGCGGCGATCACGCCGACCAGGATGAAGCGCAGCAGGAAGCCGTTCGCGACACCGGCGGCATTGGCCGCGGCCTCGACGAGCGCGCGCGGATTGGCGCTGACGGCGAGGTGCCAGCCCGGCGCGACCTCGGCGGTCGACGGCTGGTTGTGGGTCCCGAGCTGGGCGACCGAGGCTCCCGCACGCGTCGCGAGCCAGCTGGTGACGACGGAGCGATCGACGACGAAGCCCTGCGCGAGCAGGCCATCCGGCGTCTCAACCTCGCGCACCGCGACGAGGGTAGGCGCACCTGCAAACGTGAACGTTCGCCACTCGAGCGGCGAGATCGTGATCGTGATCGGCGTCGGCGCGGGTTCTGGCTCGGGCACGACCGGGCGCGCCCGGCGGATCTTCTTCGGTTTCGGCGGCGGCACGTCGGTGACCGGAGGGGCTTGCTGCTGGGTCTGGGGGGGTGCATTGCGCTGGTTGCGCGTGACTGGCACGTTCGATTCGTTCGACAGCTCGATCGAGTCCGGCACGGTCGCGCGCTGCTGCTGGTAGACCTCGTTCGCGTTGCCCGAGTAGTTCTGGACGTAGCTGTTGGGATCGATCTCGATCACCTGCGCGGGCACCCGCTTCTGCTGCGGCGGCTTCTTCTTGACCTGCGGCGCGGCCTCGGCGACGAGCACGCCCGGTTTGGGTGTCAGCGCGCCCGCGAGATCGCGCAGGACCTCGTCGCGAAACCGGCGATGCTCGGCGAGCCGGCGGCGCTCGGACAGCTCGGGGAACGCGTCGTTGATCGTCGGCGTGGTGACGCCACCTTTGGGGTCGAGCTGGAAGTAGCCGAGCACCAGCGGATCCTCGGGACCACTCGCGAGCGGCGACGGCGCGACGCTCCACATGCCGCTGGTGCGGGGATCGTGCATCAGGTTCTGGTAATGGAAGTACGGCCGCTCGAGCTCGCGCGACATCAGGCGCCCGAGCTCGGCACGCAGCTCGCCAGCCAGCTCGGTGGCCTTGCGCTCCGCGTCGTGCACCGGTGCCGCGGCCAGCTCGCGCTGCTGGGCGCGAACGTCGGCCCAGCCGGAGAGGAACCACGCACCCAGGAGGACCGCGAGTGCGGCGGCGAGGAGTCCCGCGGCGTAGAGCGCGCGTGCGGGCATACGTGGAGAGCGGGCGGTCGTCACCGGGCGAGCCTCCACGCGTAGCCGGCACCCTTGACCGAGATGATCAGCGCGGGGTGCTGCGGGTCGGCCTCGAGCTTCTTGCGGAGCACGGCGATCGCCATGTCGACCGCGCGCGTCTGCAGATCGCCGCGCTGGCCGAACACGTGCTCGAGCAGCTCGGCGCGCGAGACCACCCGATCCTGATGGCGATGCAGCCAGCGCACGATACCGACCTCGCGCGGCGTCAGGGTGACGCGCGCTTCCCCACGGACGACCACCATGCGCGCGAGGTCGATGACGGCGCCTTCGACCTGGACCTCGTCGAGCGAGTCGCCGGCGGGGGCGCGCCGGCCGAGCACGCGAACCCGCGCGAGCAGCTCGCGTGCGGAGAACGGCTTGGTGACGTAGTCGTCAGCGCCCTCCATCAGGCCACGCACCTTGTCGTCCTCCGAGCCTCGTGCGGTCAGCATCAGGATCGGCATGCCCGGGCGTGCGGCGCGGAGCCGGCGACAGACCTCCATGCCGTCGAGGCGCGGCAACATGAGGTCGAGCAGGACGAGGTCGAACGGATCGCGCAGGCCGGTCTCGACGCCCGCGATGCCATCGCCGACGGCCACCACCTCGTGACCATCACCGTGGAGCAGGTCCACGATTCCATCCCGCAAGCTGGCTTCATCTTCGACCACGAGCACGCGCACTTGCCGAGTGTGCCACCTGCCCGTGTAAGGCGGACGTAAGGCATGGCTTTACGCAGAGCTGACGGCGGTTGCGCATGCGGCGACGCACGATGGCGACATGCATGAGCTCCCCCGTTCGCGGACCCTGTCCCTGAGTCTCCTCGCCGGCTGCGCCACGGCGCTTGCCGGTCCTGACGTCGTCGTGCAGCAGGTCGATCCGGTCGCATCGCTGCGCGCCGAAGGGCCGGCCGGGCTGGCGCGGTTGCTCGACCGCCACGACCGGATGGCCGAGGGTCCAGCGCGAGACGCGCTCGCGAACACGATCGATGCGGTCGCCGCGCAGCGCTACGCCACGGTCTCGCGGCTGTACTGGTATACCGACCTGGGGACCGCGCAGGCGGCGGCGCGCGAGCAGCAGCGGCCGATCCTCGCGCTCCGCCTGCTGGGTCGCCTCGACGAGGACCTGTCGTGTGCGAACAGCAGGCTGTTCCGCACCGTGCTGTATGCGAATGGCGAGGTCTCGAAGTTCCTGCGCGACAACTTCGTCCTCTACTGGTCGAGCGAGCGCCCCGCGCCGCGCGTCACGATCGACTACGGGGATGGCCGCAAGATCGAGCGCACGACGACCGGCAACAGCGCACACTACGTACTCGACGACCGCGGGCGCGTGCTCGACGTCCTGCCCGGCCTCTATGCGCCCGCGATCTTCAAGGCGGAGCTCGCGCGGAGCCTCGCGCTCGCGAAGCACGTGCGAGGCAAGGCGCAGCCGCAGCTCGCGATTCGCCAGTACCACGCGGCCGCGAGCGCCGCGGTCGACAAGATGTTCGCCGGGGTGGCGGGTGCGAAGTACGTCCGGCCGGCAGGCGTCGCGGCAGCCGGGGAATCGGAGGTCGGCCGGGCGGAGCGGATGACGGTGTCGAAGGCGGTGATGGAGATCCCGGATCTCGAGCGGATCGGGATCGCCGCCGGCGCGGTGCCGACCGAGGACATCGGCCAGTGGTTCACGATCGGCCAGCGGGTGTGGAACCTGGTCCCGAAGCGTCAGTCCCCGAACGCGACCTGGTACGGCATCCTCGACGAGCGCAGCCTCGCCCTGATCACCCGGCTCCACAACGCGGGTCCAGAGACCGCGTCCCTACCCGACCTCACCCGGATGCTCGGCCGGCTCGAGCAGAACGTGATCGCCGACTCCGCGCTCAACCAGTTCCGTCTCCGCCAGCAGATCCGGGAACGCCTGGTCGCGAGCGAGAGCCTGGCGTTCGAGCCCCTGAATGAATGGATCTACGCCCACGTGTTCGCGACGCCAAAGGCCGATGCGTGGCTCGGACTTCTTCCTCGCACCGACTTCACGGGGCTGCCCGGAGATGGTGTCGTGATGCAGTGATGCGTATACTTCCGCGCGATGCTCCGACCGGGTACGGCTGCACTAGTTGCGGTGGTGGCGATGCTCGGCCTGGCGCGATCCGCCGAGGCCGATCACACGCAGCTGGGGATCTGGTTCGGTCCGCGCGTGTACTCGGATGACTCACTGCTCGGTTACATCGA
>JBBJLY010000501.1:0-2670 GCA_037720695.1 Kofleriaceae bacterium | reverse complement strand
TCAGCGCAGGTCTCTACCCACAGCTGCGCGCCCTTGCGCTCGCAATAGACTCGCAGGCCCCCGATCCCGAACGGCTCCGGATCGCGCGCGCCTCCGACGGCCGCCTTCCATCGACCGCTCGCCCCGTAGCGGACGTCGCGCTGATAGTAGTGGCGCGCGACCGGCCGCCCCGCCGCGACCAGCCCACGCCCGCCATCGCCGAACCGGGCCTGGAGCTGGGTCCGCACGCGGGAGGTCATCGACTCGCCGGCCGTGTGAGATACGCCGAAGAACTCCAGCGCGACCCGGCCGCTTGATCGCCTCGCTCGGCCGCGACCAGCGATGCGTGGAGCGAGTCGAGCGCACCGGCCGGCACGTCGAGGAATCCGGTCGCCGCGCTCGGCGTCGGATCGGTTGGATTGCCACCGGGCGGCGTGACCGTGCTATCGGCCGGCCGCGGTGCCTCCGGAGGCTTCAGCCGTTCGCCGTCGCATCCGCTGCCGCACCCCGCGAGGCTGGCGAGCATGGCCGCGGCGCGGAGGTTACGGTGCCGCATAGCGCTGGTAACCGGTGGATAGCGCGTCGTGGATCGCGTCTGCCATCTTGTTGGCGCCCGCGCGCGACAGGTGCTGGAAGTCGCTGCCGACCAGCCGCTTCTTGTACCAGCGCGCCGCCGAGCCCTTGCCGCCCATCCAGTCGTACGTCGAGTAGAACGCGCAGCCGCTGGCGTGCGCCGCCTTGCGCTGGGCCGCGACGAGCACGGGCATCACGGGCCGCGACGGATACTCGGTCCCGACGGCCTCGGCCTGATCGGTGGGAGACACCACGAGACAGCTGCCGTTCGGTCGCGCCTTGCGCAGCGGGGCGAGCACCTTCTCGTAGCGGCTCTGGTAGTCCTTGGTCGCGCGATCGCCGGGCTTGAGCCACTGCGCCTCGTTGGCGCCGATCATGACCATCACCAGGTCGGTGTTGCGATGCGCGAGCTCGGCCGCGAAGTGCGCCGGCTGGTTGTTCCCGAAGTTCTTGACGTTGACGCTGACGATCCCGAGATTGTCGACCGTGGCGCCGCTCGTGTTCTCGATCGACATCCCGAACAGGCGCGCCTTGCCGCGGATCGCGAGCTCGAACTTCTTCGCGCCGATCGTGGTGCCGGCGGCGTAGCCGGGTTCCTTCTGCTCGCTGGCGGTCGACGCGCGGATGATCTCGGTACCGTCGGCGGTGACCACCGCGGTGCCGCCGTTCGGCTGGCCGAGGTAGTAGAGCTCGAGGTGGGTGGCCGTGCCCGCGGTGAGCCTGATCGTGGCGCTCCCGCTGTGGGTGTCCGCCGAGCTGCCGCCGACGCCGTACAGGCCGTCGAAGTTGGCGCTGGTCGAGATCGAGTGCGCGAACCAGTCGCCGATCGTCGTGCGCGTGATGCCTTCGTGGACGCAGAACCGGTGCGGCGCGACGATGTAGACGAAGCCCGGGCCACCGTTGCCGAGCTCGGTCTGCAGTCGCGTCCGGAGCCGGCCCGGGATCGCGTCGGTCGCGATCACCGAGTCGCCGTACCACGACACGCGGACCGCGCGGTCGAGCTTGCCCTGCTTGCTCTTGCCGATCGCGGCGTAGAAGCCATCCATCGCCCATCGCTTGCACATCGGTGGTGCGCCTTCGAGGCAGATATCCTCGAGTGCGCCGACCTTGCTGCGATCGCGGCGGTCGGTGGTGGTGGGAGCCAGTGGGACCGCGGGCGTGTCGTCGTCGGTTCGCTGCGCGACCACGACTGGCGCCGCGAACGCCGGGCCCGCCGCTGGTGGTCCGTCCTCGCGCTTCGCGGTCAGTCGATCGGCGATCGCCTGCACGCCACCGTCGAAGATGCACAGCGCAACGACCAGCGCACCGCCGAACCACGCGAGCGTCGGCGCGATCGTCCAGCTGCGATCTTCAGGCGCCGGCATCCGGCTCGAAGGTATGCGAACGTTCGAGGGAGTCAAGTCGAGCCAGCTCGTGCACCGCGACCTGTTATGCTGCATGGCAATGCGTTTCTGGCTCGTGGTGTGGCTGGCCGTGAGCGCAGGCTGCCCGCCGCCAACCCCGACCTACTACCCGACGCGCAACGTCCCGGCGCCCGGGCCACGGGGGCCCGGCAAGCTCGATCACCGGACCGTCGACTTCGTGTTCGAGGGCGGCCAGCTCGAGCTCGAGCTCTATCGTCGCGGCACCCGGATCGTCCAGACGGTCCGAACCGCTACGCGGCACCCGTGATGATCCGGTGGACCACCACCACGCTCGAGAACCTCGAGCCGCTGTCGTCGACCGAGGGTGTGGCCCTCCTGCCCGCCGCAGATCGCCCGCTCGGCCGCGGCCCCGCCATCGTGCTCGGCGAGCTCGAGCAGATCGACCCGGCGCTGCCGTATCACCGCGTCCTCACGTTCAAGGCCCGGTTCGGGGATCCGCAGGTCGTGCCCGAGGACTACGACTACCGGCTGCCGTATCCGACCGGCATGACGTTCTCCGTGCTGCAGGGTTTTCACGGCGCGTTCTCGCATTCGGGGTCGAACGAATACGCGGTCGACTTCGACTGTCCGGTCGCGACGCCCGTGCTCGCGACCCGACCGGGGATCGTCGTCGCGAGCAACACGTCCGCGCAGGGTGCTGGCACCACCCCCCACTATCTCGACTACAAGCGGACCAACTTCGTGCTCGTGCTGC
>JBBJLY010000248.1:0-12050 GCA_037720695.1 Kofleriaceae bacterium | reverse complement strand
CGATGTGGTGGACTAGATCTCTATCCGACGACCCACCTGAAAGCCGGATGAGCCCCTTTCTAACCCCAGGGATCAGTTGGGTTGACCGGGGTATCCGCAATGAGCGAACCAGTTTCGACAATGCCGCTCCGTGACGCGATGACGTGCTCGGCGTGCGACGCGACGAAGTGCATCAGGGTATCGAGGTGCGACCCGCCGTACGTACTGCTTCTGAAGCGCCCAGCCTGACTCGATCGGGTTGAAGTCCGGTGAGTACGGTGGCAGGTAGATCACGCGAACACCGCGCGAGGCGCACGCCGGCGCGACGCGCGGATCGTGATGTGCTCGGAGGTTGTCCATGACCACGACGTCGCCGCGCCGGAGCTTCGGCAGCAGCTTGCGCTTCACCCAGGCGACGAAGCGATCCTTGTTGGCCGTCGCGAACATGCTGGTCAGCACGACCCAGCCGTCCAAACGGATCGCCCCGAGCAACGTGAGATTCGTGCCCCAGTTCATAGGCACCCGGTCGATGAGCTCCTCGCCGCGCTTCACCCAAGCGTGGCTCCTGCTCATCGACAGGTTCATGCCTGACTCGTCAAGAAAGACCAGCCGGTGGACCGGCACGCGCCGGATCTTTCTCAGGTACGCCGCGCGCTTGACGACGACGTCCGGTCGCAGACTCTCCATCGGCCGTCGGCGCTTTTTTTTACAACGTAGCCGTGCCGACGCAGCGCACGCTTGATGCTCGAGACATGGACGCGAGAGCGCCGCGGCTGTAGCCGGTTGAACTCGGCGGTGATCTCGCCAGCGGTCGCGTCCTTAATGATCGCAAGCGCGCGCTCAATGTCCGCAAGCGAGATGCGCGACGGCATCCCACCGGCCTTCGGCGTTGGCGCGACGTCTCCGTGTCGACGCTGCAGCCGAACCCACCGCCTGACCGACGCCTCTCCGACGTCGAATCGGGCTGCGACCTCGGGGTAGCTGCCTACGCCCGACTCGTACGCTCCGACCACGCGAATTCGAAGCTCAACCGAGTGTGCCTCTGCCATGGGTCCAGCAGATCAGAGCCGGATCCAGGATTCAAGACCTCCGATCAACTCAAGCGACCACTGGGGTTAGTCGGCGCGTCGGTGGCGATCGCAGACAAGGAGTCCGACTTCAGAGACGCAGTAGGGAAGGAAGGGTGCGAAAGCATCCCGTACGACGATCTGAAAGGTACTTGCAAGACACAACAAAGCTACGTGCACGACTTCTGCGACGGCAACAGGGGGCCGGTCACCTGTAGGAGCGAGAGCATCACTCGGGATCTCAAGGACAACGTGGACAGGGAACAACAAGGGGTCGAAGCGCTGAAAAAAAGGAAGCTGAAGCTCGAGGATGAGAAGTCGCGGGCAACTGATGACAACGAAAAGAACCGGCTGTCAAAGGAAATTGAGCAGACGGACAATGACATTTATGAAGCTGGGAAGCGTGTCGACCATTCTGTCGCAGACCTCGACGCGCGCAAGAAGCTGGTCGAAGACGCGATCTACACGATCGACAAGTGTATCGACTACCGGCAGGCCGTCATGAATGTCTTTGCCGCAGCGACAGACAAGGTGCGCGGAGAGACCAACGCGGACATCAAGCCGCTCGCCCGTCAGCTCCGCGATAAGTTCGAGGAGCAGAAACGCGGCCATGAGATGGCAATCACTGCAAAGAAGAACGCGCTCGAGACGTGCAAGAAATCGCGGCCCTAAGCAAACGCGGCGCGGGCGATGCGCCACCACCGCCGGCCATCAGCAGGAGCACGAGGCAGGGGGCGGTTCGCATCGGCGGATGGAGCCACCGCCCAGGCCCGGATGCAAGTCGCGCGTCCGGCGAGCTACTTCGCCTTCAGGCGAACCAGTACGCCCTGGATCCGCTTCTTGTTCTGCGCGTCGCTGACCTTCACGAGCGCGACCTCGTAGCTCGCGATCGCGCCCGCCTTGTCACCCTTGAGCGCGAGCGCCTCGCCGAGGCTGTCGCGCGCGTTCCACGAGTCGGGGTACTTCGTGACGATCGCCTGGAACGCGGCGATCGCCTCGTCGAGCTTCTTCGCACCGAGCAACTGATACGCGGCGACGTTGAGGTCGGCTTCCGACGCGAGCGTCTGCGCCTTGGCCCGTGCTTCCTTCGCGGCGGCGGTCTTGCCTCGCTTGTCGAGCAGATCCGCGCGCGTCATCGAGTTGGCGTACGTCGGGTTCTGCTGGATCGAGCGGTCACTCATCTTGATCGCCTCGTCGAGGTTGCCACCGTTCTTGAGCCAGTAGCTCGCGGCCTGGTTCCATGCCTGCCACGTGTAGCCCGCGTTGCCGCGGAGCTCGCCGCGCATGCTTGCCATCACGACGTTCGGGGTGTCGACCTCGATCGCGACGGGGACCGCGAGCTTCTCCCAGGCGAGCGTGAGGGTCGCCTTGGTCATCGCCGGGTCGTCGAACCGGAACGCGAGCCGCTCCTCGTGGGTGGCGAGCGGCTTCGGCGTCACCACGACGCGCAGCGCGTCCTCCTTCTGATCGTACGTGAAGCTGCCCCACGCGGTGGTCATGTTGCTGAAGATCACCGTCCACGTCCTGGCCGTGGGCAACATGTGCAGGCCGTAGGTCCCGGCCCGCAGCGGCTTGCCGCCGATCTTGACGTCGGTCGAGAACGTGACGGTCGTGTTCAGGTTCGCGCCCGCACGCCAGACATCGTTGTACGGGACGAGGTCGCCCCAGATCTTGCGACCGGCGACCGCGGGGCGGTGGTAGTCGACCGTGATCTCGGTGAGCCCGATCGTCTGCATCACGCGCGCGTGGGGGCTGTCCTGCGGGGTCTTGAGCTGCTGTGCGGTTGCGGATGTGGTTGCGAGCACAAGACCGGCAACAACGACGAGGAACGTTCTCATGCCTCGCATTATCGGATCGCGGGAACCGATCTTCCGTTCCGATGATGACAACGAGTAGCAGGCGATCTCGCGCGCCGTCTCGTCCGGGGTCGCGCTCGTGTCGCAGGGGTCGGAGCTGAATTCTCGGGTCATTTCACGCCTCACGTTTCGGGGGTTGTCGCAGCACGGCCTGGAGCAGGATGGAGATCACGACGACCGTGACGCTGCCGATCACGTTCCACCACAGGAAGCCGAGGTCGGAGAACATGAACAGCCCGACCACGAAGGCCTGCGCGATCAGCGCGGCGATCAGCACGGGCGTGGCGGCGACCCAGCGGATGAAGAACGCGACGACAAATAGCCCGAGGATCGTGCCGTAGAAGATCGAGCCGAGGATGTTGACCGCCTCGATCAGGTTGTCGAACAACGTCGCGGCGCTCGCGAACCCGATCACGATGCCGCCCCACAGGATGGTGGCGGCCTTCGAGATCCAGAGATCGCGTGCCGACGAGTTTTCCGGGCGACCGCGGGCCCGCTGGATGCGCTGGTAGAAGTCGACAGTCGACGTGGTGCCGAGAGCGATCAGCTCGCTGGCGACCGAGCTCATCGCCGCGCACAGGATCACCGCGATCAGCAGCCCGACCAGGCCGAGCGGGATGTGCGCGAGCACGAACGACAGGAACACGTGATCGGTGTCGCGGGTCTGGACCTCCGGCAACGTGGCGTGGATCAGGTCGCGCGCCTCCTTGCGGACGCCATTGACCTTGGCCGCCGCGGCGAGCAGGGCCGCACGTGCTGCCGGCTCGTCGGTCGCACCGACGTACGCGAGTGCGGCGAGCCGTTGCTCGTCGAGGTGCGCGTCGTACCGGATGGTCAGCTCGGCGACCTCCGCGGGCCGCGCGCGCTCGACGGCCATCATGGTCGGCGAGTCGAAGTGCATCGGCGGGCGGACGAACAGGTAGAACACGAACACCATCACGCCCGTGAACAGGATGAGGAACTGCATCGGGACCTTGAAGATCCCGTTGAACAGCAGCCCGAGTCGGCTCTCCGCGACCGAGCGTCCCGACAGGTAGCGCCCGACCTGCGACTGATCGGTGCCGAAGTACGACAGTGCGAGGAAGAAGCCGCCCGCAAGGCCGGACCAGAAGTTGTATCGACTCGTGAAGTCGAGATCGAAGCTGACGACCTCCATCCGGCCGAGCACGCCGGCCAGCTTGATCGCGCTGGTGAGCGAGACCTCGTCGGGCAGCTTCGAGATCACGACGAACAGCGCGACGAACAGCCCGGTCAGCATCACGACCATCTGATGCTTCTGCGTGATGCTGACCGCCTGCGACCCGCCGACCACGGTGTAGATCACGACGACGACGCCGATGATCAAGATCGTCGGGCCGAGCGGCCAGCCGAGGATCTGGGACAGGATGATCGCTGGCGCATAGATCGTGATGCCCGCCGCGAGCCCGCGGCCGAGCAAGAACAGCGCACCGCCGAGGAACCGCACCCGGACGTCGAACCGGTGCTCGAGGTACTCGTACGCGGTGCGGACGTTCAGCCGGTAGTAGACCGGCACGAACACCACGCTGATCACGATCATCGCGAGCGGCAGCCCGAAGTAGAACTGGACAAACCGCATGCCGTCCGCGAAGCCCTGGCCGGGCGTCGAGATGAATGTGATGGCGCTCGCCTGGGTCGCCATGATGCTGAGGCCGATCGTCGGCCAGCGCAGCGATCCGTCGCCGCGGTTGAAGCTATTTGCATCGCGCACGTTGCGCGAACGCCAGGCGCCGTAGATGACGATCACGGCGATCGTCGTGATCAACACCACCCAGTCGAGCGGCCGCAGCCCGCTCACGAGGCCCACCGGGTGAGCACCCAGAACGCGACGGTCTCGACGACCAGCAGGCCGGCGACCAGCCAGTAGATCCGGCCCCAGCGGGTGATCGGAGCGCCGTGCTCCGGTTCGTTCACTTCGCCCCCGCGAGCAAGTTCGCGAACAGCCGGTACGCGCCCGGGACGCCCGCCGGCAATTGCCGGAACAGCGCGAGCCCGGTGTAGATGAAGCGCCCCTTGCCGTGCGTGGCGACGACCAGCGCGCCGTCGAGCGGGGCCTCGCCTGGGTCGGTGAACCGGAGCAGCGGCTTGTAGCGGGCGTCCCACTTGCTCGCGAAGTAGATCCCGCGCTCCTGGATCCAGCCCACGAAGTCAGGCGCCGCGAGCACGTGCGGGCGGGTCAGCAGCGGATGCTTCGGATCGAGCAACGTCGGCGTGGCGGTCTCGTCGGTGATCCGGTCGCGCCCGAGCTCGAGCGGGAACGGGCCGAGCGCGCCCTCGAAGTCGAGCGTGTTGTACTGGACGACCAGCGTGCCGCCGCGCTTGATGTAGTCGTCGAGCCGCGCACGTGAGCGTCCGATCGCCGGACGCGTGTTGTGGGCGCGAATCCCGAGCACGATCGCGGTGTAGCGGCGGAGGTCGCCACTGCGCAGCATCTCGTCGTCGAGCTCCTCGACCGTGTAGCCGACGTGCGCGAGGTCGGCGGCGATCGAATCGCCCGAGCCGCGGACGTAGCCGATCCGGCCCGTCGCGGCGACCAGCTCGATCGGGACCAGGCGCACCACCGCGGGGCGCAGCACGAGCTGCATCGGGATGTGCGGATAGTCGATCACGTCCTCGCGCAACGACCAGCTCTCCGCGCCGATCCGCGCGACCGGCGTCGCCTCGCCGGCGGCGGCCTTGCTGCCGCGCGGTCGCACCGCGAACCGGAGCGTGATCTCGTCGCCTGCCTTGGCAAGCGTTAGCGCGTGACTGGCCGGCGTCGCGATCCAGCCCGCGGGGAGCGCGAGCTCGAGGCGACCGGTGATGCCATCACGGCCCGCGCGCACGCGGACATCGAGTGGGCCGGCCTTGCCGCCGGGAGACAGCACGGCCTGGCGCAGTGGAGTCACCGTGACCGGCGGGACGATCGTGAACGGCCGCACGCGCTCGCCGTGCACGCGGTCGGTCCACGCATGGACGACCGGCCGCACGAGACGCACCACGCGACCGGCGAGCTGGACCTCGATGACCGCCGCGAGCGGGACCGTCCGGCGCGGTGCACCGATCAGGCGCGGGTCGGCGACCGTGTAGTGCCCGGGTTGTGCGGGCTGCTCGAGCCAGTACTCGATCGTCGGACGGGCCTGCGCGGGTAGCGCCACCTGCGTGGTCACGAGCTTGTTGTCGCCGGCAGCGAGCGCGATCGCCGCGATCGGCGCCGCGCCGGGCAGGTCGATGCTGCGGATGCGGGCAGCCGGGCCGCGCGTGGCGAGCTCGAGCGTGACCGAGACCTTGCCGCCCGGAACACCGATCGCCTCCTCGGACGTCGCGCGCACGTAGAGGCCCGCTGCCGCGGCAAGGACCTCGTCGAGCGCGATCCGCGCATCGCGCACCCGCGGTTCTTGCCCGAGCTTCGCCAGCTCGGCGTGAGCGCGCGCCAGCGCGGGCAGCGCGCGCTCGGGATGATCGCGCTCGAGCGTGCGCTGCGCGTCGGCGATCGCCTTCGCGTAGCTGGTTGCGGCCGCGCCGTGGCGTGACCAGTCGATCGCGATGCCCTCGAACAGGTCGCGCGTCGCAGGCTTGCCCGCGATCGGCACGAAGTACTCGAGGTCCTTCCCGCGTTGCTCCGCAACGCCGAAGCCCTGGCTCTTGTGCTGGCTGCGCGACCGCGCGGCTAGCTCCCCCATCCCGAGGCCGAGCCGCGGATCGTACGCGCCGACGTCCACCGCAATCGCGGTCTTCGGCGGAGGAGCCGGGGTCCGTCCCCAGCTGGCGTGATTCCTGAACAGGCGCACGGTCTGCCATGGCGTGACGCCGTCGCGGAGCTGCTCGGGGAAGCGCTTCGGATCCGCTGCCGCCGTGAACGCCTCGCGCGCGAGGATCGCCGACGCGGTGTGATGGCCATGGTTGGGTGGATCCTCGGAGAAGCGCGTGATGATGACGTCGGGCTGAAACGTGCGGATCACCCACACCACGTCCGCGAGCGCGGCATCGTGCGTCCAGTTCGCGACTGTCTCGTCGGCGCGTTTCGAGTATCCGAAGTCACGCATGCGGGTGAAGTACTGGCGCGCGTGGTCGATCCGGCGTGCGGCCAGCAGCTCCTCGGTCCGGACCACGTCGAGCAGCGCGCCCTGTTCGCCGCCGATCAGGTTTTGCCCACCGCCACCGCGCGTCATGGAGAGGTAGGCGACCTCGAGGTGCTTGATGTTCGCGAGGTACGTCAGCAGCGACGTGTTCTCGTCGTCAGGGTGCGCGGCGATGTAGAGCACACGCCCGGTGGTGCCGAGTCGATCGAGCGCGTGTGCGAGCTCGGCGGCACCGGGATTGGTCTCGGCGAGCGCCGGCGTTGCGAACATCATGCACGCGGCGACGAGGGTACGCATCATGAGGTGGCTCCGAGCACGCGGTGAAAGTAGGCCTCGTACGCCGCGACGATCCGATCGCTCCTGAACTCGGAGGTCGCGCGCGCCCGCCCCGCCCGTCCAAGCGCGTCCCGGTTCGCGAGCCCGTCGGCGATCGCGGTCGCGAGCGCCTCGACGTCGCAGCACGCGACCAGTCGACCGGCGTCCTCGGTCACGACCTCCGGCAGCCCACCGACGCGATAGCCGAACACGGGTACACCGGCAGACATCGCCTCGAGCGCGGCGACGCCGAAGCTCTCGCTCTCGCTCGGCAGCACGAAGCCGTCCGCGTGACCGAGCAGCTCGGCGAAGTCATCGCGCCCGCCGAGGAAGCAGACCGACGCACCGAGGCCGAGCGCACTGGTACGTGCTTCGATCGCCGCGCGCTCCGGACCCTCGCCGATGATCACGAGGCGTGCCGGCATCGTGCGCCGCAGGCACGCGAGCACCTCGATCAGATCGAGCGGCCGCTTGATCGGACGCAAGTTCGAGACGTGGAACAGCACCGGTCCGTCGCTCGCGCCCGGCCCGAACAGGGCGTGGAGCTGCGCTGGATCGCGGCGTGCCGGCGGCGCGAATCGATCGACGTCGACGAAGTTCGAGATCACCTCGATGCGCTCGGCCGGCAGCCCGAAGCACGTGGCGGCCTCGCGGCGGAGGAACTGCGACGGCACGGTCAGTCCGTCGCACGCCGCGAGCGCGAACGCGGTCACCGGCTGGAGGCTCGGGTGCGGGCCGAGCCGTGTGACATCGGTGCCGTGCATCGTGACGACGATCGCGGGCGCGGCCTCGCCGAGCACCTGCGACGCGAGGTGTGCGCTCGAGGCATGCGGAATCGCGTAGTGCAGGTGCACGATATCGATCGCCTCGCGCTTGACCAGGTTCACCAGGTGACTCGCCAGCGCGAGCCCGTACGGCGCCGTGTCGAGCACCGGCGCGCGCGGGACCTCGACCTGCTCGAATCGGACGCCGTTGACCCGTAGCCGCTCGGGCAAGGCGGTCGCGACGACCACGACGCGGTGTCCGCGGTGCGCGAGCTCGCGCGCCAGCTCGCACGCGATCACCCCACTGCCTCCGAGTCCGGGGAAGCAGACGACCGCGATCGACAGCGACGCGGTCATCCGACCACCGGCTCGAACGCATGGGCATCCGCGAACGGGTTGTCGCGGAACAGCCGCACCGGATCGACGACCCCGATCACCTGCGCGGTGCGCAACGGCTCGCCGTGACTGGTGCCGATCATCGATCCGAAGTAGCGATCGCGGGCCTCGATCGCCGCGATCGCACCCGGCGCGCTGACCAATGTCGGATCGTCGCCGGGCCGGCGCCCGACCTGGCTCGCATAGCACGCGATCGCGCGCGCCTTACGCTCCGCGACCGCGGACGTGTCGACCACGAAGCTCGGCGCCATGCGGTGGCGCATCGCGTAATACAGCAGCTGCCGCGGGACGAAGCGCTCGCCGGTCTCGGGCGCGAACTTGCGGACACCGGCGAGCATCGCCGCGCGCGTGATCAGCTGGCTGGCGATCAGGTGATCGGGGTGGCGATCCTCGACCCACGGCGCGAACACGAGCTCGGGGCGGCGCAGCCGCAGCACCGCGACCACGGCCGAGAGCTGGTCGGTCGTCACCGCGAGCTCGGTGTCGGGGAGCCCGAGGTTGTCACGCCATGCAGCGAGCTCGGCGCTCGCGGCCGCGGTCTCGCGCGCGCGGTCCTCCGGCGTGCCGTGGCTGGCCTTCTCGCCGCGCGTCAGATCGGCGACCGCGACGGTGTAGCCGAGAGTCCCGAGGCGAATCATCGTGCCGCCGCAGAACAGCTCGACGTCGTCGGGGTGCGCGCCAAAGGCGAGGACGTCCACACCGAAGTTGGTCATGCGAGCTCCTTCAGGGTGGGATCGAAGGGATCGACCGCCGCGAGCACGCGCTCGATTAGCCTGCGGTCGCCGATGCGTGCCGCGAAGCTCGCCAGCCCGAGCCGCCGCTCCTGGGGCTCGCCATCAGGCGCCAGCCACGCGCGTAACTTGCGCAGTGCGGTGACCAGCTCGGTGTTCTCGTAGGTCGAGATCTTCGCGAGCTTGCTGGCGAACCGCTGCACCGCGCGCTCGACCGTGGCGCGGGTCTTCGCGAGGGCGCGCTCGATCGCCGGGTGCGCAGGTGCGAGCGAGGCCGCGAGCGCACCATGCGCCGCGACGAAGGGATCGAGCAGGCGGGCCGCGGCTTCCGACGTCTGTGGCCGGGACAGACGGGCCGCGAGCTCCGCCTCGGTACAACCGCCACAGTCGGCGGCGTTCAGCCCCAGGCGCGCGAGCAGCTTGCGCGCCCGCTCGTCGACGATCCGGAAGCTCGAGCGGCGCAACACGAGCGGAGGCGCGAGATCGAACGCGCCGTACAGCGGCCCGAGCTGCGAGAAGTAGGCGACCTCGGCGGGGCCGCCGACGTATGCCGCCGTTGGCAGCAGCGTGTCCTGGACGATCGGGCGCAGCAGCGCGCTGGTCGAGAACGTGCGCGGATCCGCGGCGAGCGCCGCGAGCAGCGCGCGTCGATCGTGCACGATGTCGGCGCCGACCTCGGCGAACGCATCACCGCGCGGCTCGAGCCGGACCCGCGGCCCCCGCGCGCCGTCGGGATGAAAGAACGCGAGCGGCGCGCCCGGACGAACGTGGACCTGGACGGGCTGCCCTGCCCGCGCGAGCTCGTCACAACGCGCGACCAGCACGGCCGCGAAGCGATCAGTGTCGGCGAGCGCGCGGGCATGGATCGGCGCGATCGCGGTGGCGAGCACCGGATCGCGCGGGTCGATCACGACGAGCCCTTCTGGCGCGAACAGCTCGCCGAGCACGCCGGCGAACGCGGCGGCCCACGGCTGTCCAGGGCGGTAATGCCGCCGCAGTCGCTCGACGTGCGCGACCGCATCGGGGCCCGCGCCGAGTAGCTCGGCGAGCCGATCGAGCGCGGGCACGACGGTCTCGGGCAGCGTCAGGTGCGCGATCGAGATCCGGTTGTCGGCGGCGACCGGGACCGTGATCGCCTCGCTCCCGGTCTCGCCGACGACCTCGCAGCTCGCGATCTCGACGAGATCATGGTCCTCGGTCTGCAGCCAGAACATCGGCACCACGGGCACGCCGGTCTCGGCGGCGAGGGCACGCGCGATCACGATGGCGGAGGCGGCCTTGTAGATCGTGTAGAGCGGCCCGAGAAACAGCCCGACCTGCTGGCCGGTGACGACCGCAGCGGCACCGGACGCGAGTGCCGCGAGATGCGCGTCACGCGCCGGACTCGGCGCGAGCTTCGCGTTCTGCGCGACGAGCACGCGGTGCACGTCCGGTGCGAGCGCTCGCCGCGCTCGCGCGACAGCACGTGCACGCGTATCGCGGTCGGGCTCCACGGGGCACTACTTCCAGCCAGCGACGGTCTTCGTGATGGTCGCCTTGAAGAATTGTTCGTAGCCGGTGTCGCCTGCGCCCAGCTTCTGCGCGCGCGCCGCCGCGGCCTTGGCCTCGGCCTTCTTGCCCTTCTTCATCAGGAGCTGCGCGTTGAGCCACTCGTTGCGCCAGGTCGGCTGGATCACGATCGACTTTGCGACCAGCGTCAACGCGCGGTCGGTCTCGCCGACCTCGTTGAGATAGTTCGCCGACGCGAAGTGCGGGCGCCACGCCTCCTTGGTCGCAGCCTCGATCGCCGCGTTGCTATGCCCTCTGGTATCGACCGCGATCGGGATCCGGATCCGAACTTTCTCCCACTCGAGGTCGAGTGCGGTCTTGTCGTCGGCGGTGTTGCTGAACACGAACACCATCCGCTCGCGCAGCTCGGACTGCGGCGCCGGCGTGACCGTCACCTTCGCGACGTCCTTCTTCGGATCGTGACTGTCCTGACTCGCCGTGAGGTCGGAGTTCAGCATCACGCTCCACGACGTCTTGCCGGGGATCATGAACACCGAGTACGTGCCCGCTTTGACCGCGGTGGTCCCGAGCTTGAAGTCGCGGCTCGCGGTCAGCTTGGTCGCCTGGTTTGCGCCCGCGCGCCACACCTTGTCGTAGGGCACGAGCTCGCCCCAGATCTTGCGGCCCTTCACGGCAGGGCTCGAGTAGTCGACCGAGAGGTCGGTGACCCCGACGCGCTGCTCGACCTTCGCGTGGGGACTGAGCGCTGGAAGCTCGAGCGCAGGCTGCGCCACAGCGAGCGCAGGCACGAACATCGCCGAAATCAAGAGGGCCTTCATGGACCGCCACTACAGCCGTAGTAGGGCCAGAAATTCCAGGGGCTGGACAGTTTTTCCGGCCCCATCCCACGCGACACCTGCGACAACCGCCGCGCCGCCTGCGCACCTCGATCACGCTGTCAGATGCGCGTTCGGCACGCTGATTCGGCGCGCGCGGCGTCCGGACGCGGATCTGAAGCCGTCGCGACGCCGGCGTACCGCGGTACGCGGCTTGCTCCGTGCTGTTGCGATGACGAGAATCGAGCTCGGGCCCACGCACGGCGGCACCGTGGCAATCGCAGCGATCGTGTTGCTGTGCTCGGTGATGGGCGGCCCGATCGGACTCGCGATCGGTGCCGTGCTCGCGGCGGCGATCGTCGCGGTCCGGCTTCGCCGCCGCTTGATCGTCGATGACGACGGCATCACCACGCGAGATGTGCTCGAGACCCGGGCGATCCCCGGGGCCGGGCGCGCCCACCACCGGCGCTCCCACGCGCGGGCGCGAGCAGAGGCTGCTGCTCCGCGGCAGCCGCGACTTCGACACCGTCGGTGACTGG
>JBBJLY010000500.1:0-2682 GCA_037720695.1 Kofleriaceae bacterium | reverse complement strand
GCCGAGCTTCAACGAGTGCTTCATCTGCGGCACCGGCGCAGAGGTCACGCCGGTGTCCGAGGAGCCAACGCCACAGCGGCTGACGATCGATCTCGATCATCGGCCGAAGTGACCTGTCGGTCGTTTCAGCGACCGGCGAGGCTGACCGGACACGCCAGGTAGTAGCCGCGTCCCGGCACCACCGCGAGGATGCCGTCCGCCCCGATCTCGGCGAGCGCGCCGCGCAGTCGGCGCACCACCTGGCGAACGTTCTCCTCGTTCGCGTACTTCGACTGGAACGGGAGCTCGCGGGCGAGCTGCTTGGTCGCGACGCAGCCGCGCACGGCGGATGGCGAGCTCGACTCCTCGGTCGCACGGGCGCACAGCGCGCGGAGCAGCTGGAACTCGAGCGGTGGCAAGCCACGCTCCGACCACGGCTGGGCACCCGCCTTGCGCGACAGCAGCGCGCCACCAGCCGCGGTGTCCGTGGTCCCGACGAGACACAGCTCGGGCTCGCCGGTCCCGAGCAGGAACCGCACGAGCCCGCCGCCGGCGGTGTGCGTGACCAGTGAGGGTCCTGCCGCCGGCTCGTGGACGACCTCCGACAGGAACCACAGCGCGACATCACCGATCTTGAGGATCGCGCGTGCGGGCAACTGGACGCGCCCCTGGCAGCGCACGCCATCGACGAACGTGCCGTTGCGGCTGCCGAGGTCGCGGACGTGCCAGACGTCGCCGGTCTTGCGCAGCTCTGCGTGCTCGCGGGAGACCGAGGCCGCGAGCACGGTCAGCTGGTTCTCGTGATTGCGCCCGATCACCGTGCGCTCCGCGATCGCATGCGCGGCGCCGAACCCATCGACGAACCACGCCTCGGCGTCGGTCGCCGGGATGGTGGCACGGACGTGATCGCCGATCAGCCCTTCACACGGCGCGACCTGGAGCGCGCACGACCGGCATAGCGCACCCATCTCGGTCGCAGCGCCGCAGCACAGGCACGCCATACAGTACCCACTCTACTCCAGCTGGCGGAGCGCGGACATCGGTCGAGATCACGCTATGCTGCAGCGTGCTCCGGGTGGCCACAGTCGTCGACTCCACCGAAGCCGAGGGTCCGGGACACCGCCTCGCGCTGTGGGTCCAGGGCTGCACGATCCGGTGCCCCGGCTGCTGCAACCCCGAGATGTTCGTGGCCGATGGCGGAACGGTGCAGTCGGTCGATGACGTGGTCGCGCGGGTCGCGCGCGTTCCTGGGATCGAGGGCATCTCGATCCTCGGCGGCGAGCCGTTCGAGCAGGCGGAGGCCGTGGCCGAGGTCGCGCGACGGACGCATGCGCTCGGGCTGAACGTGATGGTGTACTCCGGCTACACGCTCGGCGAGCTGCGCGACCAGGCCGTCACACGCCCCGCGATCGACGCGCTGCTCGCGGAGATCGATCTGCTGGTCGATGGCCGCTACGACCGGGACCGTCCGGAGCCAGCGCCCCCACTCGGCCGGCGCTGGCTCGGCTCGACCAACCAGACGATGCACTTCCTGAGCGCCGCGCTGTCGCCCGACGATCCGCGGCTGCGCACGGCGAACACCGTCGAAGTTCACTGGCGCGACGGCAAGCTGATCGTGAACGGCTGGCCGAGCGGTGCGGCGGCCCTCGTGAACGTGAGGCGACGATGAGCGATGACGATGAGTGATGACGATGAGTGACGACGAGGAGCTCGAGGAGATCGAGGACGACCAGATCGAGGACGACCAGATCGAGGACGTCACGCAGCTCGCGCAGGTCGCGGCCAGCGAGGCGGAGCTGGTGACGCTCGCCCGCGCGATCGTCGCGGGGCCCGCCGCGGGCGATGACATGTGGGCGCTGCTGTGTCGCGGCCGCAACCTGCCAAAGAAGATCGGCCCCACCTGCGCGAGCCTGCTCGAGGACGCGTTCGAGAAGGTGTGGCTCGCGCTGTGGCATCGCGGCGGGACGCGGCTGCGGACCTCGCTGACTGGCGTGCGCGGCCGGCTGTGGGATCGTTACGAGCCGTTGCCGCTCACGTTCACGCCGGCCTCGGTGCACCTGATCCGCTGGCTGGTCTCCACGCCGTTCTCCGCTCCGCCCTCGACGCTGCCCAGCCTGCACGCGATGCCGCTCGCGCTCGGCGATCAGGTGCTCGTGTACCTCACGCTCGACGCGGTCCGCGACACGCCGGCGATGCGCGTGATCGCGGCCCAGCCGTTCGTGCGCAGCACGCCGCTCGCGTGGCTTGGTTTCTGCGCGGACCTCGCGGGCGCCGCGGTCCCCACGTTCGACAGCCTGGTCACCGGCGCGGGACCGGTCGTCGTCGAGGCGCTCGCCGAGGAGCTCGCGAAGCGCTGGCAGGCGACCGAGCTCGCGAAACGTGCGCAGGTCGACCCGGCGGCGTTGATCGCGGTCGGTGAGGCGCAGGATCGCGTGCTCGGCGGCTTCATGTCGGCCTGCGAGACGGTGCGCCGCCGCGACCGCGCGGGCTTCGTTATCGACGCCGCCGCGCCGCTGATCGAGCGCAACCTGGCACCGGTCCCCGGCAGGCTCGATCCCGGCTCGCCGCTGTCGACCCGCGCGCAGGCCCGACTCGCGGCAGGGTCGCTGCTACGCGCGATCGTGCGGTGGGCCGACTGGGATCTGCAGCATCGCTCGATCCGCTACATCGACGACGACTACGCGATCGCGCCGCGCATGCTCG
>JBBJLY010000063.1:0-33818 GCA_037720695.1 Kofleriaceae bacterium | reverse complement strand
GATCTGACCACCGAGGATGGACTCGCTCGACAGCGCCTCCTGCGCGTTGGCGGTCAACACCGCCGCGCGATCGGCGAGCACGCGGCGCAACACGGCGCGGCTGGCGCGCACGGTATCGCCGACCGGCTTGCCCGGAACCTGCCCCGGTCGCTCGCGGGACACGGCGAGCGCGAACCGATCCTTGTCGCTCTCGGAGCGCAGCAAGATCGCGACGAGGGTCGCGCGCGACAGCAGCTCGAACGTCGCCGCCACGCAGGCCTCGATCACCTCCGTGGGCTCGAGCCGTGCGCCGAGCGGCTGCAGCGCCTTGTACACGCGAAGCGCGCTGACCGGATCGCCTTCGATCTGATCCGCCACCGCAGGCAGATCCATGATCGAGCGCGAGGCGATCAGGCGGTCGCCGAGATCATCGTCACCGTCATCGCCGAACCGGACCGAGATCCGCACCGGGTCCGCCGGGTTGCCGAGCAGGATGACGTCACCGTCAGCGAGCGCGAGCTCCCAGCGCGCGGCCGCATCGACCACGATGCGCCGGCCCTCACGCTCGATCGCCGAGCCGTTGGTGGAGCGCAGATCGCGGAACACGAAGTGCTCGCCGATCTGCGTGATCTGCGCGTGATCACCTGACAGATGAAAGTCGGTGAGCACGATCGTGCTCGCGGGCGCACGCCCGATCGTCGCGGTGCCGCCCGTCGCGAGAACGCGATGCACGCGTTGCGACGTGGTTCCTTGGATGACTTCGAGGACGATCACAGAAACGTGGCGCGAGGCCGGCCCCACAGCCGCGTTTATACTGCACACTGTTTCGCGGCGCATGTCGGGACTTTCGAAAGTCATCGTCTTCGATCCCGATCTTCGGGCCAGCCGCCAGGTCCAGCTCGGGTTCGAACGCGAGGGCATCCCCACATCCGTGGTCACGCCGATCCCGATCGACGCGACCAAGATGATGCTACCCGATGAGGACGCCGGGCTGATCGTCGTGGGTGGCACCGATGGCCGCGCGCTCGATCTGCTGCGGCGCGCCCGCAAGCTGCTCGACGACGGCAACATCGACGTCCCGATCCTGTTCGCGGGTCGCGGGATCCGGCGCACCGATGCCGAGACGGCCGGCGCCGACGAGGTCGTGCTGCAGCCTGCCTACCTCCGCGACGTCGTCACGATCGGGCGGCTGCTCCGCAGCCACGTCGGGCGCCCTCGCGATCCGGTCGCGGGCAACCTCGCCGAGACCACCGGCGTGTTCACGCTCGTACGCGCGCTGGCCACGCTGGGCCGGAGCGCGGTGTTGACGCTGATCCGCGGCCTGCGCCGCGGCGAGGTCCGGTTCTTCCACGGCGAGGTGACATCGGCCCAGGTCGGTGTCATCCATGGCCAGGCGGCGCTGCACCAGCTGATGCTGTGGACGGATGCGCGCTTCGAGTTCCATCACGAGGACGTGGTGCGTCGCCATCAGATCCCGCTCGCGCACGACGAGCTGTTCGCCGACGCCGAGCGCTTCCTGACCGGGATCCGCGAGTCGAGTGGCCGACTGTCGCCGTCGATGGTGCTCGAACAGGATGTCGCGCGTATTCACTCGCACGGCAAGCAGGTGCCGACCGAGGTCCACGGCGTGCTCCGCATGTTCGACGGTCACCGCGTGCTCGCCGACGTGCTCGAGGATTCGCCCTACCGCGTGTTCGAGACCCTGCGGGTCGCACAGCGCGCGCTCGACGTCGGCCTGCTCCGGATCGCGGCGACCCCGCGCGGCAAGAAGGCGACCTGGCGCGCGGTGCTCGCACTCGAGGAGTGGCTCGTCGGCAACGAGACGCGCGAGGACGTCAGCGAGCGCACCAGCGCGGACAGCTCCGGCTCGATCGAGGCGACCAACAAGCGTCGCCGTAGGCGCGGAAAGGCGCGCGAACACGCCGGCTCCGTGGCTGCGGTCGGGAAGACGGAGATCGACTGGGGAACCCTCGTGCCGCGGACGGTCGGCGCCGAGGTCGGCTCGCTCGCGGGTGTCGTGCCCGCGGCTCATGCGTCGGGCGAGATCAGCATGCCGAGCCCACCGACCCGCGAAGCGCCGCGCGAGCGGCTGGAGGCGCTGATGGACACTGGCAAGCGCGAGAGGATCTTCCCCACGGACGTCGGACTCGAGCCGTCCGTGGTGTGGGAAGACCGCGAGGACACCAGGGCACGCGAGACCGAGGCGGCGGAGGCGCTCGCGAGGATCGAGACCGAGCGTGCCACCCAGACCGAACAGGCCGCCCAGGCCGAGCAGGCCGAGCAGGTGCGGATGGGCGAGCTCACCGCGCGGCAGGAGCAAGCGCGCCGCGAGACCGAGGAGCGCTACCGGATCGAGAGCATGCGGCCGGTGCCCGATGCCAAGGTGAAGGCCGAGGCCGACGAGATGGCGCGCCGGGTTGCCGAGGCTCGCCGCACGAAGGCGGCCGAAGCGGAGCCCCGCAAACAGGCGTCGCCCGCGGTCAATGATCGCGCGCAGGCCCAGCGGACCGAGCTCGAGACCGAGGCCAAGGCACTCGCGGATCGCGCCCGCGAGGCGAAGGCAGAGCGCGATCGCCAGGCTACCGAGAGCGGACCGTCCGCTGCGCCAACGGCGAGCAAGGGCCCGCGTCGTGACTCGAAGAAGAACCGCGCCGCGCGTCGCGCCGAGCAACGGCAGTCGCAGCGCAACATCGCGATACCCGTCAATGCGATCGATCGCGTGCAGCAGATCGCGAAGCAGGATCCCGCGTGCGCGCAGATCATCACCGCGCCGGTCGTGATCGCCGAGTCGCCGACCGCGACCGTGTTGCTCGCAGAGCAGATGACGGTGTCCACGACCGAGCACACCGCACGCGTCGTCGCGGTGCCGCTCGCGACGGTGCTGCCGTCATCGTCCGGAATTCCCGAGGCCGGCGAGGTCGAGACGTCCGACGGCGTGATTCGCGACAACCTGTCGACCGCCGAGACGCCGCCCGCACCCCGTTATGTCGCGCCCGGCGAGGAGCCGCCCGACGATCGTCCCGAGGACGCGACCGGCGAGATCGATTCCGCCGTCACCCACCCGCACTTGAAGCTCCCGCTCAAGGCCCCGGCGTCCTCCGAGCCGTCGATCCTCGTCGCGGACATTGCGGCCGTGCACTCGCAGGCCGTTGCGCAGGCGGCTGCGCCACGTACCCCGGACGCCACCTCGACGGCGCTCGAGAACGAGGTCGCCGCGGTCCGCAAGGATGCCAGCGTCGCGTTCAGCGACGTCGAGGAGGACTTCTTCCGCGCCGGCCAGGACGAGCGGAAGCCCGATGCCGCGGACTCGTTCGACGATCTCGACGAGGGTTACCGGCCGGTCGGGTTCTGGGATCGTCTGCTCGGCCGCAAGCGTTAAGGGCTCTGCCACACCAGCTCGACGCCGCCGCGCTCGCCGCTCATCCGGAGCCGGATCTGCTTCGCGCTCGGGCCGAGCAACGCCGCCGTGCGCGCAAACCGCACGATGTACGGCGTCGAGAAGTCGCCGTGGGCCGGGAACTCCGCACGCACCGTGACCGCCGGCCGCTTGTCCTTGATGATCTCGAGCGGCTCGATCTCGCGGCCCTGATCGTCGAGGAGCCGGATCCGCCACACGCTCTTCTTGCCGCGATCGAGATCGTTCTCGCGGCGATCCCAGGTCGTCACCATGAGCTCGAACTCGTAGGGCCCCGCGATCTCGCTGCGCGCCTGCCCGAGCCGCTGGGCGCGTGCATCGCCGACCAGGCCTCGCGCCTCGGCATCCTTGACCGCGTGCGCCGCACGCCACTCGGGAGCCTTGAACGTGGCGGCGAGCTCGAGCGTCTCCTGATACGTACCGCGCAGCGTGGTCTTGCGCGTCCACTGCTCGGTGACGTCGTCGTAGTCACCGACGCTGGCGGGCCAGTCCTCGGTCAGCCGCACGGGCGGCGCGCTGCCACCGCATGCGATCGCGAAGACGAGGAGTGCGGACAGTGCGGTCGATGAGGCGAGCTTCATGGCAGGAACGACTTCCGGGTGAACAGCGTGGTGAGCGGCGTGTGCTGGGAGACCGCCTCGCGACCGCCCTCGAGGCGATCGACGAGGGCGAGGGCATGAACCACCTCGAGACCGGCGAGCTTCGCGCGCTCGATCGCCTTGATGGTCGCCGCGCCCGTGGTGATGACGTCCTCGAGGATCACGACGGGTGCGCCCGGCGGCAGACGGGTACTCTCGACCCACTGATTCGTCCCGTGACCCTTGGGCTCCTTGCGGACCAGGAATGCCGCGCGCGGATGACCGGCCTGAAAGCTGATGATGCTGGTCGCGGTCGCGAGGGGATCGGCGCCGAGCGTCAGACCTCCCACCGCGATCGCGTGCGGTGCGACGCGTTCGATCGTCGCGTGGAACAGCTGCCCGATCAGGGAGGCTCCTTCGGCGTCGAGGCTGACCTGCTTGCAGTCGATGTAGAAATTCGACTTGAGGCCCGACGACAGCGTCACCTCTCGCTCGGCGAACGCGAGCGTTCGCAGGAGCTCGAGAAGGCGCGTGTACTTCTGTTCCAGCTCCGAGCCAGCTCCGAACACGTGCATCGGCGCGACGCTATCACGAGGTGCTCCGGCTGGTCGGCTGCATTGACGTCCCCCGGATCACCCCCTAGAGTCCACGGACCTCGTGCACCTCGTCGACGAAAAGGACGCCGTTCCGATCCGCTCGGTCGACGAGCTGAACCAGTACTTCGAGACTGCCGGCAAGCCACGCGATCAGTGGCGGATGGGCTCGGAGCACGAGCTGATCGGCGTCCACGCCGACACCGGCGAGGCACCGGCCTACGACGGTCCGCGTGGGATCTCCGCGTTGCTCGACTGGTTCGCGGATCGCGGCGGCGCGCCGACGATCGAGGATGGTCACATGATCGCGCTGACGCGCGGCGGCTCTCAGCTGACGCTCGAGCCCGGCGGCCAGTTCGAGCTCGCCTCGCGGCCCGTCACCGACGACCGGATGTTCGTCGCCGATCTCGAAGAGTACGTCGAGGCACTCGGACGCGCGTCGCGAGACCTCGGGCTGGCGTGGCTGATCGGCGGCCTGCGGCCGTTCGGCACGCGCGAGAACCTTCCGTGGATGCCCAAGCTGCGCTACAGCGTGATGCGCGAGTACATGCCGCGCGTGGGTACGCGGGGCCTCGAGATGATGCAGCGCACCGCCACGGTGCAGACCAATCTCGATTTTGCGGACGAGGCCGACGCCGGCAGCAAGCTTCGCGCGCTGTACTCCGTGACATCAATCCTGACCGCGCTGTGGGCCGCCTCGCCGATCGTCGATGAGAAGCCGAGCGGCTACCAGAGCTACCGCGCGTGGATCTGGCGCGATACCGACAACCAGCGCGCCGGCATCCTGCCGTTCGTGTTCGAGGACGCGCCGATCTTCGCCGGATACCGCGACTGGGCACTCGACGTGCCGATGTACTTCGTCTACCGCGGCGGCTATCGCATGGTGCCGGCCGAGCTGACCTTTCGCCGGTTCATGACCGAGGGCTGGCAGGGCGAGAGCGCGACCCACGAGGACTGGGCGCTGCACCTGTCGACGCTGTTTCCCGAGGGCCGGCTCAAGCGCTTCATCGAGGTCCGGGGCTGCGACTGCAGCACGCTGGGGATGATCGGCGCGCTGCCGCCATTCATCCGCGGCCTCCTGTACGACGACACGGCGCGAACCGCCGCGATCGAGCTGACCGCCGGCCTCACGCTCGCGCAGCGCCAGCAGATCGCCGACGAAGTTCCGACCCACGGTCTCGCCACGCGCGTCGGGGGCCACACGCTGGGCGCGCTGGCGAAGGAGCTGGTCGCGATCTCGCGCGATGGCCTGACGCGGCTCGCGCCGACGTCGCTGCCGTTGCTCGCGCCGGTCGAGGAGATCGCTGCTTCGGGCCGCACGGTGGCCGACCACATCGTCGCGCTGTGGAACGAGCACGCCGGCGATCGCAAGGCGCTGGTCCAGGCGCTCGCGCACCCCGGCCTCGCCGGTTAGACCCTCTACTCGGCTGGGTCTTCGTCGTCGAAGTCGATCATCACGCCGTCGTCGGTGACCGCGCGCTTGGGCTTGCGCGTGACCGGCGCAGGCGTCGCCGTGGCACGCGGAGGCGTGCTGCGCGCCGTGACCGCCGGCCGGGTGCCGATCGGCTGGGTCTGGCGCGGCAGCTCGGTCGCCGCATGCGGGATCGAGAGATCATCGAGATCGACGTCGAGCGCCTCGAGCGCGTTCTCGAGGTCATCGGCCTCCTGCGGCGGTGACGGCACGCCACGCTTGTATGGCGTGCGGACCGGTCGCGGCAGCTTACCCGCGCGCGCCAGATCCCCGGTATCGATGACGTCGCTCTGATCGAACTCGTGCAGTGGCGGGAACGCCGCGTGCGGCGCGTCAAACTCGAGATCGTCCTCGGAGGAAGGCATCCCCGCGATCGTGAAGCTCGCGCTCTCGGACTCGTAGATCGGCTGCACCGCACCGGGACGCGGGGGAACCGGGCCGAACCCGGACAGCGGGTCGGAAGGAACGCGCGCGAACCGCCGACGCGGGATCTCGGCGAAGCTCTCGCGGTCCGGGTCATCGAACGCGGCGAGCGCCTGGCCGGCACTCGCGATCCGCGGATCGGATCCAGACTCGTACTCGTCGTCGTCGGTCCGCCCGCGGTACAGGTTCGGCGGCAAGTAGAGGTCGGCGCTGTCATCGCCGAGGTCCAGGCGGGCCGCGAAGTCAGTGCTCGGGCGCCGCGGTGGGCCGGGCGCTGCGTCGGAGACGTCCTGTTCACCATGCGCGGACAGCAGATCAGCATCCTCTGCATCGGCCTCGGCGAGGATCTCGAAGTCATCGATCTCGAACGAGTCGTCATCGGCAGACTCGCCATCGGTCTCGTTCGGCAGCTCGAACTCGTTCGGCGCCGCCTCGACCGCACCGTCCTCGTAACCCGGCCAGCCCGGCTCGCCCGCCGGCGCACTGGTGGGCAGCTGCGCGCCGAATCCGGCGACCTCCTCGTCCATCGTGTGCTGCGCGGGCAGGTGATCGAACGTCGCCGCGGCGAGTCCCAGGTCCTCGGCCTCGGCTTCTGCGAGCTGGGCTTCGAGCTGGTTCGCGAGCACTTCATCCTCGGCCGCCGAGCGTGCGCGCAGCGCGTGATCCTCCGACTGCTCGAGTCCTTGCGCACCGACCTGCGTCTGCTCGACCTCTTCGAAGTCACTCTCGTCGAGCTGGTGGATCTCGTCCGCGATCTGGTCGGCGTCGACCTCGTGCTCGTCGGCCGCCTGGAGCTGGGCGGCGAGCTCGTCGAGATCCGCGTCGGCGTGGATCATCGGCTCCGGCTCGTCCTCGACCGGGAACACGGTGCGCACCGCCGACGGCCGCTCGTCGAGCCTGACGCCACTGTCGTCGTGGTCGCGAAGCCGGACCACACGATCGCCGTCGTGATCGTCGTCGTGATCGTCGTCGGCTTCGGGCGCGGGCTCCGGATCGGGCTCGGGCTCCGGCGCGGGCACCGGCTCGATCACCGCCTCGATCACCGCCTCGACCGCCACCGCGGCGCCGTTGGTCGGTGCGTCGGGCATACGCACCGCCGGGGGCACCGCCCAGCCAGCGCTGCGATCGCGGCGCACCGCGACGCCACCGAGCTGCTTCGCGAGCTCCGCCGACGCCGCGTCGATGCTGATCTCGATCGGCGCCGCGCTCCCAACATCCTCGCCGAGCGCCGCGAGCTCGGCCTCGAGATCCCCCGCGAGCAAGCGGGCGCGCACCAGCACGGCGGCCACGTCGACGTCGTCGTCCAGCCCGGGCAGCCAGGTCGCCGACTGCACGGGACCGGACGCCGACTCGATCAGCTCGTGGACGGCGGGGCGGCGACGGCGGGGCGCCTCGGGGGCGAGCGGTGGCACGAGATGAACCTTCGCGACCTCCATCGGACTCGTGGTGCGTCGGGGCGCGGTCATCACCGACGGCAGTGGCGTGGAACGCGAGGGTGAGCTGGGCTCGGCCACGGGCGCCGCTGCCTCCGGCTTCGGGATCTCGGGGATCGTGAACGCGGGCTTCGCGGATTCGTTCGCGCGGGTGGTCTCGCGTGCGATGTCGACATCAGCCGCCGTCGGGATCGCGACCTCGGCAAGCCCCAGCGCGCGGCGTCGCGCGAGTAGCTTCATGATCAGATCGCGGCCCTGCGGGGACACGCGCATCAACTCGATCGAGTTGCCGAACGCGCGCTTCGACGGAGTCGGATCCGCGGGCGTCATCGACTTCACGCGGCCGAGCCCGACCAGCACCACCTGGTCGTTATTGAGCCGGAGCTCGAACTTCACCTCGGTGCCGATCGGCTGCGGTGCCTTGGTCGGCAGGAACAGTCCGGACTTGCCCACGTTGGGCGCGAACCGCTGCACCATCGACTCGACGTCGTCGTAGCGGAGCTTGATGCGCAGCACGACCGGCGCCGGTCGCACTCCGCTGGGTTCGTCGGGAGCCATGGCTGGGCCGCGATCCGGCCCGTCGCGAATTATCCCGCTCAAAGCGAGACATCGTCAATTTGGCTGCGCTGCGGGTTTGTCGGATGGACCGACCGGACGAGGCGATGCGCGCGGGCAGCCGGTAGCACACCAGGTGTCCGGTTCTGGGATCGCGGTTCCCAGTCCCGCACAGGTCCCGGGCCGGCAGCCGCGTGTTCTCGCGAGGTTCGGCTGGCACATGAGGTGCTGAGATCGGTGGGATGGGCTCGATCTGGCTCGACGTTCGATACGCCTTCCGCATGATGGTGAAGTCTCCGGGGCTCACCGCGGTCCTCGTCATCACCCTCGCGCTGGGGATCGGGGCGAGCACCACGATCTTCAGCGTCGTCAACTCCGTGGTCCTGCGACCCTTGCCGTACGAGCAGCCGGACCAGCTGGTCCGCGTCTACACCGAGTTCACCGGTGGGCTCGGCCTCAAGAAGTTCTGGGTCTCGCCTCCCGAGTTCGAGGATCTGCGGAACGAGTGCAAGGCGACGTGCGAGCGTGTAGGTGCGTGGGCCGACGGCACCGCGTCGCTCGCGGGCGGCGACCGACCGATCCGGATCGAGGCGGCCTACACCACGCACGAGGTCCTGCCGCTGCTCGGGGTCAAGCCGCTGCTCGGCCGGTGGTACGACAAGTCCGAAGATCAGCCTGGCGATCCGAAGGTGGTCGTCCTCGGCTACGACGTCTGGAAGCGCGTGTTCGGCGGTGACCCCTCGATCATTGGCCGCACGATCCGGCTCGACGCGATGCCGGTCACGGTGATCGGCGTGATGCCCGCGGGGTTCGACTTCCTCGGTCGCCAGCAGGCCTGGGTCCCGCTCGCCCACGACTTCGTCAAACATCGGCATCGCCGTGGCAGCCACTCCCTCCACGTCGTCGTCCGGCTCAAGGCCGACGCGACGATCACCTCGTTCCGTCAGGAGCTCGGGGCGCTGGTCGATGCCTGGGGCAAGTCGAAGGGCCACGCGATCCAGCGTGGCTTCCACCCGATGATCGGGGAGCCGTTTCACCAGGACCTGATCGGCTCGCTGTCGACGACGCTGTGGCTGCTCCAGGGCGCCGTGTTGTTCGTGCTGTTGATCGCGATCGTGAACGTCGCAAATCTGCTGCTCGCACGCAGCGAGACCCGGACGAGGGAGGTCGCGGTCCGGCACGCGCTCGGTGCCAGCCGGCGCCGGTTGATTCGCCAGTTCGTCACCGAGAGCTTGATCCTCGGCCTGATCGGAGGTGCGCTCGGTATCCTGGTCGCCGTGTGGGCGGTCGACGGCGTGACCACGTTGGTCCCGAAATCGGCGCCGCGCGCGAACGAGATCACGCTCGACTCCACCGCCGTGATGTTCGCGATCGCGTGCTCGCTCCTCGCGGCGCTGCTGTTCGGCCTCGCCCCGATCGTGCACGCCCGGCGCACCGATCTGCACGGTGCGCTCAAGGATGGCTCCAACCGGATGACCGGCAGCAAGGCGCGCCTTCGCGTTCGCCGCGCGCTCGTGATCACCGAGATCGCGCTCGCCGTCGTGCTGGTGATCGGCTGCACGGTGATGGTGCGCAGCTTCGTCAAGCTCCAGGAGGTCAAGCCCGGGTTCAGCCCGTCGAACATGCTGACGTTCGAGCTCGAGCTGCCGCCGAAGACCTATCCCGGCGTCACCGGAGCCGTGTTCTGGAAGCGGCACCTCGACCGCATGCGCAGCCTACCCGGGGTGACCCACGCCGCCCTGCTGTCCGGCCTGCCGCCGCTGCGTTCGCTCGACGCGAACGACATCAATTTCCCGACCAAGACCCGCGTTCCCGCTCCGTTCGGGATCCCGTGGAACGTCGATTACTGGCAGACGATCAGCGATGACGGCATGGCCGCGCTGGGGTCGCGCATCGTCAAGGGCCGCGAGATCCTGCCGAGCGACACACCGGAATCGCCGAAGGTGGTGCTTGTCAACGAGGCGTTCGCGAAGCGGTTCTTCGCGGGTGAGGAACCGCTCGGCCAGAAGGTGAGGGTCAGGGGCCGCGACAAGGAGGACCCGATCCAGACCGTCGTCGGCGTCGTCGCCGACATCAAACAGAACGGGATCGACAAGCCTCCCGGGACCGAGATCTTCATCCCGGCGGCGCAATACCAAAACCTCTTGAAGCCCCCCGAGTCGCCGAAATCGCTCTACACCGTGCTCCGCACGCAGGGCGATCCAGGAGCCCTGATCCCCGCGATCCAGCGCGCGGTCGCCGAGATCGACCCGACGCTGCCGATCTCGAAGATGCGATCGATGGATGACGTGCTGTGGGAAGCGGTCGCGCGGCCGCGGTTCCTCACGTTCCTGCTCACCGCGTTCGCCGGGCTCGCGCTGCTGCTCGCCGCGGTTGGGATCTACGGCGTGATGTCCCACACGGTCGCGCAGCGTACCCACGAGATCGGGCTCCGCGTCGCGCTCGGGGCCCAGCCCAAGCAGGTGCGTGCGATGGTGCTCCGCCAGGCCGGTTCGCTCGTCGCACTCGGCGTGATCGTCGGGCTCGGCGTCGCGGTCGCGCTCGAATTCGCGATCGGCACCAAGCTGCGCGGCCTGTTCTACGGCGATGACCTGAGCCAGCCACTGCTGCTCGCCGGCGTCGCGGTTGCGGTCACGTTCACCGCCCTGCTCGCGACCTGGATCCCCGTGCGCCGCGCGACCAAGGTCGAGCCGACGGTCGCGCTGAGGAGCGAGTGATGGACGTCCCGCGCTCGCGAGCCAAGCCGCGGATGCGCCGCGCCGTGCTGGTCGTCGGCACGCTGCTGGCGCTGGTCGGGATCACGTTCGGCATCCGGTGGTTCAGCCAGCGCGCGCCGACGGTCCAGCGCAGCGAGCTGTGGGTCGCGACCGTCCAGCGCGGCACGTTGACGATGGAGGTCCGGGGCTCGGGCACGCTGATCCCGATCGACTTTCGCTGGGCCTCGGCGCCGGTCGCGGCCCGCGTCGACAAGGTGCTGGTCCAGCAAGGTGCCCAGGTCCAGCCCGAGACCATCCTCGTCGAGCTGTCGAACCCCGAGGCCGAGCTCGCCGCACTCGAGGCCGATCGCGATGTCGCGCAGGCCGAGGCCGAGCTTGCACGCCTCGCCGCGACGCTCGACGGCACCCGGCTCGCGCAGGAATCGGCGGTGACCAGCCTCAACTCCGACGTCGTGATGGCCGAGCGGCGCAAGACGATCGACACCACGATGGCCGAGAAGGGCGTGATCTCCGAGCTCGAGAGCGCGGAGTCCAAGGACCGCGCGGGCCAGCTCGCGCAACGCCGCGAGTTCGAGCGCAAGCGGCTCGCCGCACTCCGCCGCGGCAACTCCGCCCAGCTCGAGGCGCAACGCTCGCAGGTCGAGCGGCTGCATGCCCTCGCGACGTTCCGCCGCAAGCAACTCGAAGCGCTCCACGTGCGCGCGGGCCAGGCCGGCGTCGTGCAGCAAGTGGCGGTCGAGATCGGGCAGACCGTGCCCGCTGGCGCACCGCTCGCGAAGGTGATCAACCCGCAGCGTCTCCAGGCCCGCCTCCGGATCCCGGAGTCGGAGACCACTGACGTCTCGATCGGGCTCAAGGCGAAGATCGATACCCGCGCGGGCACGCTCGACGGCGAGGTCATCCGGATCGACCCGGCCGCCGAGAACGGCAGCGTCGAGATCGACGTCCGGATCCAGGGCGAGCTCCCGAAGTCGGCGCGCACCGACCAGAACGTCGACGGCGTGATCGTGCTCGCGCGGACCTCCGAGGTGCTGCACGTGTCCCGCCCAGCGATCGGTGAGGCGCACGCCACCTCGGCGCTGTTCGTGTTGCGTGGGGACGAAGCCCGCCGCGTCACCGTCAAGTTCGGGCGCGCCGCGCTCAAGGAGATCGAGATCGCCAGCGGCCTGCGCGTCGGTGATCAGGTCGTGCTCTCGGACATGTCGAAGTGGGACGGTCACGACCGGCTCAGAATCGAGTAAAGGATCATGGAAGCCATCGAAACCAAGCAGCCCGACCTCGCGCCCGTCGCCACCCCGGGCAGGACCCTTCTCCACCTCGCGGGGATCGGCAAGACCTTCCACACCGACGACGTCGAGACGCGCGCGCTGTCGAACGTCGAGCTCTCGGTCGGCAAGGGCGAGTTCGTCTCGATCAGTGGGCCCTCGGGCTCGGGCAAGTCGACGCTGCTCGCGATCCTCGGCCTGCTCGACGTGCCGTCGAATGGCGAGTACCGGATCGACGGCACCGACACCGCGAAGCTCGATCCGGTCAAGCGCGCCGCGATGCGCAACCGATCGATCGGCTTCATCTTCCAGGCGTTCAACCTGATCGGCGATCTTTCGGTCGAGGAGAACGTCGAGCTCCCGCTGATCTATCGCGGGATGCCCGCCGCCGAGCGCAAGCAAAAGGTCGCCGCCGCACTCGACTCGGTGCGGATGTCGCACCGCGCCCGCCACCTGCCCGCCCAGCTGTCCGGCGGGCAGCAACAGCGCGTCGCGGTCGCACGCGCGGTGGCCGGCGACCCCCTGATCCTGCTCGCGGACGAGCCGACGGGAAACCTCGATTCCAAGAACGGCGATGCCGTGATCGAGCTGCTCGAGCAGATGCACCGCGGCGGGGCGACCATCATCATGGTCACCCACAACCCCGATTACGCCCGCAAGGCGACCCGGGTCGTGCACTTGTTCGACGGCCGGGTCGTCGAGGATACGGTTGGACGGTAAGCTCTCCACGAGGACTCCCGTGGCCGAGCTTCCGAGGTTACTCGTCGCCGACGACCAGACCGACGTGCTCGAAGCCGTGCGCATGCTCGGGCGGGCCAACGGATTCGACGTCCGGACGGCCACCTCTCCCGCGGCGGTGCTCGCCGTCTGCGAGGCCGAGGACCTCGACGTCTGCCTGATCGATCTCAACTACGCACGCGACACCACCTCGGGGCGCGAGGGCATGGACCTGCTTGCGCGGCTTCGCGAGCTCGACCCCACCCTGCCGGTGGTTGTGATGACCGCGTGGGCCACGATCGAGGGCGCAGTCGAGGCGATGCGCCGTGGCGCGCGCGACTACGTCCAGAAGCCCTGGGACAACGCGCGCCTGATCGCGACGCTGCGCGGTCTGCTCGAGCTCCGCCGCGCTCTGCGCACGATCAACCGGCTCGACGCGCAAGCCGCGCGCGCGCGGAGTCACGACCTGCCATCCGTGATCGCGAACTCCCGCGCGATGGGCGGCATCATGTCGCTCGTCGATCGCATCGCGCCGTCCAGCGCCAGCGTCCTCATCACGGGTGAGCATGGGACGGGCAAGGAGGTGATCGCTCGCGCGATCCACGCCGCCTCGCCACGCGCGCATCACGCGTTCATTGCGGTCAACGCCGGTGGTGTCTCCGATGGCGTGCTCGACAGCGAGCTGTTCGGTCACGTTAAGGGCGCGTTCACCGACGCGCGTGCCGATCGCACCGGCTGCTTCGAGCTCGCCGACGGCGGCACGTTGTTCCTCGACGAGATCGCGAACATGCCGATCGTCCAGCAAGCCCGCCTGCTCCGCGTGCTGCAGACCGGCGAGCTGACTCCCGTGGGCTCGTCGCGCCAGCGCCGGGTCGACGTCCGCGTGCTCGCCGCCACCAATGCCGACGTCGTCCGCGAGGCGAGCGAGGGCCGGTTTCGTGAAGATCTGCTGTACCGGCTCAACACCGTCGAGATCCGCCTGCCGCCACTGCGCGAACGGCGCGAGGACATCCCCGATCTCGCCGCCGCGTTCCTCACCCGCACCACACCCACGCGCAAGCTGTCGGGCGAGGCAATGGAAGCACTGCTCGCCCATACCTGGCCCGGCAACGTGCGCGAGCTCGAGCACGTGATCGAACGTGCCTCGCTCCTCGCGACCGGCCACGACATCCGCGCCGACGACCTCATGCTGCGCGCGAAGGTCTCCGCCGCCCCCAGGCTCGAGGAGATGACGCTCGAGCAGGTCGAGCGCTACCTGATCGAGCGCGCGCTCGCGGCGCAGGGCGGCAATGTCTCCGAGGCCGCGCGCACGCTCGGCCTGTCACGTTCCGCGCTGTACCGCCGGCTCGCCTCGTTGCGCGGTTAGCTGGTACGGATCAGGAATGAAGCCGCGCCCCTCGCTGCGCCACGAGGACAATGTCCTCGTGCTGGCGCTCGGGGCCGCCATGATCCCGATCCTCGTCGCGCTGCCGCTGATCTGGTCCGGCGATCTCGATCTCAAGTCGCGCGTCACCCTCACCATGCTGATCGGGTTCTCGGGCTTCGGGCTCGCATTCGCTGCGCGCGCTCGGGTGCAGCGCCCGCTGCAGACGCTCGCCAACCTGATCGCCGCGCTGCGCGAGCGTGACTACTCCGTCCGTGGACGCCATCCGCGCCGCGACGATGCCCTCGGCCTCGCGATGGGCGAGCTGTCCGAGCTCGCCGAGCAGCTCCGCTCCGAGCGCTGGCGCGATCAGGAGGCCGCCGCGGGGCTCGCACGTGTCGTCGAAGGCCTCGACGCCGCCGTGCTCGCCGTCGACGAGACCGGCACCGTGCGAATGGCCAACCGCACCGCCGAACGCCTGATCGGCCGCACCGCCGAAGGTCTGTCGCTCACTGACCTCGGCCTCGAACAGCTATTCGCCACCGATGTCCCGCGGATCATCGAGCTCAACCTCCCCGGTGGCCAGGGCACGTGGGAGGTCCGCCCGAGTGATGTCCGGCTGTCCGGCGTCGCCCACAAGCTCGTCGTCATGACCGACGTCCGCCACGCTCTCCGCGCCGAGGAGCGCCAGGCCTGGCAGCGCCTGGTCCGCGTGCTCGGACACGAGATCAACAACTCGCTCGGCCCGATCTCCTCGATCGCCGAGACGCTCCGCACCGGGCTCGCCCAGGCCCGCACTTCCGAGTACGAGGAGGATCTCGCGCGCGGCCTCGAGATCATCGAGCGCCGTGCCGCCGGCCTGTCGCGCTTCATGCAGTCGTACGCCCGCCTCGTCCGGCTCCCTCCGCCGCGCCTCGGCTCGGTCGATGTCGCCACCTGGATCCAGCGCACCGCCCACCTCGAGACCCGCGCAAAGGTGACGATCCACGGCGGCCCGCCGAGCATCATCCCCGGCGATCCCGACCAGCTCGACCAGCTCCTCATCAACCTCGTGAACAACGCCGTCGAGGCCACCGCCGAGACCTCTCACGGGCAAGTTGTCCGCATCTACTGGACCGTCACCGCCGGCAGCATCGCCATCGTCGTCGAGGACGATGGCCCCGGTGTCGCCGACACCTCCAACCTGTTCGTCCCGTTCTTCACCACGAAGGCCCATGGCTCGGGCATTGGCCTCGTGCTCGCGCGCCAGATCGCCGAGGCGCACGGTGGCTCGCTCGCCGTGCGCAATCGCAAGACCGGCCGCGGCGCCGAGGCGGTGATCACGCTGCCGACGCGCTAGGGTCACCATCCATGAAGCTCTTGTTGTGCCGCGACTGCGGCGACGTGATCCGGATGCGGCCCGAGGTGCGCGCTTGCTTCTGCGGCGCCGCGTCCGGGCGCTACGTCGACGACGAGCTGGTCGAGCAGACCGAGGGCTCGATCTCGATCGCGCTCCACAACCACGATCTGCGCACCGCGCTCGACGCATTCGACCAATCGCCCGACGGCTGGCATCCGCTGATGGTGTTCCGCGCGTACCTCAATCCGAGGTCCGAGCCGGACGTGCGCTACGTGCCGTCAGCGCGGCGCGAGTAGTGCCACGCGCCGATCGCAGGCACGACGACGAGATCGAGGGGATCGGATTGATCGCACACGCTTCGTGCGGGGCCGGAGCGATGCAAACGGCAGCTTCCACATTCCAGACAACCACGAGCAGGTGCTGAAGGCAGCAGACGCCGGCACGCTGGATCGCTAGCATGTGGCCGTGCTCGACCTCGACGCTTACTTCGCGCGGATCGGTTACACAGGTTCGCGCGCTTCGACGCTGGATACGCTCAACAGCATCGTCCACGCGCACATCCAGGCGATCCCGTTCGAGAACCTCGACGTGTTGCTGGGCCTGCCGATCCGCCTCGAGCCCGAGGCGATCGAAGCAAAGCTCGTGCACGCGAGGCGTGGTGGCTACTGTTTCGAGCAGAACGCGCTGCTGCTGCACGTACTCGAGCAGCTCGGCTATCGCGTGCAGCCTCTGAGCGCGCGCGTGCGCTACGGCCGGCAGCGCGACTACACACCCGCGCGCACGCACCTGTGCGTGCGCGTGGAGCTCGCCGAGTCCTGGCTCGTCGACGTGGGTGTGGGCTCGATGTCGATCGGCTGCGCGCTGCGTCTCGACGAGCAGGGACCGCAGGCTACGCCACACGACACGCGGCGCCTCCTGCGCGAGAACGGCCGCATCTATCATCAAGTGCACTTCGGCGCGGACTGGATCGATGTCGCGGAGCTGACACTCGAGGAGATGCCGCCGATCGACCGCATCGTCGCGAACTGGTACACGAGCACCCACCCGGACTCGCACTTCAAGCACCGGTTACTGGTCGCGCGCATGCTCCCCGAGGGCCGGCGCATCACGATCCTCAATCGCGAGCTCTCGGTGCGCGAGCGCGATGGCAAGGTCGCCGAGCGGGCGATCGCGTCGCCCGCCGAGCTGCTCGCGCTCCTCGACGCCGAGTTCGGCCTGACGTTCCCTTCCGGCACGCAATTCACGTGTTCGGGCCTGGTCTGGGACTAGATACCACGACTCCAAGCCCGGCCAGATCCAGGCGGATGCGGACTGGGCACTACAAGCGCAAAGCTACCTGAACAAGCCCGGCGTCGCAGAGACCGATCTGGCGCCGAGTGGCGGCATCAACATCGGTGGCGCGACGGTCCATCACGAGGCCGCCACCGCGAGCTCAGCCGGCTTACGCGTGGTCTTCGATCCACTGGCGCGCGTGGGCGAGCGCGGCGGGGACACCGGCGACATCCTTGCCACCGCCCTGCGCCATGTCGGGCTTGCCGCCGGCGCGACCGCCGAGCTGCGCGGCGACCTCGCCGAGGAGCTTGCCCGCCTGGACCTTGCCCACGAGGTCCTTGGTCACCATCGCGATGAGCTTGACCTCCGTGCCACCGGTGCCGGCGAGCACGATAACGCCGGAGCCGAGCTGGTCGCGGAGCTGGTCGCCGGTGTCGCGCAGGACCTTGGCATCGTCGACGTCGACCGCGGCGGCGAGCACCTTGATGCCCTTGATGACGACCGCCTCGGCCAGCAGGTCGCGGCCGCCGCCACCGGAGGCGAGCCGCTGCTTGAGCTTGCCGAGCTCCCGATCGAGGGCGCGCTGATCGGCGACCAGCTTGTCGACGCGCGAAGCGACCTCGAACGGCTGCGCCTTGAGGCTGGCGCCGGTCCTCGCGAGCTCGTCCTCGAGGCGGCGCAGGTAGTCGAGCGCACCGGCGCCGGTGACGGCCTCGATGCGACGCACGCCCTGGGCGACGCCGGCCTCGGACAGGATCTTGAACAGCCCGATGTCGCCGGCGCGGCGGACGTGCGTGCCGCCGCAGAACTCGATCGATTCGCCGCCGATCGAGACCACGCGGACGGTGTCGCCGTACTTTTCGCCGAACATCGCGACCGCGCCCCGCTGCTTGGCCTGCTCGATGGGCAGGACCTCGAACACCGACTCGACGTTGCGCCGGATCTCCGCGTTGACCAGGTCCTCGACCTGGCGCTTCTGCGCCTCGGTCATCGGCGAGAAGTGCGCGAAGTCGAAGCGCAGCCGGTCGTGAGCGACGAGCGAGCCCTTCTGCGCGATGTGGCCGCCGAGCACGGCCTTGAGCGCGTGGTTCAGGAGGTGAGTCGCCGAGTGGTTGGCGCGGATTCGCTCGCGGCGATCGTCGTCGACCTCGAACGTGGCGCGCTCGCCGACCGCGACCGAACCTTCGATCACCTCGCCGACCGCGACGTGGACGTCGCCGGCCGGCTTCTTCGTGTCGTCGATGCGGACGCGGCCCGACGCCGTCTTGATCTCGCCGGCATCGCCGGACTGCCCACCGCTCTCGCCGTAGAACGGCGTCTGGTCGAACACGAGGGAGACCTTCGCACCCGTGGCCGCGCGGTCGACGCGCTTGCCGTCGACGAGGATCGCCTTGAGCGCGCCTTCGCCCGTGGTGCCACGCCCGTCGTAGCCGAGGAACTTGGTCGCACCGAGCTCCTGGGCGAGCTGCTTGATGTCGGCGGTGATCGCCTCCTGGCCGGAGCCCTCGAAGCGGGACAGCTCCTTTGCCTTTGCGAGCTCGGCCTTGAAGCCCGGCAGGTCGACGCCGTAGCCGCGCTCGGTCGCGATGATCTCGGTGAGGTCCTCGGGGAAGCCGAACGTGTCGTAGAGCTTGAACATGGCGCGCGCGGGGACCTGCTTCTCGCCGCCCTTGTCCATCCGCGCGAACTCGTGATCCAGCAGGTCGAGCCCGCGCTCGAGCGTGTCGCGGAACCGCTTCTCCTCCTCGAGGGCGACGTCCATGATCGTCTGCTTGCGAGCGAGCAGATCGGGGTATTGCCCGCTCATCTCGGAGATCACCTGCCCGCACACCTCGTGCATGAACGGCCGCTCGATCCCGAGCAGCTTGCCGTGTCGTACCGCGCGCCGCATGATCCGGCGCAGCACGTATTCGCGCGTGTTCTTGTCGGGGAACACGCCATCGGCGATCAGGAACGTGGAGCACCGCGCGTGGTCCGCGATCACGCGCATCGACACGTCGTGCTCGGGGTCGGCACCGTAGCGCTTGTTCGCGAGGTCGGCGGCGCGCGCGAGGATGCCGGTGAACAGGTCGGTGTCGTAGTTGGACGCCACGCCCTGCACCACGCTGGTCACGCGCTCGAGGCCCGCGCCGGTGTCGATCGACGGGGCCGGGAGCTTGAACAGCTCGCCGTTCTTGACCCGCCGCTCGTACTGCATGAACACGAGGTTCCAGATCTCGAGCCAGCCCGCCCAGCTCGCCGGGTCGTCGGTGGGCCACGCGCCAGGCTTGCCATCCATGAAGTAGTGGATCTCGGTGCACGGGCCCATCGGACCGGTGTCACCCATCATCCAGAAGTTGTCCTTGGACCCGAGCCCGATCACGCGATCGTCGCCAAAGCCGGTGACGCGCTTCCACAGCACGCGCGCTTCCTCATCGGCACCGACGCCGGGCAGCTTGGGATCATTGCCGCCGAAGATCGTCACGCACATCCGGGACTGATCGATGTTGTAGACCTTGGTCAGCAGCTCCCACGCCCAGGCGATCGCGTCTTCCTTGAAGTAGTCGCCGAACGAGAAGTTGCCGAGCATCTCGAAGAACGTGTGGTGGCGCGGCGTCTTGCCGACCTCGTCGAGGTCGTTGTGCTTGCCACCCGCACGCACGCACTTCTGCGACGACGTGGCGCGCTTGTAGCTACGCGTCTCGGCGCCGACGAACACGTCCTTGAACGGGACCATGCCGGCGTTCGTGAACAGCAACGTCGGATCGTTGGACGGAACGAGCGAGCTCGAGGCCACGACCTCGTGTCCCTTGCCCTGGAAGAACTCGAGAAATGCGCTGCGGACTTCGGCTGCCTTCACGCCGACAAGCTAGCAGATCTAATACAGATAACCGATGGTGGCGAGCCCACCGAAGTAGCTGTCGCGGGCACCAGATACGTCCTGGTCCTCGTCGGCGTCGCGGTTGCTGGACTTGTTCGCGCCGCCCTTGAAGGTCAAGCCGATGGTCTCGAACCGGAATGCGGCGCGGGCGAACAGCGCCTTGGTCACCATGTAGTCGAATCCGAATTCACCCTCGAAGCCGCTCACCGTCGCCGGTCCGTACTCGTCGGTCTTCTGGATCGCACCCGTGTTGGTGATCAGCATGAACGCGGCATCGACGTTGAGCACGACCTTGGCCGAGATCGGGAACCGCAGGAACACGCCTGGATCGAGGATCGTGTAGTTGACGTTCGGGATGTCGGCCATGCCGCCGATCGTGAAGTTCTGCCGACCGTAGCGAAACTGGGCGCCGATCACGGGGGAGGTCGCGGACTTGTTGAACGGGTATCGGAACACGGCGCCGATCGCGTAGCGCGCGGCCTTGGTGTCGAGCTTCGCGCCCATTGCGTCCTTCGAGTTGATGAGCAGGACCTTGTCGTACATGAACGTGAGCCCGAGGTTCTTGATCATGCCCTTGTTGCTGTGGCCGAACGCGAGCGGATAGATCGTCCCGTCGAGCAGCAGGCCCGGCGCCGGGACACCCTTGTAGCCGGGCGGCCGGTTCTCGAGGTCGGGATCGAACTTGAACGCCATCCTGCGTGCGTTGAACGACAGCCCGGCGACGAAGTCCACCGCGCGGTTCCCGGGTGACAGCGAGACCGCCGTGTCCTTGCGCTTTGGATCGGCCTCCTCCGTGACGTCGCCCTCGCCATCGCCATCCTCCTTGGACGCGACGTCCGTGTCCTCCTCTTCGTCGCTGTCCTTGGGCCGCTTCTTCGACTTGGGGAGCGGCGAGTCCTCTTCCTCTTCCTCCTCGGTCTTCGCCGACTTCGAAGGCCTGTCCTCGTCCTCGTCGAACTTCTTCTTGCTGAAGCCGCCCTTCTTGGTCTTGAGCGCGGCTGCTTCTTCCTCATCGTCCTCGACGGCCGGCTTCTTCTTGGTCGGCTTGACCTCCTCTTCAACCTTCGCCGGCTTCTTCTTCGTCGGCTTGACCTCCTCTTCCTCCTCCTCGACCACCTTCTTCGGCCGATCTTCCTCTTCCTCGTCGTCGCTGCCACCACCGCGGTTCGACGACAGGTTCGAGATCAGGTCGACCAGCTCGTCCTTGAGGTCGCGCGCGGCCGAGCCATCGAGGCGCGGGCCATCGGCGGTGGTCTTGATGTCGTTGCCGACGAAGTCGCCGGTCTTGCCGGCGCGGACCTTGATCCGGAGGATGTACTGATCGCGCCGCTTCTCGACCGTGCCGGTGACGACGCCGTCGAGCTTGAGCTTCTTCGCGACCTTCTTGACGTTCTTCTCGTTGACCTTGCTCGCCGACAGGTCATCCGCGGTGCTCGTGTACTTGTCGACCGGGATCACCGAGTGCGACTTCTTGACGATCTTGACGACGGCCTCGTGGAACTTCTCCGCCTTTTCACCTTCGAACGGCAGCACGACGACGCGCCGGCGTTCGGCATGCGCCACGCCGAGCGTGCACAGGAGGAAGGCCAGAACCAGCCAGCGCCTACTTGTCGAAGCTTTCGATCTCGAACTCGTCATGGCCTGCTCCGGGTTTGGAATCGACGTTCGGCGTCCACCCTTGCTGGTGACCGCCCGACACGCCGCGAAATAGAAGTGCGAAGTCGGAGGCACTGGTCGTGTGCTTCACCGCTTCCTCGTAGGTGACGAGCCGTTGCTTCACCAGCTCGGCGAGGCTCTGATCGAACGTGATCATGCCGTAGGGCTGGGCCCCCTCGTAGATCGCCGTCTTGATCTCGCGCGTGCGCGTGGGCTCTTCGATCATCTCGCGCACGCGCTCCGTGTTGACCATGATCTCGAGCGCCGGGACCATGCCCTTGCCGTCGGCGCGGGGGAGCAAGCGCTGCGAGATCACACCGCGCAGCACGCTCGCGAGCGACAGCCGCGCCTGGAGCTGCTGGTGGGTCGGGAACATCGAGACGATCCGGTTCACGGTCTCGGTCGCGTCGACCGTGTGCAGCGTCGACAGCACGAGGTGGCCCGTCTCGGCCGCGGTCATCGCGATCTCGCAGGTCTCGTGGTCGCGCATCTCGCCGACCAGGATGACGTCTGGATCCTGACGCAGCGCCGCACGCAGCGCGCGCGAGAACGACATCGTGTCGAACCCGATCTCGCGCTGGTTCAGCACGGATCGCTTGTCGCGGAACGTGTACTCGATCGGGTCCTCGACCGTGACGATGTGATACGCGTGCTGCGTGTTGATGTAGTCGATCATCGCGGCGAGCGTGGTCGACTTGCCCGAGCCCGTCGCGCCGGTGACCAGCACGATCCCGCGGCCGGTGTTGGCCAGCTCGAGCACGGACGCGGGCAGGTGCAAGGTGTCGAACGGCGGGACCTCGGGCGGGATCAGACGCATCACCATGCCGACCGATCCACGCTGCTGGAACAGGTTGACGCGATACCGCACGCCATCCGGGGTGCCGTACGCGAGGTCGATGTCGAGGTGCTCCTCGAAGTCCGCGCGCTGCCGGTCGTTCATCATGTGGACCGCGAACTGCGCGATCGCCTCGCGGGTCAGGGCCGGGACGTCGCGCACCGTGCGCAGGTCTCCCTTGATCCGGAAAATCGGCGGCAGCCCGGCTTTCAGGTGAACATCCGACGCCCCGAGCTGGCGGGCGGCGGTCAGCACGCGATCGAGGATCTGACTCATCGAGTGGGATTTCGAGGGTATCACAGGGTCTCCGAACGGCCCGCGGCCTTTGCGAGGCGGGGCCCGTTGATCGCGTGGGGCCAAATTAAGGCGGGTTTCGCGGAGCTGAGTTACCCTTGTGACGGGATGCGTTGTCCGCAATGCGGCACCCAGAACGAGCCGGACTCCCGGTTCTGCGGTGGCTGTGGAGCACGGCTGGCGGGCACCCTTGCGCCAACCCAGAAGATCTCGCCGGACGCGCAGTTCACACCGGGCCCGATCCCGCAGCCAACCACACTCCAGCGTCAGCCGCCGCCACCGCAAAGCGCCTCCCAGCCGGTCGCCCGCGCGCAAGGTGGGGAGACCCGCGCACCGCAGCCCGCGCAACGGCAGCCGAGCGCGCCCCAGTCGGTGCCACGGCAGCCAAGCGCCGAGCGTCCGAGCGTGCCGCCGATCGGCCAGCGCCCTCCGCGCACACTGAGCTCACCCAACGGTGTTCAGCACGCGCGCTCGTTCAACGACGCGTCGCTCGTTCGCGCGAGTCGGCCGTGGGGCATCATCATCGTGGTGCTCGCGATCGATCTCGCGCTCGCGGCGGCCGGCGGCTGGCTGCTCAGCGAAGGGCTCGCCGATCCGCCTGCGAGCGCGCAGGCCGGAAGCGCGGCGAAGACCAGTCGGACGAGCAACCCGTCCGAAGCGGTCGGCACCGTCGTCAACTCCACGCCGGTCAACGTCAAGGCGCTGGTCGCACCGACCCCGGTGCCCGTCGCTGCGCAACCCGAGCCCATCCCGATCGCGGCAGATCCGCAACCGGTCGTCGTCGCGGAGCGCACGCCCGTGCCCGATCCGGTGGCGACGCCGGTCAAGGTGGCGAACACGAAGGGCAAGTCCAAGGCCCGCACCCGCAAGCCGCTCGACGGTCCGGTCGACCCGTACGCCGTCGAGGCACCGCCCCCTCCGGGCCCTCCTCCCCCGCCTCTCCACGAGAGCCAGCCATGACGCAAGACCACTCGATCTCGTACCGGCCGCAGACGTCGGGCGCGAACCTGATCGGGGTCGAGGTGCTCGTCCTCGACGGCGACCAGCGCGTCCACGCCGGGATCGCCCAGCTGCTGTCGGAGGCGCAGCTCCACGTCACGTGCGTGATGGTCGCAGAAGAGGCGCGCGACCTGGTCGAGCGCCAGTTCTTCTCGGTCGCGCTGGTCGATATCGACACGCCGTCGCCGAATGCGGGCATCGCGACGATCCGCGCGATCAAGGCCGCCTCGCCGACGTCGATGGTGATCGCGCTGACACCCCGCCGGTCGTATGACGATGCCGTCGAGGCCGTCCGCGCCGGGGCGATCGATCTCATCCTCAAGGCCCCGGAGTCGGTCGCGTACCTGAAGGATCGTGTGCTCGACGCGGCCGGGAGATCGGTGGGCCGGCGCGAGGTCGACTCCGTGCTCGACGACGTTCGCGGCGTCCACGCCGAGTTCCTCCAGCGCTTCATGGAGGCCGAGCGCCAGGCTGTCGATCTCGCCGACAAGGCCGCCGGGCGCGATCCCGCGCGCCTCGTCATGCTCGACGAGCTGCGCGTGCTGGTGATCGACGAGGTCGACGACTTCCACAAGGCGATGACCGAGCTCGCGCCCAAGGGGTTCTCGTTCGTCCACGCGACGTCCGGCGGTGAAGGGCTCGACCGCACCAGCTCCGGCCAGTTCCACTACGCGATGATCGCCGAGGATGTGACCGACCTGCCCGCGCGGACGCTGGCACGCACGATCCGCAACCAGCACCCCGATACCGTCGTCCTCACCTTCCGCGGACCTGCCGAGAACGGGCGCGTCGAGCTGGTCGAGACCAACGGCACGCGATCGATCGTGAAGCCGTTTACCGAAGCCAAGCAGCTGGTCGATCGGCTCGATGAGCTGTCCGCGGCCTGGCGTGCAAAGGCGCGTGAGCGCCGCTACACGCAGGCGTTCCGCGAGAAGCACTACGATTTTCTGCGGCGCTACGTCGAGCTGAAGACGAAGATCGATCGCGCGCTCGCAGGCTGACCATCGGCGGTATGATGCCTGCCGTGGAGGGCTCTCACCCCGGCGATAACCCGACGACGATGGACAGCATCGTGCGGGCGGTGGCCAAGGTCGAGACCCAGCCGATCCCGCTGGCGTCGGGCCAGGTGCTCGACGGCACCTACGAGCTGGTCGAGCGCATCGGGGGTGGCGGCATGGGCGTCGTGTTCCGGGCGCGTGACCGCCACCTCGGCCGCGACGTCGCGGTCAAGGTCTTGAAGCTGTCGGCCGGCGAGCAGGGCGAGCACCGGCGCATGATGTTCGAACGCGAGGCCCGGGCGACCGCGCAGCTGCTCCACCCGAACATCGTGACGCTGCATCATGTCGGCGAGCAGGCCGGGCATCCGTATCTCGTGCTCGAGCTGCTGGCCGGCGAGACGCTCGCGACCCGCCTCGGCCGCAAGGGCAAGCTACCGGTGCTCGAGGCGCTCGCGATCCTCGACGCGATCCTCGCGGCGCTGACGTTCGCGCACGAGCACGGGGTGCTGCATCGCGATCTCAAGCCGAACAACGTGTTCGTCACGGTCGACGATCGTGTCAAGGTCCTCGACTTCGGCGTCGCACTGTCGCTCGACACCCATCCCGGGCCCGCGACCCGCTCCGCCGGTACGCCCGGCTACATGGTCCCGAACAGGCCGCGGGTGGCGATCAGGACGTTCGCACCGACGTGTGGGCGCCGCGCTGCGTTGCTCGAGTGCCTGCTCGGTCGCCGCCCCGACGATCGCGACGCGGTCGCCGCCGCGGGCAAGGTCGAAGCGCCCGGCCCGATCCGCGTCGAGCTCGAGCGCGCGCTGGCCTCGATCCCGCGAAGCGCCCCGCGACGGCGAGCGAGCTGCGTCACAACCTCGCACGCGCTGCCGGCCGGCTGCGGAAGCAGGTCACGCCGCGGCGCTGGATCGGATCGATGATCGCGATCGGCCTGGCCGCCGCCGCGACCGCATCCGCGATCACCGCGTACCTCGTCCACGATCCGCGGCCGCGCGGCGTGTTCGGCCAGGCCGAGGTCAGCGGCAGCTGGATGATGAACTACGGCAACATGCAGCTCCAGGTCGAGCCCGACGGCACCGTGTACGGCGTCTACGAGCACGACGAAGGGATCCTGATCGGGCGCTACGAGAACGACGTGATCAAGGGCGTGTGGTGCGAGCTGCCGACCCGCCGCGGCCCGTCCGACGCTGGCCACTTCGAGGTCCGGTTTGCACGCGCAAACGATCGCTTGCTGATGGAGGGCCGTTGGCGGTACGGAGATTCGCCGAGCGCGCTCTGGCAACCTGACTGGGTCGGCTTCGCCCTGTCCACCCCCAATGTCATCCTCGAACAACGCATCCAGCGCCGGCTCCCGTGCCCGTGATTGATCCCCAAGCCGATCTGGCGATCCGCACCGCGATCACCGCGGGCGAGATCGATCGCGCGACCGAGGATGCGATCCGGCTCTACGGCCCCGAGCTGATTGGCTGGCTGTGCTCGATCCTGCCCGCCGATTGCGACGCGCACGAGGCGTTCTCGCGGCTGTCCGAGGATCTGTGGAAGAGCTTTCGCCGGTTCGACGGCCGGTGCTCGGTCCGGACCTGGTGCTACATGCTCGCGCGCCACGTCGCCGCCCGCATCCGCACCCAGCCGCGGCGCCAGCACGAGGAGCTCGTGACCAGCATCCCTTCGGTGATCCAGGCGGTGACCCACGTCTGGACCACGACGCGCGCCCACAGCCAGCGCGTGCACGATGTCTACGCCGAGATCCGCGGCGCGCTCGACGAGGAAGACCAGGCGCTGCTCGTGCTGCGCGTCGAGCGCGGGCTCGCGGGGCGCGACCTCGCCATCGTGTTGCTCGGCGAGGATGCCGACATCGAATCGATCACCCGCAAGGCAGCGACCCTGCGCAAGCAGTTCGAGCGCGTCAAGGTGCGGCTGCGCGAGCTCGCGGCCGAGCGCCTGCGCGACTGAGGACTCACGGGCGGTCCCAGCCGTCGAGGATCATCTTGAACGTCTTGAACCCGCCGTTGCCGCCCCCGGTCCGCTCGGCGCCCCGCCACTGGCCGTGGCATCGTCCAGGCCGAATCGATCGCTCGTCGCGACCCGGTTAGCGGCTTGCCCCCGCAGCACGACGCAGCCCTCCACGGCCTTCACTAGCAACATCGCCAGCTCCGCTGCGGCACTCGCCGGCAGGGCCAGATGCATCACCGGTGCGAGTGTGCCGTCCGGCCGCGATACTGCGAGCTCGAGGTGGACGGTGTGTGGCGAGACGCTGGCACGCGCCGCGTCGGCCGTGATGGAGGGGATCTCGGTCGAATCGTGGTTCATGACGGATTTTCCTCGCAAGACGTTTCGGCATCGCACTGGGTCGTCTGGGTCTTCTCCTCAGGCGCGACGGATTGCTTCGGCGCTGCCTTCTCGGCGGCCGCCTTGGCCTTCGCGGCGATGCCCTTGTCGGCGACCAACTTTGGCTTGCTGAATGGCGGCATCTTGAACTCCGGCTTGGTGTTGGTCGTCTCGACGGTCCGCTCGCCACCACCCGACGCGTCCCACGTCGACTTGATCCCGAACTTCTTGCTGAAGAAGTCCCAGGACGCGAGCTCGGCCTCGTAGAGCTTTCCCTCGGCAACGAGCGCGTGATAGCCGATGGTGATGCCGCCGCTCGCGGTGACCTTGAGCTCGTGCAGGAGCTCGGCGGTGCCAGTGCCCATGCTCGTGCCGTTCGGGAAGATCGAGATCTTACCGCCGACGCCGATCTTCGCCTGTACGCTGCCGCTGAGCTCGACGTAACCGCCGCCGTGGACGTGCATGAACCCCGCACCGAAGTACGGGGTGAGCTCGGCGCGACCCTTCACGCTCACGGTCACCGCGCCGCCACCGGTCAGGCCAACTTCCCACCCACGCTTCCCCTCGTTCTCGACCGGGCCGGGGAAGGTCTTCTGGGCACCGACCGCCTTGATGTTGCCCGAGAGCGAGGCGTCGAGGCTCGCCACGACCGCGACCCTGACGCCGAACGGCGCGCCGGGAATCTGAAAGGGAATCTGGTGCTCGATCTTGAACGCGTCGAAGTCGAGGGCGCCGGAGAGCCCGGTCTCGCCTTTGAGGTCGCCGTTCGCGGAGCCCGTGATCGAGAACTCCTGGCCGAACAGCTTGGGCGACAGCGTGACCTCCGGATACTCCTCGGTGAGGTTGACGCTTCCCTTGCCGGCCTCGGCGCTCTTCTTCGGCTGCTCGGGCACCAGGCCTTTTCGCGCGAGCGTGCCGCCCGCCGTCGACACCGTCGCGGGCGTGCCGGAGACCATCGCGTCGGCCGCGCGATCCGCCTCGTGCTCCGCGGCATCGTGCGGCGTCGAGATCGCGAGCTTGTTCTGGCGACTCGGGCTCGCGCCACGCTGCTGGACCGTGTGCGCGACCTCGTGCGCGATCAAATGCTCCCCTCCACCGCTCGACGGATCGTAGTGCCCGGCGCCGAAGTGGATGTCCTGGCCCACCGTGTACGCCTTCGCGCCGACCGCGCTCGCGGCCGCCTGCGACTCGGCCCCGGTATGGACGCGCACGTCCGATAGATCGGTGCCGAGCGATGACTCGAACTTGCGTTGGAGCGTCACAGGTAGGCTCGATCCCGACGAGCTCGCGGCGGTCGCGACCGCGGATTCGGCATCGGGCGCGACCCCATTGTCGTCGCGGGTGGCCTTGCGCATGAGCGGGCCGGCGAGCCCGGAGTCGAACACCCCGGTCCGCCCCGTCAGGCCGTCAGTCAGTGCGTGCTTGCCGGGGATGCCATGCGCACCGCCGCGATCGTCGCGGCGGTGACGCTCGTCATGATCCGATCCTTGTTCGCGTTCTCTCGTCATCACGGGATCTCCTTACTCGACCGGGCCACTGGTCGAGATCTTGCCGGTCTGCTGATACTCGAGCTGCACCGCGCGCTCGAGATGGCGTTGCGCGAGCGACGTCTCTTCCTGCGCGGCGAGGAACGCCGCTCGCAGACACGCGTTGCGGATGTAGCCACCCGCGAGCTGGAACTTGCGGGCGAGCGCCGGGAGATCGAGCTCGCCTTCGATCGGCAGCTTCGCCGGCAGGTGGACGCGCCACAGCTGCTCGCGCGCTTCCTCGTCGGGAAACGGGAACGACAGCCGGAACGAGACGCGGCGGCGAAACGCGGGATCGATCGCGCTGCCGAAGTTCGTGGTGAGCACCGCGATGCCATCGAAGCTGTCGATCCGCTGCAGCAGGTAGTTGACCTCGAGGTTCGCGTAGCGGTCGTTGCTCGACCGGACCTCCGTGCGCTTCGCGAACAGCGAGTCGGCCTCGTCGAACAGGATGATCGCCTGGCCATCGTCGACCGCGTCGAAGATCTCGGCGAGGTTCTTCTCGGTCTCGCCGATCCACTTCGAGACCAGCCGCGAGACGTCAACCCGGTAGAGATCGAGGCCGAGCTCGCGCGCGATGATGCCGGCGACCATCGTCTTGCCGGTGCCGGGCCGGCCGTCGAACAGCGCGGTCAGCCCGCGGCCGGTCGTCATCACCTCGTCGAAGCCCCAGTCCTCGTAGACCCGGCGGCCCTGCTGCACGCGTCCGATCAGCTCGCGCAGGCTGTCGAGCACGTCGGGCGGCAGCACGACGTCGGACCACCGAGGCAGCCGCGTCACCCGCGTCGCGAGCCGCGCCAGCCGCTCGTCGCGACCTTGCCGGATCGCGTCCTCGAGATCGCGCGTCGCATCCCGCACCGGCGTGGCGCGCGCGACGTGAGCGGCGGCTCGCTCGACCATGCCCGGCGTCAGCCGGAACCGACTCGCGAGCTGCTCCGGATCTGCGACGCGCAGGCCGTGGCTGTCGAGCACGCGTTGCCAGTGCGCGAGCCGCTGGGTCGCGGTCAGCGTTGGCAGCACGAGCTCGTGGTGACCGACCGGAAACGGGCACGCCTCGTCGACGCCGAGCGCAGCCGCGACCGGCCCCGGGTGCATCGCGATCGCGTCGGTGATCGCACGCGAGCTGGGATCGCCCACAGCTCCCACCAGGCATGGCAGGAGGCCACACAGGCTCGCCGAGCGCAGCCAGGCGCGCAGCACGGGGGCGCCATTCTCGGGCGCCAGCTGGCCGAGATCGATCACGCCGAGCGCGCGGTTCGCACGCGATGCGATCGCGGCGAGCAGGCTGCGCCGTCCGCTTCCCCGCCGGCCACGCACGACGATCCGCGGGGGTCGTTCCGAGGACTTCGCGAGCTCGCCGAGCAGCTTCGCGAGCGGCTCGGTCGGGACCACGATCTCGTCGAGCGGCGTGGTCGCGTCGCGGATCACGATCGTGTCGGGCAGCGGCAGCGGCTCGCCGCACAGGCGCGCGGCCACGATCGGGTTGATCGCGAGGTGGGTGAATGGCCGCGGCCGGTCCGTCATCGCGAGCAGCACGCCGTGGCGGCGCAGCGTCGCGTCCGGGCCGAGCGCGGCGGCGATCTCGTAGCGATCGCCTTCGAGCAGCTGCCCGACCAGCATCTCGTCGACGATGCCGCGCCCGGTGTCGTTCGCGAGCACCGCATAGAGCCGCGCGGTCTCCCCCCACAGCGTCGGTGCTGCGACCGCGAGCACGATGTCGAGCTCGAGCTCGGTCAGCTCGAGCTCGTGGGCCAGCTCACCCAGCGGGCTGGCCTCGAGGTGACGCTCGCGATCCGCCAGGCGTGCCGCGCGCGCGAGCTCGAGTCGCCGGCGCGCGTCGGCGACGTGGGCTTCCGCGTGGTCGCGACTCGAGCCGAGCAACGCCGCGACCTCGAGCTCGAACGGATGCGCGCTCTCGTTCGCGTAGCCGAGCCGGCGGGTGTCCCAGCCATTCGCGATCCCGACCAGCGCGCGCGCGAGGACAAGCTGGCGCTCGAGCTCGAGGCTGGCGATCGCGAGCTCGCGCGGTAACTGCGACGCCTTGCACGGCGAGAGCGCGACCAGCGTCGCGTCCGGTAGCGGTAGCGGCAGCGCAGCGGGCGGGGGCGCCGCGACGAGCGTGGGAACCGTCGCCTCCGCCGGCGCGGTCACGGGGATCTCCAGTGCGGGCTCGCTGACGCCCGGTACGCAGGCGATCGACCAGATCAACGAGCTCGACGTCGCCGTCGAACCGCAGTGCGAGGTGCTGGCCATCGGGATCGATCGCCAGCTCGTCGGGTTCGCGATCGAGCGCGAACGAGCCGAGCTCGCGGCCGGCACGCAGATCGATGACGTCGAGTCGGCGCTCCGCGAGCACGACCGCGACCGCGCGCCGCGAGGCGATCCGGACCGGACCACCCACAGATCCGGGCAGCTCGCCACGCGACATCACCTGACCGGTACCAAGCGACACCATCATCACGAACCGACGAGCCTCGATCGCGACGATCAGCGCTGCCGACTTGCCGTCCGCGAGCACCGCACCGGCGAGCACGCGACTACCCGGCGGCAACGGCGTCTCGATGCCCGACGGCAGGATCACCCGCGGGCCGATCACCGCGATCACGCGCCGTGCGGTGAACGGGATCACGAGGTCGGCTGCGGGATGGCGGTGTTCGGCGATCGCGCCGAGGTCGTCGATCAGGCCGAGCGCGCGGTAGGTGGACCAGATCGCGCCCGCGGGTCCGCACGGTGCTGGGACGAGGGTGGCGTCGGGCGCATCCGGGAGCTCGATCACCTCGCCGACGGTGCGGCCCTCATGATCGAAGCGCGCGAGGCGCCCACCTGCGGTGACTGCCCAGATCTGATCGACGAAGCCGATGACCGCGCGAGTCGCCAGATCGATCCGGTGCGTCGTGTTGCGACGGACGTCGACCACGGCGATGCCGCAGACATCGGCTGCCAGCAGGCGCCGCCCCGAGCGGTCAAACGACAGCAGCTCGTCGGTCAGGAGGGCGCGGGTGGGCTTCACACCGTGACAGAGCGGCGCGGGTGAAGGCTGTTACCGTGAATCGGCTAACCGCTGGATGTTAGCGAGGTTCAGGCCGAGCATCGGAGGGGGGATGTATGGTCCTGACGATGCTCGCGCCCCGGACCACGGTCATCGTCAATCCGAAGTCGCAGGGCGGCAAGCTCGGCAAGCGCTGGGCCGAGCTCGCCGACACGATCGGCCGTGCGTTTCCGTTTGACGAGGCGCTCACCACCGGTCCCGGCGATGCGACGCGGCTGACCCGCGAGGCGCTACAAGGTGGGGCGGAGCGAGTCGTGGCGCTCGGCGGCGACGGCACGGTCAACGAGGTGGTCAACGGCTTCTTCGACGATGCCGGCAAGTCGATCGCGCCCGAGGCCAGCTTCGCGCTGCTGCCGTTCGGCACGGGAGGTGACTTCAGGCGCAGCTTCGGGCTGCCGACGGAGATCGCCGAGGCCGCGGCCGTGATCGCGGCCAACCAGCGCAAGCAGATCGATGTCGGGCGGCTGACGTTCGTCGCCACCAGCGGCGAGCCCGCGCACCGGATGTTCGCGAACATCGCATCGTTCGGCGTCTCGGGCGTCGTCGATCGCCTGGTCAACGAGTCGGGCAAGCGGCTCGGCCGGCTGTCGTTCCTGTTCGCCTCCGCGCGCGCGACCTGGTCGTACACAAACCAGCGCGTCCAGCTGACATTCGACGGCAAGGACCGCGTCGAGGCCACGATCAACACGGTCGCGATCGCCAACGGCCGCTACTTCGGCGGCGCGATGAAGGTCGCGCCCGAAGCGGAGATCGACGACGGGCTGTTCGATGTGGTCGCGCTCGGCGACCTCAGCTTCGCGGACATGCTGAAGAGCGGACGCCGGCTGTACAAGGGCACGCACGTCACGATGGACAAGGTGACCACGCGGCGCGCGAAGGTCATCGAGGCCGAGCCGATCGAGCCCGGCGCGAACGTGGAGCTCGACGTCGACGGCGAGGCTCCCGGGCGGTTGCCCGCGCGGTTCGAGATCGTGCCGCGCGCGCTGTGGATGGTGGTCCCGGCAAGCTGATGCTGCGCGCGGTCCACGGAAATCGCGTCGAGGCTCTGCTCGCTGCGCTGCTCGAGGTGCTGCCGGCGGCCGATCCGTTCGCACCCTCGACGATCGTCGTCGGCAGTCACCTGGTGGCGCGCTGGCTGACGAGAGAGATCGCACTCGCGCGGGATCGCCAGCGGGCTCGATCTGGTCCGCTTCGATACCTTCGTCGAGCGCGCGGACCGGGGACGCCGGGGGCCTCACCGCCCTCGATCGCCGGCGGCTCGGGGCCGCGTTCGCCTCCGTGCTCGCGGATGGGGAGGTCGTCGCGCGGCTGCCCGCGGTGGCGGCGTACCTCGCGGCAGCTCCAGCACCCGGCGATCGCGCCGGCCCGCGCCGCGTCCAGCTCGCCGAGCATCTCGCCACCCTGACCTGGAACTACGCGCTGTCGCGTCCGGACTGGATGCCGGCGCTCGTCACCGGCCAGGTGCCGACCGAGCTCGCGGGTGATTCGACGGCGGTGTGGCAAGCGCAGCTGATCGCCGCCGCGCTGGCTCGGTTGCCGCGTGATCGCCGATGGGCACCAACGCCGATGCTGCCGTGGCTCCGCCGCCGCGCCGGGTTGCCTGCACCGCAGCTGACCCGGCCGACGTTCGTGTTCGGGATGTCGTTCTTCGCGCGCGCGCAGCTCGAGGCGCTCAGCGACCTCGCGGCGACCAGCGAGGTGATCGTGTTCGTCCTCGATCCGTGCCGCGAGCTGTGGGACGACATCGGCGGCCGGCGATCCGCCGAGGGGACCACGGACCCGCTGCCGCTGGTGCTGTGGGGACGCCCGGTCCGCGACACGCTCGGCGCGCTGATCGAGCGTACGGGAGGTGACCTCGAACAATGCTTCGACGACACTGCCGGAGACACCGCGCGCGAGCGCTTGCTCGCGGACGTGCGCGACCGCGGCACGCCGGCTGCCACGGAAGGAGTCGTCGCCGGCGTCACCATCCTCGCCTGCCCCAACCCGCGGCGCGAGATCGAGGTCATCGCGGCCGAGGTGCGGCGGCGACTCGACGCGGATCCCACGCTGCGCGCACACGACATCGCGGTGTGGATCGCCGGCGACGCCGACGCGTATCTCGCGCAGGCGCCATCGGCGTTCGAGGCGGTCGGTGTGCCGTG
>JBBJLY010000062.1:0-33845 GCA_037720695.1 Kofleriaceae bacterium | reverse complement strand
TCGTGCGCCACCAGCACGTGTGGATCGTCGACCGCCGTGACCTGGCGGCCGTACCACAGCGCATCCCACCCGACACCGCGCGCACCCGCGACGTCGGCCGCCCACGAGTCACCGAGGTGGAGCGTCCGCGCGCCGGCGCCATCGAGCGCGGCCAGTGTGTGCGCGAAGATCCGTGGATCTGGCTTGTCGATCCCGAGCCGGCCCGAGTCGACGATGACGGCGAACGGGTCGGCGATCCCGATCTCTGTCATCAGCTCAGCCAGCCGGCCCTCGGAGTTCGAGATCACGCCCACCCGGATGTCGCACCGTGCGAGGTCGCGCGCGAGCTCGACCATCGGCGCGATCGGCTGGCGCCACAGGTTGTGTCGCGGCTGCTCCGACCACAGCCAGTCGACCACCGGGGCGCAGTCCGCGACGCCCGCGCGCTCGAGCAAGACCGTCATCAGGGATCGCCAGGGGTGCCCGGCCCCCTGACTGACCAGCGCGTCGTAGTGGCGCCACGCCGCGGGTGCGGCCGCCTCCAGGGCCTCGCGAGTGCTCGTGATCCCTCGCTGTTCGAGCCGGCGGCGCAGGAAGTCAAGGTCGAGCTCGACCAGGGTCTGCCCGACGTCGAACGTGATCACCGGGGCTTTGCCGTGCGACGAGATGACCCGTTGTACCTCAAGCCTTACGGGTCGCTGACGTACCGCAGCGCTCGATCCGGGCGGTATACTGTCCGTCATGCCGGATGGGCCATCCGTTCCCCAGCCTGTTCCGGGGGTGGTGGTTGTCTGGAGTGGGGCGACGCCCACGATCCACGCATTCCCGATCCCGCAGGGTGGGCTGGTGCTCGGCCGGGAGTTGCTGGAGAACACCACCGACGACCGGATCAGCCGCCAGCACGCGCGGGTGATGTGGCGCGAGAAGCGGTTCATCGTCACCGACCTCGGCAGCCGCAACGGCACCTACGCCGGCGGCCACGCCCTGGTCGATCGTGAGGTCACGGTGACCGCACCGTCGGTCGTCCGCACCGGTCGCACGGTGTCGGTCCTGATGGACGACATCCGCAGGTTCCAGGGCGCGACGATCTCGACCCGGTTCGACGCGATCGTCGGTGCCAGCACGACACCGCTGTGGAACCTGGTCGAGCAGATGGCGACCGAAGGGACGAATCTGCTGATCCTCGGCGAGCCGGGCAGCGGCAAGGGCCGGATGGCGCGCGCGTACGCCCGCGTTCGCAACCGGCCGGAGGCGGTGTTCAACCCCACGATCCAGGCGGTCCCGCTCGAGCGCGTGATCGGCCCGACGACCGAGACGCTGATCCTCGAGCAGGTCGGCAAGCTCGGTAGCGCAAACCTCGCGACGCTGGTCACGCTGCTCGACGCGCGCCCCGCGCTGCGCGTCGTCACCACCGCGGTCACTCAGCTCGAGCACCTCGGCATCCCCGCCGACATCAACGAGCGGCTCGCGCAGCGCACGTTTCATCTGCCGCCGCTCCGCGATCGGCCCGACGAGATGGCGTTCCTCGTCCACGACGCCGTGCGCGGCGCCGAGCCCGGCCTGCAGATTCACTCGACGCTGATCGAGTCGTGCCTGCTCCGCCCATGGCCCGGCAACTCGCGCGAGCTGGTGTCCGAGGTCAGCCGCACCGCGCACACCGTCGCCGCGCAGGGCAAGAACAACATCCGCGGCGAGGATCTCGAGAATGACGCGGGCCACCTGATGGTCGGCGCCCCGACGCTGAACGCGGCCGTGCAACCGACCGCGCTCGCCAAGCTACCCGGGCGCAAGCGACAGAACACGCGACCGAGCGGCCGCAGCGACTGATCAGTGGTCGTGCCCGTGCGCGTGCTCGTGCGCCGGTTCCTGATGCGGCAGGCCGCACTGATGGATCTCGATCGTCAGGTGCGCCACCGGTAGGGCCGCGAGCACGGTGTCGCGATAGAACGCAACGTCGCGCGGCGACGACGTGACCAGCGAGACGATGCAGCTGCGCCGCCCCGGGCCGAGCTCCCAGACGTGGAGGTCTGCCACTTTGACGTCGTCAATCGCCTCGAGTCGCGACCGCACGATGTCCTCGTGGGAAGGCGACGACGTGACATCGAGCAGCTGGCCACTGGCCTGACGGCACAGCTGGATCGCCCACCACGAGATCACCACACCGCCGACGAGCCCGGTCAACGGATCGAGGAACCACACGCCCGCCCACCAGCCGAGCGAGAGCGCACCGATCGCGAGCAGCGAGGTCAGCGCATCCGCGATGATGTGGACGTAGGCGGCCCGCAGGTTGAAGTCGAGCGTGCCCGCCTTGGGCGCCCCCCGATCCAGCGCGTGATCATGCGCCTCGTGCGCATGGCCGTGACCGTGCGCGTGTCCGGGGCCATGCGCATGGGAATGGCCGTAGTGATGCCCGGTGCCGAGCATCAGCGCCGAAACGCCGTTGACGATCAGGCCCAGCACGGCGACCGGAAGCGCCTGCGCGTAGTCGACGATCTCGGGCCTCAGCAGGCGTTCGATGCTCTCCTTCGCCAGCCACAGCGCGACCAGCACGAGCACCACACCACTGGTGAACCCGGCGAGTGCATAGACCTTGCCGGTGCCGAAGCTGAACGCATCATTGCCGCGGCGCGTGCGCGCGTACCAGTACGCCACCAACGTCAGGCCGAGCGCTCCGACATGGGTGCCCATGTGCCAGCCGTCGCTGATCAGCGCGACCGAGCCCGTCATGTAGCCGACGCTGACCTCGCCGATCATCATCATGAACGCGAGGATCACCACGAGTAACGTGCGGCGCTCGCCGCCGCGATTGAACGCGTCCTCCTCCTCGTGATGGGCGTGTGCGGACAGCTCGTGCCGACTCATGGAAGCGGCACAGTCTAGTCCGAAATCGCGCCGAACCGGTCAGGCGGGTGCCTGCCGGCTCGTCGAATCGTATTCCGTGGATCGCTGGCTCAGTGGCGTTCCGGCTTCGACGTGATCGCCTCTTGCTGCGGGTTGCGCTGGACGACGCGATCCTCATTGCCGCCGTCCTCGACGTCGGTGTCGGGGCCGCCTCGCTTCGTGTCGTCGTCGTTGTTCATCTGGTCGCGCTCGAACTGCCCGATCCCGTACTGACGGTCCTGGTTGCCCTGACGCTGGCGATCCATGCCGCCATCGGTCTGGTCCTGCTTCTGCGCGCCTTGCTTCTGGCCGATGCGATCCTCGCGCTCGGTGAAGCCCGGCTGACCGCGATCGCCCTGCTGCTCGCGCTCCACGCCCTCCCCCATCCCCTGCCCCTGATCCTTGCCGCCCTGGCCCTGACGCTGCTGATCCTGCGGGTTCTTCTTGTCGTTCGGCATCGTCGTCTCCTTGGTGGTTGTGTAGGCACTGAGTGCAGAACGTGTGCCTCCGACACGCATCCTCCGCGCGCGTGAAATCGCAGCGGGTTCGACGCCGATCCACAACCGCCTCACGATGGCGCCCCGGCGCGAAGCGCCCGCCGGTGCGCCATCGCGCAACGGAAATCACCCTACGAGAACGGAGTGCGCGAACCGCGACGTCAGTGCACGCCGAGGTACGCCTTGCGGATGGCGTCGTCCTTCGCGAGCTCGGCGGCCGGACCTGACTTGACCAGCGTCCCGACCTCGAGCACGTGACCGACACTCGCGACGCGGAGCGCCATGTGCGCGTTCTGTTCGACCAGCAGGATCGTGGTGCCCTCTCCGGCGATCGTGCGGATGATCTTGAAGATCAGCTGAACGATCTGGGGCGCGAGCCCGAGTGATGGCTCGTCCAGCAGCAGCAGCTTCGGGCGCGCGAGCAGGGCGCGGGCGATCGCCAGCATCTGCTGCTCGCCACCGGACAGCGTGCCGGCGTTCTGGGCGAGCCGCTCACGCAGGCGAGGGAATAGCTCGAGCGCGCGCGCTCGATCCTTTGCGATCTCCGCGCTGTCGTTGCGCAGGAACGCGCCCATCTGGAGATTTTCGTCGACGGTGAGGTTCGCGAAGATGCCGCGCCCTTCCGGAACGTGGGACATCCCGCGCGCGACGATCTGGTGAGCGCCGAGCCCGCTGATCGGCTTGCCGCCGAACGTGACCGAGCCGCGCGATGGCTTGAGCAGACCCGAGATCGCGCGCAGCGTGGTGGTCTTGCCGGCGCCGTTGGCACCGATCAGCGTCACGATCTTGCCCTCGTCGACCGAGAACGAGACGCCCTTCAGGGCGTGGATGCCGCCGTAGTGAACGTCCAGATCCTTGACCTCGAGGATCGCCATCAGGACACCGCTTCCTGGGTCGACTCGTCGGCTTCGTCTTCCGCAACGCCGAGGTATGCCTCGATCACGGCAGGGTCAGACTGGATCGACCTCGGCTCGCCCGCGGCGATCGTGACGCCATGATCGAGCACCGTGATGTGCTCGCAGATATCCATCACGAGGCCCATGTCGTGCTCGATCAGCAGGATCGAGACCTCGAACCGCTCGCGCAGCGACTCGATCAGCTTGGCCATCTCGCGCTTCTCGATCGTGTTCATGCCGGCGACCGGCTCGTCGAGCAGCAGCACCGTGGGCTCGGTTGCCAGGGCGCGTGCGATCTCGAGCCGGCGCTGGTCACCGTAGGGCAGGCTCTTCGCTTGCTCGCCCGCGCGGTGCGCGATGCCGAGCACGTCGAGCAGGTCGAGTGAGCGCTCGGCGATCGCCTGCTCCTCGGCGAGGTACAGCGGCGTGCGCAGGAAGCTCCGCACGAGTCCCGACCGCGCGCGCACCGCGGCGGCGGTTCGGATGTTGTCGACCACGGACAGCTCGCCGAACAGCCGGATGTTCTGGAATGTCCGCGCCAATCCCGCGCGCGCGATCGCGGACGGCTTCTTGCCGGTGATCGACGTGCCGCGCAGCAAGATGTCGCCGCTGTTCGGCTGGTAGACGCCGGTCAGCAGGTTGAACACCGTGGTCTTGCCCGCGCCGTTGGGTCCGATCAGGCCGCATAGCCCGCGCTCCGGCAGCGTCAGCGAGAAGTTCGCGACCGCCTTGAGCCCGCCGAACGCGATCGACAGCTGCTTCGCCTCGAGCACGGCCTTGCCGACCGGTGCGACCACCGGGTCGCGGTACGTCATCGCGTCCGTCACGGCGTACCGCCCGCGCCGGGCTTGGGCGAGTCGTCGGAGTGCGCCGGGTCCGCCCCGACGCGCTCGCTGGACAGGTCGCGCGCGATCGCCGTCGGCAGCCGCTCCTCGTGCTTCGGGATCAGCCAGCCACCAGCGACCTTGCGCCAGACCGGGATGATGTAGCGGCGCCAGAACCCGAGGTCCCACAGCTCCTTGATCCCGAACAGGCCCTGCGGGCGCAGGATCATGACGAGGATCAGCAGCAGCGCGTAGACCGGCATGCGGTACGCGTCGGTGTTGACCTGGCCCTCGTAGCCGATCAGGTGAGTGATGAATGTTGCCGCCTCGCGGAACAGCTCCGGCAGCACGGTGAGGAACGCCGCTGCGAACACGACGCCGGTGATCGAGCCCATGCCGCCGAGCACGACCATGATCACGAGGTCGATCGACTTCTGGAACCCGAGCTCGTTGGGATTCAGCGTGACGCCGAGCGAGTGCGCGAACAGTGCGCCACCGACGCCGGCGAAGAACGCCGCGAGCACGAACGCCGAGACCTTGGACCGCGAGGTGTCGACACCCATCGCTTCGGCCGCGACCTCGTTCTCGCGCACGGCGAGGAGCGCCCTGCCCTTGCTGGACGTCTTCAGCCGATACACCAGCACGAGCAGGATGCCGACGATCGAGTACGCAAAGAAGATGCCGGCATGGCCGGTCTGCTCGCCGGAGGCATTGGTGCTCCACGGCGTCGGCGAGACGTAGGTTGGCGTACCGGTGAACCCGAGTGGGCCACCGAGGTGCTTGACCATCTGGCCGACGCTCGCGGTGGCGGCGGTCGCCGGATCGAGCACGTCATCGGTTTGCTGGACGAGCACGCGGACGATCTCGCCGAACCCGAGCGTCACGATCGCCAGGTAGTCCCCGCGCAGGCGGAGCGACGGCAGGCCAACCACGATGCCGGCGAGCGCCGCGACGATGCCGCCGACGACACACGACACCAGGAACAGCAGGTCGCCGGCGCCGAGGAACCCCCCGAGCACACTGACGCCGATCGCCTCGGTGAGCTCGCCTGGGGGCATCAGCAGCTTGATCGAGCCGTAGTACGTGACGCAGGCGGCCGCATAGCCACCGACCATCATGAAGCCGGCGTGACCGATCGAGAACTGGCCGGCAAATCCATTGACGATGTTCAGCGAGCTCGCGAGCACGATCGCGATCCCGATGTCGAGCAGCGTCTTCGCGTAGAACCCGCCGAGCATCGGCGCGATCACGACCTGGAGCACGAACGCGAGCACGATCGCGGTCAGGAACGGATACAGCGACCGGGCGAACGACACGACCGGGTTGGGCTTGATCGCGGCGATCCGCTCCGCGAGCTTGCGCGTGCGTGCTTCCGGCGGGCCGCTCATACCTTCTCCGTGACGGCCTTGCCGAACAGCCCACTCGGCTTGAACAGCAGGACACCGATCAGGATCACGAACACGTAGAGGTCCTTCATGTGCGGCGACAGGTACGCCGCGCCGAACACCTCGACGAACGAGATCAGGAGCGCGCCGGCGACCGCGCCGCGGACGTTGCCGATACCGCCGACGACGGCCGCGACGAATGCCTTGAGGCCGAGCAGCACCCAGGTCGCGTCTGCGGTCTGCTTGATGCTGCCGTACTTGAGCGCGAACAACAGGCCACCGGCCGCCGCGAGGGCCGAGCCGAGGCCGAACGTGATCGAGATGACGCGGTTGACGTCGATGCCCATCAGCGACGCGACCCGTTCGTCAAACGACACCGCGCGCATCGCGCGCCCGATCCGCGTGCCGTAGACCAGCCGCTCGAGCAGGAACACCAGCAGCGCGGCCAGGATCACGACCACGACGTCGACCAGCCGGATGTGGACGTCGTAGACGGTGAACAGGGAGCGATCCTCGACCAGCTCGGCCATCCGCTGAGGCTGCGTGCCGAACGCCCACTTGAGCTGACCGACGTTCTGCAGCAGCAGGGACACGCCGATCGCGGTGATCAGCACGTTCAGCCGAGGCGCGCGGCGCAGCGGGCGGTACGCGAACGTCTCGATCGCGATGCCCAGCAGGCCACAGATCAACATCGCCGCCACCATGATGACGGGCATCGCGAAGATCGGAGACCCGGTCCCTGCCCAGCCGATGGCGGTCGCGAGCGAGAACGAGACCCACGCGCCGAGCGTGAACACGTCCGAGTGCGCGAAGTTGATGAACCGGAGGACGCCGTAGACGAGCGTGTAGCCAAGCGCGGTCAGGGCATACAGGCTGCCCAGCGCGATCGCGTTGACGAGCGTCTGGAGAAAGTCGTTCACGGCGGCGAGCTGCTAGTTCGCCGATCCCGAGCCCGCGGCAGCACCAGCCGAACCCGCCGAACCTGCGGCCGGCTTCTCCTCGGGCCAGCCTTTCGGCACGACGCTGGTCACGTAGACCGGCCTGCCGCCCTTCATCTGGACGACGACCGCCTTCTTGACCGCGTCGCGGTTGGCGTCGAGCGTGATCTTGCCAGTGACGCCCGGGAAGTCCTTGGTCGCGGCGATCGCGCCGGCGAGGTCTCGGCCGTTGAGCGACGGCGCGCGATCCATCGCGTCGAACAGCACGCGTGCGGCGTCGTAGCCGAGCGCCGCGAGTCCGTCCGGCACCTCGCCATACTTCGCCTTGTACTTGGTCACGAACTCCTGGACCTCGGGCCGCGCCTCGTCGAACGAGTAGTGGTTGGAGTAGTAGCTGCCCTCGACCGCATCGCCACCGATCTTCGCGAGCGCCGATGAGTCCCAGCCGTCGCCGCCGAGGAACGGCTGCTTGATGCCGAGCTTGCGCGCCTGGCGGATGATGTTGCCGACGTCGGTGTAATAACCGGGCAGGAACACCGCATCGCTGCCCGACGTCTTGATCGTCTGCAGCTGCGCCGAGACGTCAGGATCGCCCTTCTTGTAGGCCTGCTTCGTGGTGACCTTGCCACCGAGCGCCTGGATCTCGCTCTGGAACGTCTCGGCGAGGCCCTTCGAGTAGGCCGCGGCCTGGTCGTACAGGATCGCGACGTTCTTCAGCTTGTTGTCGACCGCGAACTTCGCGACGACATAGCCCTGGAACTCGTCGAGGAAGCAGACGCGCGAGACCATGTCCCGGCCCTTGGTCACGAGCTTGTTGGTCGAGGACGGCGAGATCATTGGCACGCCGCGGTCCTGGGCGACCTTGCCGCCGGCGATTGACGCGCTGGACGCGACCTCGCCGATCAGCGCGACCACGCGGTCCTCGTTGACCAGCCGCGCGACCACGTTGCCGGCCTCGGTGGCCTTCGATCCGTCGTCGAGCGTCTTGAGCTCGATCGCGCGGCCCTTGACGCCGCCGGCAGCGTTGCGCTCCTCCATCGCGAGCTTGACGCCGTTGTCGGTCGAGATGCCGAACGTGGCTTCCTCGCCGGTCAGCGACGCGTAGTGGCCGATCTTGATCGGGCCGGTCTGCGGCGCGGCAACTTGGGAGCCGCTGGCGACGGTGGCGCTGCCACTGCCCGGCTTGTCCTTGTTTCCGCCGAGCTTGTCACACGCCCCCAGACCGACGACGCCGAGGATGCAGAGAGATCCGACGAGCTTGTTCCAAACGCTCAAATTCACGGCGTTCTCCTTGGTCAACCGATGCAATATGCGACGGGGTGCACGCTGTCAACTGGTCCGTCCTTGTGTTACTTCCGCGAGGCGCATGAGCGAACCAGCGAGGCCCGACCCGACCACCAGTGGTTCCCGGGACCAGGCAGGGCACGCCACCCACGGCACGGCCCACCAGGCGACCCACGACCGCAAGCAGCTCGCCTGGATCTCGCTCGGGGCGCTCGGCGTGGTCTACGGCGATATCGGAACCTCGCCGCTCTACGCGATGAAAGAGTGCTTCGGGATGGCCAACCCGCACCGGGCCGACGCGGGGGACCCCGCGTCGATCCTCGGCGTGGTGTCGCTGGTGTTCTGGTCGCTCGTCATCGTCGTCTGCATCAAGTACCTGGTGTTCGTGCTCCGCGCCGACAACAAGGGCGAGGGCGGCACGCTGGCGCTCGCGGCCCTGGTCAGCCAGAAGCTCAAGGACAACAAGACGCGGATCGCCTTTCCGATCCTGCTCGCGCTGTTCGGCACGGGGCTACTCTACGGAGAAGGCCTGATCACCCCCGCGATCTCCGTGCTGTCGGCGGTCGAAGGTCTGTCCGAGCAGAACCCGAACCTGTCGTACCTGGTCATCCCGATCGCGGTCGTGATCCTGATCGGGCTGTTCTGGGTCCAGCGCTACGGCACCGGCAAGATCGGCTCGGTGTTCGGCTGGGTGATGCTGGTGTGGTTCATCGCGATCGGGATCGCTGGCATCCCCGCGATCCTCGCCCAACCCGACGTCCTGCGCGCGGTGTCCCCGAGCTACGCGTTCGGGTTCCTCCTCCACCACGGGATCGATGGGTTCCTGTTGCTCGGGTCGGTCGTGCTGTGCGTGACGGGCTGCGAGGCGCTCTACGCCGACATGGGCCACTTCGGCAAGACGCCGATCCGGATCGCGTGGTCGACCGTCGTCATGCCCGGCCTGCTCCTCAAGTACTTCGGTCAGGCGGCGCTCTACCTGCATACCCCGCCGACCCTGGTCGGGGCCGGCGTGGTGCCCGGAGTCAACCACCCGTTCTACATCGGCGGCGTCTCGCATCCATTCTACGGCCTGGTCGAGGGTCCGATGCTGATCCCGATGATCATCCTCGCGACGATGGCGGCCGTGATCGCGTCGCAGGCGCTGATCTCGGGCGCGTTCTCGTTGACCAACCAGGCGGTCCAGCTCGGCTTCATGCCGCGCGTGACGGTGATCCACACCTCGCACAAGCACGAGGGCCAGATCTACATCCCGGAGATCAACTGGTTCTTCATGATCGCCTGCGTCGCACTGGTGCTGATGTTCAAGACCAGCTCCAACCTGGCGGCGGCGTACGGGATCGCGGTCACCGGGCTGATGATGATCACGAGCTACTTGATCTTCCTGGTGTGCCGCCGCAACTGGGGCTGGTCGCTCGGGCCGCGCTCGCGCTCTACATCCCGGTCCTGCTGGTCGACAGCCTGTTCTTCTCGTCCAACATCGTCAAGATCGCGGCCGGTGGCTGGTTCCCGCTCGCGATCGGCGCGTGCGTGTTCGTGATCATGACCACGTGGTGGCGCGGCCGGAACGAGCTGTCGAAGATGATGGAGACCAGCACGATCCCCGACGAGATGTTCCTCGCCGATCTCCAGGAGACCCACCTGCCGCGGGTCTCCGGGACCGCCGTGTTCATGTCGTCGGGAACCGACGGCATTCCGAACGTGATGATCCACCACGTCAAGCACAACAAGGTCCTGCACAAACAGGTCGTACTGCTCTCGATGGTGACCGAGAACGTGCCGTTCGCGATCGGCAGCTCCGCCGTCACGATGCGCGAGCTCGGACAAGGCTTCTTCCGCGTGATCGCGCGCGTCGGCTTCATGCAACAGCCCAACGTGCCGCGCATCCTGCACCGGTGCGAGAAGGGGGGCCTCGTCGTCGTCGAAGCCGACACGACGTACTACCTCGGTCGACAGACGCTGCTCACGACGGGCAAGTCACGACTCGCGCGGTGGCGGAAGATCCTGTTCGGCTTTCTGGCGCACAACGCGCGCCCGCCGACCGTGTTCTTCAACCTGCCGCCAAATCGCGTGGTCGAGCTTGGACTTCAGATCGAGCTGTGACGGTCCGTCCTTTCTAGTACGCAGCGGCGAGTGAGTAGACCGGCGCCGAGGGCTGGAGCATCGCGAGCTGTTGCAAGCGCTCGGTCGCGAAGGCACCCGCGAGGCGCGGATACTCGGCGGCGAGCTCCCGGAGCGCGGGCTGCAGGTCCTGCGCTTCCTGAATCGCGTGGTGCGCGACGAGCTCGCGCAGGTGATAGGCGCAGCGCCGCCACATCCGCGTGCTGGGTCGGGTCAGCACCAGCTGGGTCAGCGCTGCTTCCTGCGCGCGGTGCGCAGCGCGCGTCTGGTTGACCAGCAACGCGAGCGACGGATGCTTGTCGAACCGCCCGAGCACGATGTCTTCCGCTTCGGCATGCGCGACCAGGCCCAGGCGGACCCCGTCGAGCGAGCTCCGCAGCTGCGAGAGCGACACGGCTGGATCGAGGAGCTGGGTCAGCTCCTGTTGCAGATCCGTGTGGTCTCGGTGCAGCAGCGCGAAGAAGTCGGTCGGCATGTCGCGCAATCAATACAATCGTAATGCCGCCACGGTGAGACGTTGTCAGCCGCACACCCAGGGTCACCCTGCGATCCTGGTTACACATCCTCGTCGAGAGTGAGCGATCTTCGCGCGCGCTGCCGTCACGTGACGACAGATCATGGCGTGCGCCGATGCGCAGCGTTTGCCGCCGCGCAAGCAGTTGCTGTGGGATAGCGACCGACAATGCGATCCGCGATCTCGGTCGTGCTCGCGCCCCGCACGTCGACTGCGCTCGCCGAGGATCGCTATGCTCGTCGCGGTGAGTCGCGCACGCAGCGCCGGGGGCGGTCAGATCGTCGGGATCGTGCTGATCGCGCTGCTCGTCATGATCGCCGTGCTCGCGCCGTGGCTCGGCGGCGAGGCCGCGACCCGGCTCGACATCGCGCATGGGCTGACCGAGCTCGGGGCGCCGCTGCCACCGTCAAGCGAGGCCTGGCTCGGGACCGATCCGCTCGGGCGCGACGTGTGGGCACGGATCATCGCCGGTGCGGGCAGCACGCTGTGGATCGCCGGCGCGGCGACGGTGATCGCGCTCCTGATCGGCGTCGCGGTCGGACTCGCAGCGGGTTACGCGGGCGGCTGGGTCGACGAGGTGCTGATGCGATTCGTCGACCTCGTGCTGTCGTTTCCGTTCCTGCTGCTCGCGATCCTGCTCGCCGCGCTGCTCCGCGAACGCGGGTTCGGGGACTCGGATGCGCCGGTGATCCTGACGCTCGGCGCGGTCGGCTGGACGACGATGGCGCGCGTGATTCGTGGCAAGACCGCGATCCTCGCGCGAAGCGAGCTCGTGCTCGCCGCCCAGGCGATCGGCGCGAGCCCGTGGCGGATCGTGACGCGGCACGTGCTGCCCAACGTCGCCGGGTTGATCCTCGTCGTGGTCACGCTCGGGTTCGCCCAGAACCTGCTCGCCGAGTCGGTGCTGTCGTATCTCGGCCTTGGCCCACCGCCGCCAGCGCCGACCTGGGGCCGCATGCTCTACGAGGGCCGCCCATACTACCGCAGCTCGCCGCACCTCGTGATCGCGCCCGGCGTCGCGATCCTCGTCGCGGTCGTCGCGTTCAACCTGCTCGGCGAGGGGCTGCGTTCGCGATTCGAGCGGAGCGTGCGATGAGGCTCGCGCTGCTGCTGGTGTTCGCGGCATGCAACCCGCCCGATCACGGTCCGCGGTTCCGGGCGGCAGGCGCGACCGAGCCGCAGGTCGGTGGCGAGCTGCGGATCGCGCTGACCACCGGCGTGACCTCGCTCGACCCCGCGATCGCCTACGACGAACCGAGCTCGACCGTCGTCCATCCGCTGTACGACACGCTGATCGACTACGACGCCGGCACCCAGCTGGTCCCGCGCCTGGCCGCGCGCTTGGAGGTCTCGCGTGACGGGCTCGGTTACCGGTTCTGGTTGCGCGACGCGCGGTACAGCGACGGCCGGCCGATCGTCGCGGCGGACTTCGTGACCAGCCTCGAGCGCGTGCTGGCGATGCCAACCTCGCCGTTCCGCCCGTTTCTCGCCGATGTCGACGGCGCGGATTCCATGATCGACAACACCGCCACGCACTGCCGCGGCCTGGTCGCGCACGGCGAGCACGAGCTCGAGATCCGGCTCGCGCGCCCGAATGCGGCGTTCCTGAACGTGCTCGCGATGTCGTTCGCCGCGCCGCTCACCGCCGCGCACCTCGCAGCGGCGGGTGACGATCTGCGCCGCGCGCCGCTCGCTTCCGGGCCGTACGAGCTGGTCGCGTGGGACGAGGGCCAGCACGTCACGCTGCGCCGGAACCCGCACTATCACGATCCCGCGCGCCAGCGGATCGAGCGCCTCGTCGTGCTCGAGAACGTCGCGCGCGACACCCAGTTCCTGATGTTCGAGCGCGGCGAGCTCGCAACCGTCGAGCGGCTCTCGCTCACCGCGCCGGACTACACCTGGCTCGCGAACGAGCCGAGCTGGGCGCCGTACGTCCATCGCAGTGCCGGCTTCAACGCCTTCGGCTCGCGGATGAACGTGCGGATGAAGCCGTTCGACGATCGGCGCGTGCGTCAGGCGATGAACTATGCGCAGGACAAGCGCAGCACGATCAAGCTGCTCGGTGGAGGTGCGGTGACCGGCCACGGCATGCTGCCTCCCGGCACGTTCGGGCGCGACGACACGCTCGCGCCCTACCCGTACGATCCAGCCCGCGCGCGTGCGCTGCTCACGGAGGCGGGCTACCCGCACGGCTTCGCGGTCGACTACCTGACCACCTCCGACGAGGAGGCCCAGAGGCTCGCGCAATCGCTGCAGAGCGACCTCGCGCGGATCGGCGTCCGGATCGCGATCCAGGTGGTGTCCAACGCGACCTATCAGACGGCGACCGGCAAGCGCGACGGCGTCGCGTTCGGCTACCAGGGCTGGACCGGCGACTACCCCGATCCGACGAGCTTCCTCGATCCGAAGTTTCACTCGCGCGCGCGGGGCCAGGACAACGCGACCAACGACACCGAGTACGCGAACGCCGAGGTCGATGATCTGCTGGACGCCGCGCGCGCGGAGCCCGATCGCGACCGGCGCGCCGCGATGTACCGCCGGATCGAGCGCGTGCTGTACGAGGATGCGCCGTGGATCTTCGACTACCACCGGATGACGGTCGAGATCGCCCAGCCGTACGTCCGTGACTACCAGCCGCACCCGATCTGGCTGCGCGACTTCACCGCCGCCTGGCTCGATCTCGGCAGCGATGGCGCCCCGGTGTCGCGATGAGCTTCATCCTGCGCCGGCTCGGCTGGACGGTCGTCGTGATGTGGTTTGTGGTCACCGCCACGTTCGCGATGGTGGTCGCCGTGCCCGCCGATCCGATGCGCGCGATGCTGGGGCCGCACGCGACCCCCGACTCGATCGAGCGCGCGCGCGCGCACTACTGCCTCGACGAAGGCGTGGTCAGGCAGTACGGCTGCTGGCTTGCGAACCTCGGACGCGGGGACCTCGGCGAGAGCTACCGGACCAAGCGCCCCGTCGCCCAGATCCTCGGGGATCGGGTGTGGCCGACCGTCCAGCTCGCGCTCGCGGCGCTCCTGATCTCGCTCGCGTTCGGCGTGCCGATCGGCGTTCTCTCGGCCGTGCGACGCGGGCGGTGGCCGGATCGCGTGGCGACCGCGATCGGCCTCGTCGCGCAGAGCGCGCCGTCGTTCTTCATCGGCCCGCTGCTGATCTACGTGGTCGCCTATCGCTGGGACCTGCTACCGCTCTCGGGCTACGGCGACGGCGGCTGGGACCGCGTGCGCCACGTGCTGCTGCCCGCGCTCACGCTCGCGGCGATCGGCATCGCGTACTACGCGCGAGTCGTGCGCAACGAGCTCGGCGAGACGCTCACCGAGGACTACGTCCGGACCGCGCGCGCGAAGGGGCTGCGCGAGCGCGACGTCGTGCTGCGCCACGCGCTGCGTCCGGCGGCGGGACCGCTGGTGACCCTGCTCGGGCTCGACCTCGGCATGCTGCTCGGCGGTGCCGTCGTCGTCGAGTCGATCTTCAGCTGGCCGGGGCTCGGCCGCGAGGTGTTGCAGGCGATCCTGGAGGTCGACCTGCCGGTGATCCTCGGCGTGGTGATCGTCACGGCGGCCGCGATCGCGGTGGCAAACCTCGTCGTCGATCTCGTGCAGCTCGCCCTGGACCCTCGGCTGGGACGCTAGGCCATAACTCCGGCGCGGTCCGTGCAAACCGTGCGAGTGTGCGAGAAGTTTTCAGCACTTACCGTCGACGAATCGTGTCGTCGCGGCGCGCTGTGACCTCGGCGCCCGCAAGGAGCTCTTGATGCAGGTCCCCAGCGAGATCACGTTCCACAGCCTCCCGCATAGCGACTCGGTCGAGCTGTCGATCGAGCGCTGGATCGCGCGGCTCGACCTCGACCAGATCACCCGCTGCGATGTGGTGCTCGGCAAGCCCGACAAGCATCACCGCGACGGCCGCCCACTCGATGTCACGGTCCAGGTCGAGGTGGTCGACGCCGCACCGATCATCAGCCACACGGCGCACGAGAACGTCTACGTCGCGATCGCCGACGCGTTCCGCGCCGCGCGCCGCCAGCTGCTGGATCGGGTCGGCGCCCGGTCGCGCGCGGCGTGACCGGAGCCGTAAACCAGCGGTGTCAGACCGAGCCGCACTTCCCGTGACCGGTCACGAGATGTCGATATGCTTCAGCAGCTCGTCCGGCCCCATGTTCGTGTAGTCGGCGTCATGGCTACGGATGACGCAGGTCGCGAGTGGCGCGCCGAGCTCGCCGCGCAGCTGGCCGAGAAACTTCGGCGGTGCGGCGATCACGAGGCGCTCGAAGCCCCCGCCCTGGCGCCGGGTCTCCAGCTCGCCGGCAACCAGGCGCGCGAAGTCGTGCTCCCCGCGGTCCTCATGAGATTCAGCGCGGTCGGTCTTTTCGCGGCTGTGCTCGCGGTCGAGCTTCTTCGCGAGTTGCCACGGCTGGTTGTTGCCGGGGGCCTGAAACAGCCGCGCGTGACTGCCGTCGGCAACGAGGATCCACGTTTGTGTCATCGCGCTAACTAGCGCACACATCCAGCTACGTCGAGTACCGTGACCAGGTTAGTTCTTGCCGCGCGGCATCGGGTCGCCGAGCAGCTCGACAACCATCCCGAGCAGTGCGAAGGCGCACACGCGCAGCAGGCGCTCACGGCGGCGATCGTAGTCGAGCGACCAGGCGCTCGAGCTCCTCGACCATCTGCGCGCTCGCAACGTTCTCCTCGACGACGGCCAGGCGCGCGAGCACGGCTGCATCGGCTCCTCCTGCGCGGCGGCGCTCGATCTCGAGGCGCAGGCCGTTCGCAATCGCTGCGATGACCTCGCCCTCGCGGCGAACACCCTCGACGAGCTCGTGGAATGGCACCTCCACGCGCGGCATGCTGACGCTCCCGGACCCATGCACGTCTTCCATGACCAGCAAGTCGCCGCGCCGCACGAGGCGCATCGAGGACTCCTCCCAGGGGTGCGCGCGCGCATCCGCGGTGTCCGACGCGAGCAGGTCACCGACTGCTTTCAGGAACGTCATGGTCATCCAGGGCTCGTCGACCGTGCCGTCGTCGCTCCACGCGCGGCCATCGACGTCGATGAAGTAGCCCACCTGGATCGAGCAGCAGGTGAGATGGCCCAGAGCAAGGTAGTGGTCGAGCAAGAGCGACTCGAGGCCGGCGATGTCGCGGGCTGCCACCCACGCACGCACGTCGTCGTCGTCTTCGTTCGCGCGCATCAGCCAGCGAGCCTCGAGTCGCGTGATGGCGCCCACGGTGGAGTGAAGGTTAGCAGCCGCAGCCGCTGTCGTCGTCATCGCGCGGGTGCGGGACGAACGCGTCCCCATCGGGATCGAGCTCGAACCGCTTGCTCCCGACGACCAGCACGACGGCAGACTCCGAGGTGTCGATCGTGGTGATGGTCTTGCCGCGGAGCGCCTGGCGGAGCCGGTTCTTGCGCTTGTAGGTGCCCGTGTCGGTCGCGGACTGCATGCGCTTCACGGTGGCGCGGTCGATCCGGTTCTCGTCGTCGATCTCGACCGTCAGCTCGAGGCCGCTGCCATCGCGCTCGAGTACCACCGTCACCAGGCTGCCCTCGTACGAAGCACTCTCGAGATCATCGGCGCCCCGGAGGGTGGTCGACACCAGCGCGGCGGCCGCCGCGCCACGGGCGCGCTCCTCGATCACGTACGGATCGAGGTACCAGCCGCCACAGCTCGACGCGAGCGTGACCCCGCCGCGTGTCATTGCCTGGGTCAGGAACTCGGAGATCCGCGGCGCGCTGGTCGCCGGCGTGATCGCGACCGTGAGCTGGCCGCCTTCGCCCGCGTCGTCGGGCTCGATCGATCGCCGCATGACGAGGCCGTCCTTGACCACGCTGACGCCGGCATCGTAGCCCGGGCCGTCGACGACGCCCCAGCCCGCCTTGACGTCGGCGCGGACCTGCGCGACCAGCTCGGTCTCGAGGGCCTCGTGGGTGTCGAGGTGGAGACCGATGGCGCCGGTGAGGATGGGGAGGAGGATCAGCACGAGGGACCATGGTGCGAGGGCGATGCCAGGCATCAACCCGTGCCGGAATGCCGGGTTGCGAGCGAGCGTGGCCCGCCACCCACGCAGCCTCGATCGACGAGACACACGCTCACCGACGACGTGCGGCGAGCCACACGCCGAACAGCGTGACGGCGCCGCAGACGACAGTCCGGAGGGTGATCGCCTCGTCCAGCAGCATCGCGGCACCGACCGCCGCGAACACTGGCTGGAGGTAGATGTAGGCCGCGACCAGGCTCGATTCGGTGCGCTGCAGCGCGGTCTGGATCAACGCGTACGCGCACACCGTCGGAATCGCGACCAGGAATGCAAAGAACGCGTAGTCGTTGCCGGTGAGCGGAGCCGCCTCCGTGACGAACGCGTGGATCCCGATCGGCGCCACCAACGGCGTGGCGGCGAGGAACAGGAACGCGAGCAGCGCGATCGGGTCGTACTTGTTCGCGAGCGGCCGCACGACGACGAGGAAGCTGCCGTACGACACGGCGTTCGCGAGGATCAGCATGCTGCCGGCGAAGTGATCGGAGGACAGCGACAGCTGTTCGATCCCGACCAGCGCCGCGACGCCTGCGAACGCCACCGCCATCCCGGCGAGCCGCGACAGCCGCGCCGGCTCACGCCGCAGCGCGATCGCGACGAGCGCGGTGAACACCGGCGCGGTCGAGCCGAGCACCACGGCGTGCGTCGCGGTCGACCGCGCGAGCCCGTGAATGAACAGCTCCTGATTCAGCACGGTCCCGAGCAGCGCGCACAGCAGCAGCAGCGGAACATCCTTGCGATCGAGCCGGAGCCTGCCGCGCTGCCATGCGATCAGCGAGAACACGAGCGCGCCGCCGACGGTGCGGACCAGCGGGATGGCCCCGGGCGGGATGTGCGCGAGCGCGAGCCGACCCGCGACCGGCAGCGACGCGAAGCAGATCTGGCCCGCGAGCAGGATCAGGTGAACCGACAGCGGCGCGCCGCGGTCGTTGCTCGCAGGGACTGCCGGCACGTCCTACGGGTCGCCGTCGAGCGCGCGGTCTTCGCGGCCGGCGCGCCGCCTGGGCATTCCCAGCTGGGCGAGCTTCTTGCGCAGCGTGTTGCGATTGAGGCCGAGTAGCTCCGCGGCGCGCAGCTGGTTGCCGCCGGTGTGGGCGAGCACGAGGTCGAACAAGGGCCGCTCGACCCGCGCGAGCACCTTGTCGTAGAGGTCGTGCACCGGGTAGCCATCGATCCGCGCCAGCAGCCCGGACAGCTTGGACTTCACCATGTCCTCGAACGCGAGATCCTCGAGCGGTACCCGCGTGGCGACGACCGGCAGGATCTCCTCGACGTCCCCGGCCTCGATCCGGTTACGTGGGACGCGCACGACCAGCCGGCGGGCGATCGACTTGAGCTCGGCGACGTTACCGGGCCACGGATACTCGGCGAGCCGGACGATCGCGCGACTCGACACGGTGGGCCGGGTGCGGCCGATCTCCGCCGCGTAGTGCTTGATCCAGCGCTCGACCAGCGCCGGCAGATCGTCGAGCCGATCGCGCAGTGGCGGGACGACGATCTGGCGTGGCTCGAGCAGCTGGTAGAAATCACGCGCGACGATCGACGCGTCGACCGCACGCGCGAGATCGAGATCCGCGGTGGCGACGACGTGGACATCGAACCGCTCGCCGTCGCCCGGCTCGGCGCGCTCGCGGATCGCACGCCGCAACGTCCGTTGCGACGAGGCGGACAGATCGCTGACGTCCTTGACCAGCAGCGTGCCGCCGGCGGCCGAGCGCAAGGCACGACGCGCGCGCTCGCACGGGCCATCGCCGGGCTCGCGGCCCGGGACATCCTCGAACGACGGGCGGACGGCCACGAACTTGCCGGCGGCGCGCGGGCCGCGCTGGTGGATCACGCGGGCTACCAGCTCGCGCCCGGTGCCGTGCTCGCCCGTGATCAGGACCGGCGTGGTGCCGTCGGCGTACGCGATCACCGACGCGACCACCGCGCGCATCGCGGCGCTCTCGGCGATCAGGAAGTCATGGGCCTTGAGGTTCTGCCGCAGCACTTAAGCAGCCTCGGTCTCGGCCAGATCGCCATCGATCTCGCCGCGTCCGGGCTGCATCTCGGGTGGCAGACCGAGGCGGCTCTGCCGCTCGATCAGCTGCGTGAAGTAATCCTCGACCAGGGCACGTGCCGCCGCGAGATCCGGCGCTTCCCACACCTTGAGGCGGAGCGCGTTGCAGCCGTACAGGCCGCGCGCGTACCACGCGCACGCCTTGCGAACCTCGTGCAACGTGCGCGGTCCGTTCTTCAGGCGCTCGATCAGATCGACGTGGCGGCGGAACACCGCGAGGCGCTCTTCGAGGCCCGGCGCGCCTGGATCGGGACGACCCGCGCTGACCTCGCGCAGTCGCGCGAACAGCCACGGGTTGCCGAGCGCACCGCGCCCGATCATGACGGCGTCGCAGCCGGTCTCCTCGCGCATCCGGAGATAGCCCTCGACGTCGACCACATCGCCGTTGCCAACCACGGGGATGTGCGATGGCACGGCCTCGCGGACCAGCCGGATGATGTCGGGCGAGCTCTTGCCCGAGAAGCCCTGCGTCCGCGTGCGGCCGTGCACGGTGATCATCTTCGCGCCCGCCTCGACCAGCGCGCACGCGAACTCGGGCGCGTTGAGGTTGTCCTGGTTCCAGCCCGCGCGGTGCTTCACGGTGACCGGCACGTGGGCCGGCACCGCGCGCACGACCGCGCGAACCAGCGTCTGGGCGATGGCGGGCTCACGCATCAGCGCCGAGCCGCACTCGCCCGCGACCACGCGCTTGGCCGGGCAGCCATGTTGATGTCGACCAGCGAGGCGCCGATCGAGACCGCCATCCGCGCGGCGTCCTCCATCATGGATTCCTCGCGCCCGAAGATCTGGACGCCGAACCGGCGGCCGTCGAGCGACGCGGTCAGCTTGCCGGTCGTCTTGGGATCCCCGGCCGACAGCGCATGCGCGGACAGGAACTCGGTGATCGTGAGGCCGACGCCGAACTCTTCGCAGACGGTGCGAAACGGCAGGTCGGTGACGGCAGCCATCGGCGCCAGCAGCACCGGGGTGTCCACAACGAGGTCACCGATCCGCATAGCCGGCACTTGTACCGGATCGATCGCGCCGCGCCAACCCCGATCGGCTCGTGCATCAAGGCCGTCCCCCCCTCAGGTCCTCCGGACGGTTGATGTTTCGCAGCGTGGCGAGCTCCGGATCGATGGCCCGTAGCGTTGCCTCCTCGATCCACGCAACGCGGAGCTCACCGTCGGTAAACAGCCGCGACGCCTTGCGTTGACCCGTGGCAAGTCGCCCCACGACGACCGGCGCCGCCGTCGTCCGCAGCGCGCACATCAGCGGCTCCGGTAGCCCACCGATCCGGATCGCGACCGCGTCCACCGTGTCGGCGATGTGCGACACCACGAGATCGATCAGCGCACCGCTGAGGTACGGCATGTCTCCGGCAACGACAAGCAGCCACGGTGTGGTCGTCGCAGCAAGGCCTGCCGCGATCCCGGCGAGCGGCCCACCATCCGGAACCGCATCCGCGACGGTGCGAAAGCCCGCGACCGGCCGCGGCGACGACACGATCACCTCGGTCACCCGCGGCGCCAGCACCGCGAGCTGCCGCTCGAAGATCGTCTTGCCATCGACGACGAGCTCCCGCTTGTCGACGCCGCCGAGGCGGGTCGCCTTGCCGCCGGCGAGCACGAGCGCACTGATCACGAGCCGATCGGTGGTGCTGGCTCGAGGAAGCCGAAGAACACGATGTCCGACAGCCCGAGTCGGTATTCCTGCTCCGGGAGTCGCACGAACTCGTGGCAGTAGACCTGAAATTGTTCGCGCAGCACGGCGTGGCGATCGACGTCGCGCTTCAGCTGCTGCAGCAGTGAGTCATTATTGAACGAGGCCGGGTCCTGGATCGAGGTCGCGAGCTTCTTGCGAAGCGACGTCTCCTCCGCCTGATGGACCGCCAGCTTGCGCTCTGCGTAGGGCAACAGATGACGCGCCTTGTACGCGAACGTCCACTCGTTCCGCTTGTTCAGGATGTTGTCGTTCAGCATCGGCCGAACATACGTCATCGCGCGAGCAGGACCTCGATGTCGTCCTGCGCGGGCGTGGTGACCTCGGGTCCATTCGCGCCGAGGAACACCGAAACCTCGCTGCGCACGCCGAACTGTCCCGCGAAGTAGAGGCCAGGCCCGACGGTGAACCCGGTGCCGGCGAGCAGGATGCGGGTGTCACGGACCTCGAAGTCGTCGAGGTCCGCGCCGCCGCCCTGGAGGTCGGCGTCGATCGAATGCCCGGTGCGATGCTTCACCTTGTCGGCGAGCCCCGCCTTCTTGATGAAGCTTCGGGTCGACAGATCGACCTCCGAGCCGGTGAGCGGGCGGCCCTTGCGCGTGCGATCGCCGACCAGCGCGAGCGCCTGGTCGCGCGCGAGCGCCACGGTCTCGAACGCCTTCTGCACCTCGGGGCGGACCGTCGCGTCCGCGACCGCGCACCACGTGTGCGCTGCGTAGATGCCCTCGGGCTTGTCGGCGCGTCCCGCGAGCGAGATCACGATCAGGTCGCCGCGCCGGATCGGCGCCGTCTTGGTCGCGCTCGGCACGTAGTACGGGTCAGCGGTGTTGATGCCGGCGGCGACGACCGGTGGTGCACCGGCGAGCCCACGCATCGTCATGCCACGAACCAGGCGCTGCTGGACGTCATACTCGGTCACCGCGGCGCTGGCCCCGAGCTGCTTCGCCACGAACGCGAGCGCTTCCTTGCGCAGCTCGACCAGGTGATGGACCGCGAGGTAATGCGCGGTGCGGCCGGCATCACCCCAGATCGCCTTCGTGTACTGCACGAGCGTGTGGGAGCTCTTCACCGTCACGCCCGCCGCGCGGATCATCTCCATCGTGCCTGCATCGACACGTGACACGGTGGGCACGGCGGCCTTGGGCGAGTACTCGACCGCGACCGCCCGCTGCCCCTTCAGCACGACGCGCAACTGCTTGTCGAGCTCGCGGTAGCCCTGATACGTCAGCTTCTTGCCGGCGAGGTGCTCGAAGCTGCGCTTCTCGGCGTCGTGGACCAGCGCGATCGGCTCGCCGCGCGCGGGGATCAGATAGAACCACGGGCGCGACGGGTTACCGTCGGGCGCGACCAGTCGCTTCGCGATCGGATTCACACCATCGCGATCGAACAGCAGCCAGCCGTCGAGCCGCTGCACCGCGAGCAGGCCCTGCACCGCTGTGATGTCACCGAGCCCGACCCGCGCGGGGATGATCGGCGCGGTCGGGACCGGCGCGGCGTACGGATCGACGGGTTTGGCCTTTGCGGATGGCGCACCGGGCCTGACCCTCGCGTAGGGATCGACTGGCTTGACGGGCTTCGCCTTTGGCTCCGCCGCGGGCTTTACCGCATACGGATCGGCCGGCTTGCCGGGCTTCGCCGGTTTCGTCCCCGGTGGCTGCGCCGGTGGGGGCGACCACGGCTCCACCGGCCCTCTCGGCCTGGCCTCAGCCGGTACAGGCTTGGGCGCAGGCGCATACGGATCCGCCGGCTTCGGCTGCGACCAGGCGGGCGAGGCGGAGAGCACGAACGTGATCGCGGCGGCGATGCGCTTCATGACAAGCCACTCATGAGTAGCACCGTTCGTCGCGAGGATCTGACGTTCTTGCAGCGAGGCCGCGCCGCCGCGGCATTGGTCACGCGTGAGATGAAGATGTGTCCGTTTGCCTGAGCTGATCCAACGCGCAACAGCTTCGTTTGCGCAGCAGCTCGCTGAGCTGGGTTCCGACCCTGCCACCCAACTACAAGTTTGTTCCGGGATGCCCAAACTGATCTATGCCCGCGGATTCCTCGCTAGCGCTGCGCGCGCTCATGCTCGAGGGCGGCACGCCGATCCGATCCAAGCGGCGTGACAGCCAGCGTGGTTCGCGGCTCGGGCTCAAGCGTTGACCCGCAGCAGCCGAAACCGGGTGTTCTCGTGCTGGCCGAGGTAGAAGCCCACGATCTCGTCCGTCGGTGGTTGACCGCTCTTGAGTCTCCAGCCTGACCACTCCCCGCCCTCGCCCAAGACGATCGTGCAGCTGTTGTCGTAGTGACGCTCGACCCACCACTCCACTCGATCGGGAAACGTGTCCTTGGTGTTCGAGCGAAATGTTCCATCCGCCAGAAAGTGCCAGAGCACGCGTTCATCCGACGCAGGAGCTGGCTCGAACTGTTCCCAGGTGCCGGCGAACTCCGTCGGGCAGTACTTGCGCGGTTGCGGGCGAGACGGGTCCGTCTTGGACTCCATCTGTGCGATCAGCACCACCAGATCGATCGGTCTGGCAAACGCGTGGTTGTGTGAGAGCTCCTCCCGCCACGCGTCACCGCGTCCGTTGAACCGGCCTCTGAACTGGTCCTTGTAGAACGGGCGAGAGCTCTCGTCGTAGAAGGCTTGTAGAAACTCGGTGTACGCGTGGGTAATCGCCTCCTCGGTGATCGGGCCGACGAAGTAGCGTGTCAGCGTGTCACCCACCTCGTCGCGTTCAGGGAGGCTGTCCGCGACCAACTCTGCGTGGTCTTCGTTGTCGGTTGGGTAGTCCGCAGCGAGCCACGCATCGAACGCTGGATCGTCACTCTCATCATCGCCGTCGCCGTCGCGCTTGTTGTCATCGTCGTGCATTTGCAGTCGCCTTCTGGATGAGCTTTGTCGCGCGCTCACGAAGCTGCATGAGATTACGTACCCGCTTGCCCGAGACATCACGAATGCCGAGCTGGCCCCGTTCATCGGTGCTCGTGTAGAGGTGCTCGATCTTGTGTCTCAGCTTGCAAGCGTAGTCGTGGTCGCCTTCCGGCAGGAACTCCACGACGTCATCGAGCGCACGCATCAAGGCTTCGTTGTCCTCCTGCAGCTTGTGCGGGCTCTCCGCCGCCTTCATCGCACGCTCGTGCCCCCGTGCCCCTGGCTCCGTCTTTCCTGTGTGCGTGACAGCAACTCGGCACCGCGCGCTGGTCTGCAGGTGAGCGACAGCCATCGGCACGAGGCCAAGCTCTTCGAACGCACGTGGCAGCGAGATCGTAATCTCGTCTGCCCCGAGCAACATGAGCGGGACGGTCTCCTGTTCGATGACCGCCCAGAGCTCGTCTTGGCGCTCGGTCGTGATCCGCTCTCGCGCCGCGGGTAGCAGCTCATCATTGTAGAATGCATGAAACGCGAACACGGCACCGCGCTTGAACCGGACGATGCCGTCGCGGGTCTCGAGTGAGGCACGGTCGACATCTGCGCCGCGCGCGATCTTACCAATCGTGGCGGCATTCGCGTCGATCACGTCCACGTCGAGGTCGATGATGTGGGCGTTCAGGACGACCCGGTCCTTTGCGCGGCCCGCGCGGACATAGAACTGGGCCTCGGTCGCCGAGCCCGCCTGAGGCATGCCCTGCGACAGCAGGTCGCCGATCTTGCCAGCCATTTCAGCCCCGATTGGTAGATCCGACTCGAGCAACTTCACGAGTGCCTTGGCCTTCGCCACCCTGACGTCATTTGCGTTCTCCACGCGTCGCTTCGCTTGCTCGGGCATCCGACGCCCGCCTCGACCGGGTCGGCCGCGGGTTGCGTGGCTCGATCAGCGTCCGGCCGCGGGGCGGCATACGCACCCGGCGTGCATCCCACGAGGCGCACGAAGTGGCGGTGCATCTGGCTCTGATCGCAGAACCCGACGAGCGATGCGACCACCGACGGAGCGCCCCTCGGCGCAGCAGGATGCACGCTCGCGCGATCCGGACGCGGGTCAGAAACGTGTACGGCGGCATCCCGAGCTCGCGCGAGAAGTCGCGGCAAAGGTGAAACTTGTCGGCGCGGGCGTGGTCAGCGAGGTCGTCGAGCGTGACCTTGTCGGCGAGGTGATCGAGGAGGAAGGCCCGCGCGCGGTAGACGGCCGGGTCGCACGCGCGCGGTGTGCGACGAGGACGGCGCGACGCCGAGGAACGACGTGAACGCGGCGACCGCCTCGGTGATCGCCACTTCCAGCGTGAAGTGGTCCGGGGCCGCGAGCGCCACGGCATGGAGGCGGCGCAGCGGCAGCACCCGGTCGTCGTGCGGATCGAGCTGGACCGTCGACAGCCGGCCGCGGAGGCCGTGATCGAGCGCCGCCCGGCGTGCTCGACGAGGGCGGCGTCGAACGTGACGAGCTGAAACGTGCCGGGCACGCTGCGGCGCAGGTCGTGGTGCAGCTGGCCGGGCTCCTTGAGGTGCAACGCGCCCGGCGTCTGCTCGAACGTCTGCCCGCCGATGCGGGACAGGTTCGTCCATCGACGTTGAGCGCGACCCCGTAGTGAGCCTTCATGCCGCGATGCAGCGCATCGTCTGGCGGACCCGCACGACATCGACGCCTCGCGCGATCCGCTGATGCACGACGGCGTTCAGCACACCCCGAGCATACTCCCGCGCGAGCGGGCGGCTTGGGCATTCTTGGCCGGCCAAGGATGCAAGCTTCGGCTTGCGAGGCTCCGCATGGTGGGCGCATGAACGAAACAGACATCGCTCTCGTGACTGGTGCGAACAAGGGGCTCGGCTTCGAGACGGCGCGCCGCCTCGCGGACCTCGGGATGACAGGTCCTCGTGGGCGCACGCGACCGCGAGCGTGGCGAGCACGCACCCCCCCGGCTGCGCGAACGATCCTCGCGGCGCGTTCATCTCGTGCAGCTCGACGTCACCGATCCGGGGTCGATCGCGAGCGCCGCGGCCAGCGTCGCAGCTCGGTTCGACCGGCTCGACGTGCTCGTCAACAATGCCGGGATCGGGGCGCCAGCGACGCGCCATCGCTGCAGGGTCTGGGCGCGATGCGCGCGCTGTTCGAGACCAACGTGTTCGGCCCGATCGCGGTGACGAGGCGTTCCTGCCGCTGCTCCGGCGCGCGCCCGCCGCGCGCATCGTCAACGTCACGACGTCGCTGGGCTCGCTGGCCCTCGCCGCCGACTCCGCGAGCCGGATCGCGGCGTGGACAGGCCTGTTCGGTACGCGGCATCGAAGACGGCGCTCAACGCGTTCACGGTGCGCCTCGCGCACGAGCTGCGCACCGCGCGGATCAGGGTCAACGCGGCGTGCCCGGGCTACGTCCAGACCGATCTGAACGACCACCGCGGGATCCGCACGGTCGAGCAGGGCGCCGAGGTGATCGTGCGCCTGGCCGCGCAACCGCCCGACGGCGCGACCGGCAGATTCTTCAGCGAGGCGGGCGCGGGTCCGTGGTGACCGGACGTGCGCGAGCGAGCTCGGCGAGCAACTCCCCATGGATCGCACCGTTCGTCGCGACGACCTGGCCGTCCAGCAGGTCGACCGGACCGCCGCGGATATTGGTCACGGTCGCGCCGGCCTCGCGCGCGATCACGATGCCCGCGCCGACGTCCCACGGCTTCAGGTGCCGCTCCCAGTAACCGTCGAGCCAGCCGCGCGCGACCAGGCAGAGATCGAGGGATGCACAGCCCAGCCTACGGCACGCGCCGGCACGCCGCTGCAGCGCCTCCCACTCGGCGAAGTTGTTGAGTGGGTTGGTCGCACGATCGTATGGGAACCCGGTGCCGAGCAACGCTTGCTCGAGCTTCGCGACCCCGCTCACCGCGAGCGGCGCGCCGGTCCCATCCCGCGCTCCGCCGCCGCGCGTCGCCTCGAACCACCAGCCGAGCAACGGCGCCGCGACCACGCCGGCCTCGAGCACGCCCGCATCTTCGAACGCGATCGAGATCGACCAGATCGGGAGCCCGTGCGCGAAGTTCACCGTGCCGTCGATCGGATCGACGAGCCAGCGCGCGCCGGTGACCGTGCCCGCGCCCGCCCCGCCTTCCTCGCCGAGCACCGGGACGCCGGGCATGTGCTCCTCGAGCACCTCGCGGATCCGCTCCTCGCAGCGGACGTCCCACTCGGTGACCAGATCGCGCGGGTTGGTCTTGCCGGTGATCGCGACCGGGCGCACGCCGGCGAGCAGCTGCTGCGCGGCGCGAACCGCGACCCGCGCTGTCTCGAGCGCAATGGTCACAGATCCAGGCGCATCGCGACGAGCTGGCTGGACGCCGGCCGTCCGAATCCCTCGTGGCTCGCCACCTGCTTCGCGATCGTCGAGCGGTCGACGACGCGGAACCCGAACTTCGCGGCGAAGAAGTCGCTGGCCGAGTCAGTCACCAGATAGATCCGACGGACGCCACGCCAGCGCGCCTGACTGACCGCCATGTCGGCGAGCATCCAGCCGTAGCCGGCGCCGCGGAACTCCGGATCGACAGCGAGCGAGCGCAGGATCGCGTCGTCGCCGACGACCTCGAGCGCGACCGTCCCCGCGACGCCGCGCTCGTTGCGCAGGACGTAAAAGCTGGGGAACAGATCATCGCGCGCGAGCTCGTGGGCCAACCCGGCGGTGACCAGGCACTCGCGGACGGCAGCCATGTCGGCGCGCTTCGCCGGCCGCATCGCATCCCCGATCGCGTCGAGCAGCTTGTCGTGCAGCCCCTCGAAGCTGCCGGACGACAGCACGCACACGACGTCGCCGGGTGCCGCACTCTCGGCGAGCTGCTTCGCGATCACGTCGACCTCCGGCAGGTACGACGCCTTGGTCCCGCCGCGGTGCAGATCGAGGGCGAGCCGCTCGGGGTCGAAGCGATCCTCGGGTGGGATCTTGCCGGGATCGAACAGCTTGCCGACGATCACCTCGTCCGCGTGCGCGAACGCATCGGCGAACTCGTGCTGGAACGTCTTCCTGCGGCTGGTCGCCGAGCGCGGCTCGTAGACCGCGATCATCCGGCGCTTCGGGAACCGCTTGCGCAGGCCCTTCAGCGTCTCGCGAACCGCGGTGGGATGGTGTGCGTAGTCGTCGAGCACGACGACGCCGCCCGCGATCCCGCGCAGCTCCTGGCGGCGCCGCACGCCGGCGAAGCTCGCGATGCCGCGCTGGATCTCGCGCGCCGACAGTCCGCGGGCGTGGCACACGATGATCGCCGCGACGCAGTTGGCGACGTTGTGGTGGCCGACCATCAGGCTCTCGAAGCGCTCGAACCGCTCACCCTTGTGATAGACGTCGAACGCGACGCGGCCGCTCTTGCCGACCTCGAGGTTCGCGGCCCACCAGGTGACGTCCTCGGGTATGCCGTCCCCGCCGTCGGGCGTTGATTCCCCGTTATGGACGACGTAGCGCTCGACCGGGCAGCTCGCGAGCTTGGCCAGCGCGAGCACGTGGGGCGACTCCGCGCACGCGACCAGCAGGCCGTCACTCGGGATGATCGCGATCAACTTCTTGAACACGTCCCGCACCGCGTCGATCGACGAGAAGATGTCGACGTGATCGAGCTCGATCGACGTCAGGATCACCGTGCGCGGCTTGTAGTGAAGGTACTTGGGCCCCTTGTCGAAGAACGCGGTGTCGTACTCGTCGCCTTCGATCACGAAGTCCGGGCCGGCGCCGAGCTTGTACCCCTGGCCGAGCCCGACCGGCACGCCGCCGACGAACAGCGACGGATCACGTCCGGCCTCCGCGAGCACGTGCGCGACCATGGAGGTCGTGGTGGTCTTGCCGTGGGTGCCGGTGACGACGATCGAGTGCTTGCCGTCGATCAGCTGCTCCCCGAGGATCGCCGGGAACGAGGTCAGCGGGATGGCTCGCTCCTGCGCGGCGCGGACCTCGACGTGGTCCTTGCCGTGGACGTTGCCGACCACCACGAGCTCCGGACCCCAGCCCAGGTTGTCGGCTGCGTAGGGCATCATCACGGGCACCCCGAGCGCCGCGAGCTGCTCGCTCATCGGCGGGTAGACCGCGGAGTCCGATCCACGCACGTCGTGACCAGCCTGGGCCAGGAGCCCGGCCACGGCACCCATCCCGGTGCCCCCGATCCCGATCAGATGAACCTTCACGACCGCGGCGGAAGGTACTCACCTACCCCCTTCGGGTAAAGGCTTTCCGCCACGCGGTTTCTGCCTCAGGTATCATCATGATCTGGCGAGGATGGAAGGCCCCCGACTGCACGAGCGTCGCCGTCACTTCCGGGGTAAATCACGCCCCGGTCGCGTGATGCCGGTTCGCTTTCGCGCAGCCGCGCATACCGCGTGGCTGACCGCGGAGACCCGGGACATCGGGGTCGGAGGCGCGTTCATCATCACGCCGCTCGCCCAGCCGATCGGGTCCTCGCTCGCGGTCGAGCTCCAGCTGCCGAACAACGACCAGGTGTTCCTGCTGTCGTCCGTCGTGCGCTGGGCCGCGGGCGATGGAATGGGGGTCCAGTTCGTCGGAGTCGACGTCGACGTGCTGCTGGAGCTCAACGACTACTTCGCGGCGCTGACGGCGTGACCGACGTCAGTCGACTCGAAGATCTTGTCGGCCCAGCTCGGAACGAAGCCGTGAAATAGCTCGCCCGAGTGCAGCGGATACCGCCGCGCGAACTCGTAGTAGCAGGACGGGATCCGCACCGTGGCATCGCAGAACGCGACGGGGATCGAGTCGGCGCGCGTCGACGACTGCTCGAGCCGGTCCGCGGGCGTGCCCTTGATCGTGCCGCCGCTGTTGTTCAGCGTGAAGCCATGCTCCGCCACGAACGCGCCCAGTGCCTCGAGATCCGGGAACGTCGACAGGCTCCCGACGTCGACCGTGAAGTGATTGACCCGGAAGCCAAACGCGGCGAGCCACGCGGCGTACTCGCTCTCGGCAAGTAGCGTCCGGTACTCGGCATGCGAGACCGTCCACGGCCGGCCCGCCCACGGCAGATCGCCGCGCTCGCCAAACGCGGGCGGCAGCTGATCGACGAGGCCGGCGATCACCGAGCCCGCCGCCGGCGACATCTCGGCGAGCACGAGCTCGCTGATGAACACCTTGGGCAGCGTGGGGTCCGGATGTTGCCAGTAGCGCGCGCGCAGGTGCTTATCGGTGAACTGGTAGCTATCGCGCGCCTGCCAACCGAGCCGCTCGAACGTCCGTGCGAGTGCCTCGATGCCGATGTCCGGACATCCATACGTGCGAAGCGCGACGTGATCGTTGCGCAAGATCTCGCCGCGCGCGACCAGCAGGTCGTGGATCCGATCGGCCTGCGGCGTCGAGGCGACGTAGTCGCGCCACAGCTCGGCAAGCAGCTCGTCGGGCGTCTCGATCGACACTGTCTCGTGTATGCCGAACGCGACCGGCACTGGCAACGTGCGGGATCGCTCAGTCGTCGTTGTCCGCATCACCATCACGCGGCATCACCCGTACGAGTCGCGCCGCCATTCCGACTTCCTCTGGGTCGCGCCAGCGCTCCGCCCGCCGTGCGCGCAGCATCGCGACCATCTGATCGAGCCCCTCGCCCGCCGCGACGTCGTGCGGGGACTTCTCGCGGTTGCAGCGCGCACGCGACGGCGAGGTTCGCGACGTCGTTGCTGCCGCCGCGCGCCTGCGGCCACACGTGCTCGAGCGACGCCTCGCCGAGCGGCCGCCCATCGTCGGCGAGCACGAGCTTGCTGTTGCAGTGGATACACTTGCCGACCCAGACCGGACGCGCGTCGAGGATCGTGCGCTCGAACGTGCGGTCGGTGACGGCGGCCGCGAGCAGGAGCAGGTGCTTCCGGCTCACGGGCGAATCACTGCAGCTTGTGCGTCAGGTACGCCTTGAGCCGGAGCTCGGCGTCGGTCGGATCGTTGACCACGATTGGCACGCTCTTCTTGACCTCGTCGTCGAGCTGGCTGTAGAGCGAGGTGCGCGCCGGATCATCGTCGATCAGCTGCTGCGGCGTCGCGCCGCGCACCTTCTGATCGACGAGCTTCGCGCAGTACTGCTTCAGCTTGTCGTACAGGGGCGCGCCGAGGAACTGCGTGATCTTGTCGGCCTCGTTCGACATCCGATCGAGGCTGACCTCCGCCGCGGTCGGCAGCTGGCCGCGCTGGTGCCCCTGCGTGAGCTGCGCGCAGACGCGAAGCACCATGACGTCGTCGATGAGGCCGATGCCCTCGTTCCAGTCCGGGATCAGATCCATCCGACTGACCATGTACGACAGCGCCGCGCCCGCGAGCTTGCGACTGGCGGCATCCGCTTGCTTGGATTCGAGCAGCGCCTTGTACGCCTCGATGTCCTGCCGGATCGTCTCCGCCCAGCTCTTGAAGACCTCGATGTGAGCCACGTGCCCTCCTTGAACAAGCAACGTACGCCCGACGGCGCACGTTCTGCAATCACTCCGGGCGACAGGCGTTCGCGACCGTCGGCTTGCAGATACCCTTGTTGTTGCACTTGGCCGCGGCGCCCGAGGCATCGTTCGGGCACGGGCTCGCGTCGCTGCATGCCTGGGTGCACACGCGGATCTGCACGTCGTCGTACTGGTGACAGTCGTTCGAGACGCAGTCCGCGTCGTCGTTGCAGTTGTCGTAGACCGCGCGCGTGCACAGCTGCGCGGCCGGGTCGGCATCTGGAATCACCACGGTGTCACCGGCCTCGCAGGCCGTGACCAGCAGCATGAAGACGCAGAACTTACCCATGACTGCGATGGTATATGATCGCGCGCATGCGAATCGCCGCGTTGCTCCTCGTGCTGGGTGCGTGCACCGGGTCGACCCCCGAGGACACCAGCGACCGCTGTACCGGCGCGCTCTACGATCCTTGCTCGCAGGAGCACGAGTGCACGTCCGGCCTGTGCCAGCCGTTCGACAGCGAGCAGGTGTGCTCGCAGGCGTGCGACGGTTCAACCCCGTGCCCCGGCGGGGCGACGTGCACAGACGCGGTCTGCGAGCCGGCAGCCGCGAACGACTGCGTCCGCTGACTACTTCGTGAAGTCCTGGATGACCTTGGTCGGCTCGTCCGCCGAGATCACGATCGACAGTGTCTTCTTGATCCCCGCGTCGGCGTTGACCAGCGTGACCTTGTGCTTGCCCGTGGCAAGCGGTAGCTCGCGCTGAGGTGTGCTGAGGCCGGTTGGCTTGCCGTCGATCAAGATCTCGCACGGCGGCTTGCTGGACACCATGAGGACGCCTTCCTTGCCCGCGGCGACCGGCTTGTCGGTCGGCGCAGGCTTGGTGGCCTCGGGTGCGGCGTCGGCCTTCTCGATCTTCTCGATCACGTCATCGAAGCTGGTCGCCTTCGCGCTGCGGCGCGACTTGCGCGCCTTGTTCGGCGGCTCGAGCGCGGCCTCGATCGACGCGGGCATCGGCGCCGGCTTCGACACCTTCACGATCGCCTGTGCGACCGGCGCCGGCTGCTCGACCACGACCGGCTCGGGGCGCTGGACCGCGATCGACTTCGCGCCCGGCTTGCCGAGCGTGACCTCGAGGTGCTGGGTCGCGGCCGGATCGAGGTGCTCGAGCTGCGTCGGCTTGCTCGCGTAGGTGAACACGAGGTCGTACTGGCGCGACGGATCGACGGCCGTGCTGATCGGCGTGGTGCCGAGGAACGACGTCTTGCCGCGGTCGACGATCATCACGGTCGCACCGGCGGGCCTGGAATCGATGCGCACGTCGACCAGGGCGGCACGCGCCGCGACCGGCGGGGCCTCCGGCGCGGCCACCGGCGCGGTCGGGGCAGGCTCGGCAGCTGCGGCAGGTACCACGGCAGCGGGCGCTGCTTCCGCTGGGCCGTTTGCCGACAGTTGCGGCACGGGCTCGCTGACCACCGAGCTCGTCCGCGTGGTGGCCGGGTCAGAATTCATCGCGATGTAGCCACCGATCAGCACGCCGGCCACGATCGATGCGCCGATCAGCGGCAGCACGAGCTTGCTGGCGGACGACTTGCTCGGGCGGCGTGGCGGGCTGCCAACCCACGTGACATCCGCGGTCGTCCGCTGCTTTGCAGACTCGAACGCGGTCGCGACCGGACCGCTGCCCGAAGCATCGGCCGGGAGCTGGGTATGCGATCCGCGGGACGAGATCGGAGGAATCGTGGTCGCGCGAGCCGGTGCGGACATCACGCGAACCGACGAGCCGGTCGCACCGATCGTCGGTCCCTGCTGGGTCCCGGACGGCGTGCGGTTGGGCGGGAGCGGCGGGACTTCGCCGGCGCCGCGCATCGCGGGGACGGTGGCGCTCATCCGAGGCGTGCTCACGCGCTTCAACGGCGCCTTGAACATCAGATCGTCATCGGGGTCCGGTGGCAGCGGCTTCGCCGACGCCATCAGATTGATCAGATCGTTCACCGCCGTGGACTCGCCATTCTTCGCCATACCTCTGCGAGAATTGCGAACCACACCCGTTAGCGCAAGCGAAAACCCTGAGGGCGTCGAAGGAGTTATCAAAGAAACACGATCGCGCCTATGCCGTCTCGCTCGTGCGCGAATCGCGCACGTGATTGCCATCGCCTGTCATCGTCGCGGGATCGGTCAGCGGCCGATCACTCCCGGGAGTGAGTGGACTAACTCTGCGAGATTGATTGACTCCCGAGTGACCATACATCTATGGTATGGCCACTGTGGTCACCGAGGGCTCGTTCGCTGACCTCCGAAGGCTCGCGGACTGGTTCGCCCGCCCGGCGACGGACGCGACTGCGTCGCAGATCGCTCGCCTGGTCTCCCGGCTGGGCACCATCGCGATCCCGTTTCTCGGTCGCGAGCTCGCCGGCGCCGAGCTGCGC
>JBBJLY010000247.1:0-12084 GCA_037720695.1 Kofleriaceae bacterium | reverse complement strand
TCAGCATGAAGTATCAGACCGCGGCGACCGGGCTGGTGTCGCAGCGCGAGATCGATCCGTACGCGCTGATCTACCGCGAGGGCGCGTGGCTGGTCGTCGCGTGGTGCCACACGCGCAACGACATCCGATCGTTTCGCGTCGATCGCATTCACGAGGCCAAGCAGGCCGCGAAGCCGAAGTCGCCCGACTTCGAGCGCCCGGTGGACTTCGACGTCAAGGCGTATGCCCAGCGCTCCGCGTGGACGTTCACGACGGATCCTCCTGAGGAGGTCCAGCTCGCGCTGTCACCGGAGGCTGCAGAGATCGGAAACGAAGACTTCGGTACCGCGTCGGTCAAGCGCCAGGATGGCGACCGCCTGCTGGTGCGGTTCGATTGCGGCAACTTCGAGTTCGCCGCCACCCGGATCCTCGCCGCGAAGGGCGCGATCAAGGTGGTGCAAGGCGATCGGCTGCGCGCGCGCATCCTCGAGGAGATCGACGCGGTCGAGGCGCACTATCCCCCGCCGCTGGAGCTCACCGGGGGACGCTCCGATGCGTGACGTCGGCCAGAAGCTGCGGCGTCTGCTGTACATCGTGCCCTACGTGGCCAAGCACCCCGAGGGCGTGCTGGTGGACACGCTCGCCAAACAGCTCGGCACCGATCGCGAGGAGCTGCTGGCCGATCTCGAGTTGCTGTCGCAGGTCGGTCCTCCCGACGGCGATCCCGGCGAGTACCTCCTGGTCTCGGTGGACGAGGGCCGCGTGTTCGTCGACCTCGCACACCGGTTGACCCGGCCGCTTCGGCTGACCCCGGCCGAAGGCTGCTCGCTGCTGCTCGGCATCCGCGCACTCCGCGAGAGCGGCATCGCGCCATTCGACGATGCGATGCAGTCGGCGGAGGTCAAGCTGCTGACCGCGCTCGGCCGCGATGCGCGGGAGGCAGAGAGTCTGGCCACCAGCACGGTCGTCGCGTCAATCTCCAACTCGGCAGACGCGATCGTGGCAAAGCACCTGCGCGCGCTGGTCACCGCGGCACGCGCACGCGACCAGGTCGAGATCGAGTACGCGGCGATCTCGCGAGCACAGGCCGAGAAGCGCCCGATCGACCCGTACGGCATCGTCCACCACGCGGGCGAATGGTACGTCGTCGGTCACTGCCACAAGCGCGGCGACGTCCGCACGTTCCGCATCGATCGAATCGCGGCGCTCCGGGTCCTCGGCGACAAGTTCGAACAACCGACGGACTTCAATCTCGAGGAGTACCGGCGCGAGCGGCTGTACGTGCCCGGCGCCGACTCGGTGACCGTGCGAGTCGAGCTCGACACGCTCGCGGTGACGCGGATCGGCGTCAACTGGCCGGTCGGCGAGGTCACGATGCGAGACGACGGCTCGGCCGAGCTGCTGGTCGATTGCGACGGCTTCGAGTGGGTGTCTAGCTGGGTGCTCGGCTTTGGCCGGCACGCCACGATCCTCGGACCGGACGAGGCGCGTCAGGCGATGCGCGATCGGATCGCCCGACTGCGCGCCGACTTCACTTCGCCGTGATCGCGGAGCCGACCGTGATCGCGAAGTCGACCGTCTGCGCTCCGGTCGGGTCGCTCGCGGTGAACGTCGTCTGCACCGAGGACTTGTGCGACGGATACAGCGCGCCATCGGCGAGCGTGATCTCGGTGGTGCCGGCGCCGGCGATCTTCGACACCTTCGCCTTCTCGGCGCCGGTCCCCATCTCCTGATCCTTGCCCGTGATCTTGGTCTTGCCCTTGATCGTCCACGTGCCGTTCTTGTGCGAGACCAGCTCGTAGTCGGTCACCTGGTCGACCTCGAGGCGATTCGCGATCCGCGTCGTGGTGGTGGCCTTCCACTTCGCGCCCGCGCCGACCGCCTCGACCGGGAACGCCGGCCACGCCGGCAGCGTGAGGCGGACGAGCTCGAACGCCTGGGCGGTCGCTTCCGACTGCTTCTCGATCTTCATGGTGACCGCGCCGGTCGAACCGTTGGCGCCGACCGAGCCCGCGATCTCGAGCCCCTGCAGGCTGGCGACCGCCGCGCGGAACTTGTCCATCGGCACCTTCGCACCTGCGGTCTCGCGCGCATCCGTCTTGCTGACCACGAACGCGTGCGCGAAGTTGCCGCCTTCGGCCGTCTTGGTCTCGGCCGAACCGCCGAGCACCATGGTCGGTACGACCTCCTCGGCCGACTGCGCGCCGGCCGATTGCTTGAGCGTGAAATCGAGCGCGATCTCGACGTCCTGCTTGGTGCCGGGCTTCGCGGTCAGCTTCAGCGCCTCCTTCTTGCCCTTGCCGGCAGACACCAGCTTGACCGTCGTGCTGGTGGCCGGGATCGTGGCTTCGAGTGGTCCCACCGGTGCGGGTGGCGGCGTCGGCACGACCGGCTTCTTGTCTTCGACGACGGCCGGCGGCTTGTCGGGCGGCAACGGTGAAGTTGCAACCGGCTTGGAGCCGCCACAGGCTGCAACGAAGAGAACTAGCGCGAGGCGTGTCATTCCCCGGACGCTACACCGACGCTCGCGGGTCGTCGACCGTGCTACGTCGCACGACGTGCGTGTGCGCGCGTTTTCCGCAGGAACGCTGCGCGATTTCGCGGGGTTTCGTGGCACATCCACTGCACACCTGCGGCGCGTGGCGCGCAGAGTCCCGATCGGTGCCGAGCTCGTGCCGGTCTCGCATGCGAGCGAACGCGGGATGCACGTGCGGGTGTGGGCCCCAACCCATGACCGCGTGACGCTCGTGCTTGAAGGGCCGGAGGCCCGCGAGCTGGCGCTCGAGCGCGAGCCGGGCGGCTATCACGCCGGTTTCGCGGAAGGCATCGCGGCCGGCGCGCGCTATCGGTTCCGGCTCGGCGACGAGGCCGCGCTCCACGCCGATCCTGCGTCGCGGTTCCAGCCCGAGGGTCCACATGGCCCCTCGGAGCTGATCGATCCGTCGACGTTCACGTGGACCGACGCCGGGTGGCGCGGATTTCTGCCGCACCGTCACGTGCTCTACGAGATGCACGTCGGCACGTTCACCCCGGAAGGCACGTGGTCCGCGGCGACCAGCCAGCTGCCCTTCCTCGCCGACCTCGGCGTGACGACGATCGAGCTGATGCCACTCGGCGAGTTCGCGGGACGTCACAACTGGGGCTACGACGGCGTCAACCTGTACGCCCCGACGCGCGCCTACGGGCGACCCGACGACCTGCGCGCGTTTGTCGATCGCGCCCACGCGCTCGGCCTCGGGGTGATCCTCGACGTCGTCTACAACCACTTCGGTCCAGCGGGTAACTCGATGTTCGCGTGGTCGCCGCATTACAAGAGCGACAAGGGCACCGACTGGGGCGACTCGATCAACTTCGATGGCCCGCACAGCCACGGCGTCCGCCAGTTCTTCATCGCGAATGCCGGCTACTGGATCGACGAGTTTCATCTCGACGGCCTGCGACTCGATGCGACCCAGGATCTGCACGACACCTCACGCGAGCACGTGATCGCCGCGATCGTGCGTCGCGCCCGCGAGGCCGCACCCGGTCGCCGGATCTTCCTCGTTGCCGAGAACGAGCCGCAGGACGTCGGGTTGCTCGAGCTCGGCCTCGACGCGCTGTGCAATGATGACTTCCACCACACCGCGCGCGTCGCCCTCACCGGCGTCAATGAAGGCTACCTGAGCGACTACGGCGGGACGCCGCAGGAGTTGATCTCTGCGGTGCAACACGGCTTCCTCTACCAGGGCCAGCTGTACCCGTGGCAGTCCCAGCCGCGCGGGACGCCGACGCGCGACTACGCGCCCCGCCGGTTCGTGCATTTCCTAGAGAATCACGACCAGGTCGCGAACCTGGGGTTCGGCGAGCGCCTGGCCACCGCCGCCGATCCGGGGCTCGTGCGCGCACTGACCGCGGTGTTGCTGCTCGGGCCCGAGATCCCGATGCTGTTCCAGGGGCAGGAGACCGGCTCGCGCCGGCCGTGGCAGTTCTTCGTCGATCACGAGCAGTCCCTGCACGATGCCGTGCGCGGGGGTCGCGCAAAGTTCGTCGCGCAGTTCCCGCGGCTCGCGACCGCGGAGGCCCAGCAGCAGCTCACCGATCCATGCGACGAGCAGACGTTTCTCGCGTGCGTCCTCGATCCCACCACGCGCACGCTCGCCAACCCGTGGCTCCGACTGCATCGCGATCTGCTCGTCCTGCGTGCCGCCAATCCTGCGTTCACCGGCGAGGTCACCGGGGCCACGCTGTCGGACCGCGCGTTCGGGCTGCGCTTCGTCCAGGAGGATGCGATGGACGATCGCCTGCTGCTCGTCAACCTCGGCGCCACGTTCCAGCGCGGGGCCGTGCCCGAGCCGCTCGTCGCACCGCCACCGGGCACCCGGTGGAAGCTCGCATGGTCCAGCGAGTCGCCGCACTACGGCGGTCACGGCACGCCCCCGGTGTTCGATGACAAGCGGCTCGCGATCCCCGGCCGCGCCGCCGTCCTGGTCGTTCCCGAGCCGGTGAACCGGTGACCCCGCACCGTCACGTCTCCCTGCTCGACAGCGACGAGCTACTGCGACGCGAGTGGCTGGTGGCGAATGGCCTCGGTGGCTATGCCTCCGGCACGCTCGGTGGCCTGCCGATGCGGCGCTATCACGGCTACCTGATCGCCGCGCTGCCGAACCCCGCGGGTCGCGTGATGATGCTGAGCTCGCTCGGCGAGCATCTACGATTCGCCGACGGCACGCGCGCGGATCTCGGCTCGGTCGTCCCGACATTCGCGACCTCGGAGAGGGTCCCGCTCGTCGACTTCGAGCTCGAGCGCGGCCTGCCGGTGTGGCGCTATCACGGTCGTGGCGTCACGATCGAGCGCCGGCTCGTGATGGCCTACGGCCACAACACGACCACGCTCGTGTATCGCCTGGTCTCCGGCGATCCGGTCCGCCTCGAGCTGCGCCCCGCCGTCCAGTTTCGCGGGCATGACGATCTGGTGTCGAGCAAGGTGCCCGACGCCTACTCGCTCCACGCGCACGGTGCGCGCCTCGAGCTGACCGCGCCACCGCCGCTGCCCTCGCTGCGTCTCCATCTCGAGGGCTCGCGGACCTCCTTCGTGGTCGAGCCGATGGCGGTCCCCGAGCTCGCGTACACGACGGAAGAGCACCGCGGTTATGACTCGCGCGGCAAGCTCTACAGCCCCGGCCGGTTCCGCGCAGAGCTCAAGTCCGGCCACGACGTCTCGCTGATCGCGTCGACCGAGTCGTGGGAGACCGTCATCGCGATGACCTCCGCCGAGATCGTCGCCGCCGAGCACGAGCGCCGTCAGCGCCTGCTCGATGCCGCACCCGCACGCGCCCGCTCCGGGCCCGCCGCCGAGCTCGTGCTCGCCGCGGACCAGTACGTGATCCGGCCCGCCGGCCGGCACGAAGATCACGTGCGCGCGCGCGTCGCCGGCGACGAAGCCTGGACCGTGATCGCCGGCTACCACTGGTTCACCGACTGGGGTCGCGACACGATGATCTCCCTCGACGGCCTCACGCTCGCGACCGGCCGCCATGCCGAGGCCGGCTCGATCCTCCGCATGTTCGCGCACCACGTGCGCGACGGCCTCGTGCCCAACATGTTCCCCGAAGGCGCCAACGAGGGCCTCTACCACACCGCCGACGCGACGCTGTGGTTCTTCCACGCGGTCGATCGCTACGTCACGACCACCGGCGACAAGCGCACCCTCGAGCAGCTGATGCCGACGCTGCGCTCGATTATCGACCACCACCTGCGCGGCACCCGGTTCGGCATCGGCGTCGACCCGGACGACGGCCTGCTCCGCCAGGGTGCTCCCGGCTACCAGCTGACCTGGATGGATGCCAAGGCCGGCGACTGGGTCGTCACCCCGCGCCGGGGCAAGGCCGTCGAGATCAACGCGCTCTGGTACAACGCGCTCCGCCTGATGGAGCGCTGGCTCGACGCCGCGGGCGAAGCATCGGCCGCGGGCAGCGTGCGCGAAGCCGCCGATCGCACGCGGGCCGCCTTCGATCGCCGGTTCTGGAATCCCGCCACCGGCCACCTGTTCGATGTCGTCGACGGCGAGCATGGCGACGATCCCGCGTGCCGCCCGAACCAGCTGTTCGCGATGTCGCTCGCGTTCCCCGTCCTCGAGCCCGCGCGCTGGCCCAGCGTCCTCGCCGCCGTCGAGCGTGATCTGGTCACGCCGCTCGGCCTGCGCTCGCTCGCGCCGGATCACCCCGACTACAAGCCGACATATCATGGCGACTTGCTGACGCGCGATGCGGCCTACCACCAGGGCACCGTGTGGAGCTGGCTGATCGGGCCTTACATCGATGCCCGCCTGCGCTGTCGACCCGACGATCTCGCCGGCGCCCGCCGCGCGCTCGACGGGCTGGTCACGCACCTCGGTGGCTACTGCATCGGCTATGTCGGCGAGGTGTTCGATGCCGAGCCGCCGTACACGCCGGGTGGTTGCATCGCGCAGGCGTGGGGCGTCGCCGAGCTGCTGCGCTGCTTGCTCGCGACCGAGCGGTGAGCTGCGGATCGACCTATGCTCGTTGGATGGGACGAATCGTCATTGTGGGCTACAGGCCGAAGCCGGGAAAGCAGGATGCGTTGCGCGGGTTGATGCGTGACCACGTGGCGCGGCTGCGCGCCGAGGGACTCGCCACCGAGCGCGCGTCGATCGTGATGGAAGCCATGGATGGCACGGTGATCGAGGTGTTCGAGTGGGTCTCGCAAGCCGCGATCGACGCGGCGCATACGAACCCGGCCGTGCTGGCGATGTGGGGCGAGTACGCGGAGGTCTGTGACTACGTGCCCGTGGGGGCGGTGCCGGAGGCATCGCAGCTGTTCTCGGGGTTCGCGCCGCTGGAGTGCTAGCGCGGGCCGTCAGCCGTCGAGCAGCAGCAGCGGATCGCCTGCGTTGACGTCGGCACCATCGGCGACGAGGAGCTCGCGGATCTTCGCGCGCTCGGGGACGCCGGGACCTCCGTAGGTCACGCGATGGAACGTCTTCATCACTTCGAGCAAGCAGATCGTGGTGCCCTGGGCGAGCTCGTCACCCGCGGCGACGAACGGCGGCTTGTCGGGGGAGGAGCGACCATAGTAGCGACCGCTGGTCGGCGCGCGGAACACCAGGCCGTCGACCGCATGGGGCGTCGCGACCGCGGCGATCGGAGCGGCGCCGGCAGTGACGCGCGGATCGAGCGTGACGAGCACCGCGCCGTGATCGACGGGAGGGCGTGCGAGCGACGGATCGCGCACGGAGACGACGACACCCTGCGCCTGCGGTGGCGCGTGGAGCGCGACCGCGTGGCCGAGCACCTCGAGCGAGCCGAGCAGCGAGTCGCCATGGATGACATCGCCGACCCGCACCGCGATGCGGAACCGGCCGGGAGAGGGGGCGGTGAGCTCGACCTGCTCGCCCGCGATGCGCAACGTTGCCTGCAGCGTGCGGGCGGTCAGCGTCACCGCAGGCCTCCGACCAGCTCGTGGAGGTCGTGCATCGACCAGATGCGCGGGTTCTTGACCCGGCGATAGCCGGTGTTCTGGTAGGTCATCTCGACCAGCGCGGCGAGGTAGGCGCGCAGCTCGCCGAGCTCGACGATCTCGTCGGTGTCGAGCTGGCGCGCGGCGACGAACGGATCCATGTCGCCCTCGATCCGGCTCTCGGTCTCGCGCATGCCGGCCTCGATCTTCGCGCGCTCGGTGGGATCGGTCGCGAGGATCTGGAAGTCGTCGTCGAGCTTGGTGTTGAACGCGGCGATCGCGAGCGTGCGGCCCTCCATCACGGAGAGTCGCGACAGCGAGGTCGAGAGCTGCATGACCGGGTCGTAGGGCAGGCCGCTCATCGCGTAGTAGCCGGCACCGGAGGCCTTGCGGAGCAGCACCGTGAACATCGGCGTGGTGTTGGTGGAGTTGGTGTAGATCAGCGACGAGCCGTATGCGAGCAGACCCTGGGCCTCGGCCTCGCGCCCGATGTCAAAGCCCGAGATGTCCTGCAGCCAGATCAGCGGGATGCCGTCGTCGTTGCACGCGCGCGAGAACGCGCTCATCTTCGCGATGCCGCCGCGATACAGGATGCCGCCCGGGCGCTGGCGGCCGGGATGTTCGGGATCGCCGACCAGGCCCTGGCGATTGATCACGAAGCCCGCGTAGAGGCCGCCGACGCGACCGATGCCGCAGATCATCTCCTCGCCAACCTCGGGCATGACCTCCCAGAACAGCGATTGATCGACGATCCGCGCGAGCACCTGGTTCGCGTCGTACGCCTCGCGGTGATCGACCGGCAGCAGGCCGGCGAGCTCGGCGTCGGAGAACCGCGGCTCGATCGGGCCGAGCCCGCCGCGATAGAAGTCGGCGCCACTCGACGGTAGGCGCGCGACGTCGCGGCGGAGGCAGGCGATCAGGGTGGTGTCGTCGGGCACGCGGACATCGGCGCAGCCCGACTGGTGGACATGGACCTCGGGACCGCCGATGTCGAGCGAGGTGATCTTCTGGCTCTTCGCACCTTTGATCAGCGCGGCGCCCGCGATCACCATGTACGCCTGCTCGGTCATGTACACGCGATCGGAGATGATCGGCATGTAGCCACCGCCCGCGATGCAGTCGCCGAACACGCCCGCGAGCTGCGGCACGCCGTTCGCCGACAGCAGGCTGTTCATCTTGAAGATGTGTCCCGCGCCGCGCGCGCCCGGGAAGCTGCGTGCTTGCTCGGGGAGGAACAGGCCCGAGCAGTCGACGAGATAGACCGTCGGTAAGCGCAACCGCAGCGCCATGGTCTGAGCGCGCTGGATCTTCTCGGGGGTCCGCGGCCACCAGGCGCCCGAGGCGACCGTGTTGTCGTTCGCGATCACCATGCACCAGCGGCCCTCGACCCGTGCGAACGCGGTGACGACGCCGGCGCCGGGCGACTTCTGATCGCCGGGGAACACCTCGCCGTAGTTGACGAACGTGCCGGTCTCGAACGTCCGGGTGCCCGGATCGGCGAGCATGGCGAGCCGCTCGCGCGCGGTCAGCTTGCCCTTCTTGTGGACGCGGTCGACGTAGGTCTGGCCCCAGCCGGCGTGGACCTCACCGCGCCGCGTGCGCAGCTTGTGCTCGAGCACGGCGAGCGCCTCGCGCTGTTCGGCGACGGTGCGCTCGTCCGAGAGCTTCGCCAGTGGATCTCCGATCGGAACCAGCGGAACCAGCGCCATGCGCGGGGAACGCTACACCATGTCAGGGCTGCGCGGGTTGCGCGCGCAGTCCGGGCTGGACGAGTTGCTTGCCGTACGTGTAGAGCTCCTCGCCGACGACCTTCGCGACCTTCGGGATGTCGAACTCGATCTCGAGCGTGGCGTCGCGGACGACGACCGGCAGCTTCGCGAGCTCCTCGCCGAGGCGGGGCGGCGGTGGCGATGGCCACGCGATCGTGTTGCTGGTGATCTGCCTGGCCGCGCGCGTGGCATCGTCGTTCGAGCCGAAGCGCACGGACAGCTTGCCGCGCTCGGCCCCGAGGTCGTCCATCACCAGATCGTAGCCAGGCGACGGGACCCGGAGGAGCGTGCCGAGGATCGGGTCGGTGCTCGCGGCGACCATCTTGCCCGGCGGCAGCTTCGCGAGCCGCTCCGCCCACGGCTCCCTGGATCGCGCGCCCGAGAGCACCGCGTCGATGCCGGCCTTCGAGCTGGCGAACACGAAGCCATCGCGCCAGGTGACGTAGAGCTTGCCGAGCTCTCCGACGTCGAACACCGCATGCTCGCCATCGCGTTCGACCGTGATGTCCCACGCACTCTTCAGCGCGCCCGGGATGCATGCCTCCAGCTCGGCGCGCGGCAGGTTGCCTTCGAGGACGATCACGGTCAGCTCGCGCGAGGCGTCCTCGAGCGCGAACGACCCGACGACGCGCCTCGCGAGCGTCATGAAGCACGGGACCTGATCGGCGCCCATGCCACCGATCATCGCGATCGTCGGGTCCGAGAGCCCGTACTGCCGCACCGTCACGATCGATGCCGGGATGTGCCGCTCCAGCCGCTTCGCGGCGCTGCCCACGGGCGCACTCGGCGTCGGCTGCCCACACGCGAACACCACCGCGATGAGACACCAGGCACGCATCGAGATCGAGTAACACGGTATCCTCACGCGATGCAGCGCCTCGCAGGTTCGATCCTCGTCCTCGCCGCATGCGGTGGTGGTAGCGATGCCAACGTCGAGGGCGACTACATGGTCGCCGTCACGAACCGCGATAACGGATGCGTGCTCGAGAACTGGACGGTCGGCGAGCAAACGATGGGGATCCCGGTCGTCGTCGTCCAGGACGGCAGCCGTGTGACCGCGACGGTCAACGGCGCGTCCGGCTTCGTGCTCGACCTCGCGCTCGGGTCACGGATCTACTCCGGCGATGTCGATGGCGACTCGCTGTATCTCGAGCTGTTCGGAACGCGCGGGCAGCAGCGCGGGAACTGCTCGTTCACGTTCAACTCGGTGATCGACGCCGCGGTCGACGATGACACGCTGACGGGCCGGATCGAGTACCGCGCGGCCACCAACGCGAACCCCGACTGCGCGGCGCTCGAAGGCTGCCTCACGTTTCAGGAGTTCAACGGGACGCGTCCGCCGGAGTGAGCGGCTTGCGCATGCACAGGCTGAGCGCCAGCTGCGCATACGGTCCGTAGTTCGCGATCCGCTGGTAGCCCGCCGACTCGTAGAGCGCGATCGCCGCCGTCTGCAGCGGACCGGTCTCGAGCACGATCTCGGGGAAGCCGAGCTCGCGCGCCCACGCCTCGAGTGCGGCAACCACGGCGCGACCTGTGCCCGTGCCACGCGCCTCCGGCCCGACGTAGACCCGCTTGATCTCGACGCTTCGGGCGGCGCCCGCGAGCTCCTTGAAGCAGCCGCAGCCGACCGGTGCGCCATCGCGATACGCGACCACGGCGGTCTCGGTGACGAACTTGTTGTACGCGTCGTACCCCCAGGGCACTTGCTCGCCTGGCGGCTCGCTGGCGTACGCGGCCTGCTGTTCTCCGTAGAGCTCGCGCAGCTCGCCGTCGAGCCGCAGCGTGAGCGCGATGAAGTCGGGATCCAGGCTCGTCGTGCGCGTGATCGTCACGGCGGCCAGCCCGGGATCGCGCGCGTGTCGTACGTGCCCTCCCGGAATGCGGGACTCGCGAGGATCGCCAGGTGCATCGGGATCGTCGTCGGGACGCCGGCGACCGTGAACGCCGACAGCGCCTGCGTCATCCGTGCGATCGCGTCGGGGCGATCGACGCCGCGCACGATCACCTTCGCGAGCAGCGAGTCGTAGAACGGAGGGACGACGTAGCCCTCCTCGACGTGGGTGTCGACCCGCACGCCTTCCCCCGACGGTGGCCGCCAGGTCGTGATCGTGCCCGGGCCCGGCGCGAAGCCCGCCGCGGGATCCTCCGCGTTGATCCGGCACTCGATCACGTGACCCTCGAACGAGATCTGGTCCTGCGTCCACGGCATCGGCCGACCCGCCGCGACCTGGAGCTGCGCCACCACGAGATCCTTGCCGGTGCGCTGCTCGCTGACCGTGTGCTCGACCTGCAGCCGGCAGTTGATCTCCATGAACCGCAGCACGTCGCCGTCGAGCAGCAGCTCCATCGTGCCCGCGCCGACGTAGCCGATCCGCTCGACCGCGCGCGCCGCGAGCTCGCACGTCGCCTCGCGCAGCGCCTGCGAGATCGAGGGAGATGGACTCTCCTCGATCAGCTTCTGGTGATTGCGCTGGACCGTGCAGTCGCGCTCGCCGAGGTGCACGGCGCGACCGTAGCGGTCGGCGAACAGCTGGATCTCGACGTGGCGCCCGCCCTCGACGAGCCGCTCGAGGAACACGCGGTCGCCACCAAACGCGGCACGCGCCTCGGCCTGGGCCTCGCTGTACGCGGCCTCGACCTCGCCGGCCGCGCGCGCGATTCGCATGCCGCGACCGCCGCCGCCATTCTCGGCCTTGAACAGCACCGGATAACCCACCTGCTCCGCGACCCGCCTCGCGTCGTCGACACCGGTCAGCACACCTTCGGTGCCGGGGATGACCTCCAGCCCCGCGGCGCGCATCGCGGCCTTCGCCCGGGTCTTGCTGCCGAGCAGCGAGGTCACGTGCGGCGGTGGTCCGACGAACGTGACGCCATGCTGTGC
>JBBJLY010000499.1:0-2707 GCA_037720695.1 Kofleriaceae bacterium | reverse complement strand
GTGCGTGCTGCGGCGCAAGGGGTTCGTCGAGGCCGGCGTGCCCGATCCGACACGCCTCGGTGATGCCCTCGACCCCACGCACCTTGGTCAGCTTCGCCGTGACCGCCGGGCCGCCGGCGGGGACCGGGGCCACGACGACCTCGGGCGTGGTCGCGACCGGTGCGGGCAGGGTCGCGGGCTGCGGAGCCACGCACGAACCAAGGATGATCAGGGCAACGCCAGGGAGACGCTTCATGCCCGGCAAGTAGCACGAAAAGCTGACGAAGCTTGTGATCAGAACTCGAAGTTCACGCCGGCAAACCAGGTCGCATCGCCGACCGAGAGCCGGGTCTCCGAGCCGAAGCCGTCGACCTTCGCGACCGACAGCTCGCCGTAGAAGCCCGCGTGCAGGATCCCGCTGTGCTGCATCGAACGTGCAGCATCGCGATCGATCCGCTCGGCGCGGATCGCGAGCCCGACCGAGCCCTGATAGCCGAGCGTGCCGCCGTACGCCTTGTTGCCGGCGCAGCCGGCGCCACCGCTGCCGTCGTCGCAGATCCGCGAGGTGTTGCCGCTGGGCGCCTTCATCCACCAGACGTAGTAGGACAGTCCGCCTCGCAGATAGGGCACCAGCGGGATCCCCCAGGCCTCGTCGAGGTAGGTCAAGCGATAGGTCACGGTCGCGGCGACCGGGAGCAAGCGGAACTTGATCGTGCTGCCTGGGGCCCGCTCGCGCGCGACGCCCATCGATGGATCCGAGCTCTCGGTATAGGCGAGCGCGGACTTCTGCATGTAGCCGAGGCTGCCGCCGACGCCAACCTGGCCAAACCCGCGCCACAGGATCCGATCGACGTCGAGCATCGGCAGGACCTGCCAGACGTGCTTGGAGACGCGATCGTCACCGTCGAAGTAGTCGCCGAACATCGCGTGGTACGGGCCCTGACCGGAGCCATTGGTCTGCAGCTTCGCGTCGATGTCGGGGATGTACGGGCCGAGCCGGATCCCGGCGTTCCAGGTCACGCGATCCTCGTCGGCGGCGAGCACCGCGCTCGAGGTCGGATCTTCCCAGTAGGGCTCGAAGTCATCCGCGCGCGCGACCGTCGTCGTGACGAGGCCGGCCGCCAGCACGGCACCGACGACCACGCGGCGACGCACCAGCGCGAGCGCGAGCACCACCAGCATGGTCGCGAAGCCGGCACCGTCACCGGTCGAGCAGAAGCCGCCCTCGATCTTGGACCCGCCGCCGTCGTGGATGTCTTCCCACAGGTCGGTCACGGACTTCGGGCTGACCGTGCGCGAGAAATACGTCCCGACCACGTTGCCGTAGTAGTCGATCGCCGCGACCGCGATCGTGTACTGGCGATTGTTGTCGAGGCCGCCGATCGACATGGACGTCGCCGTGCCCGATGTCTGGGTCCCACACAGATAGCTCGGATCCAGCGAGCGAAACGGGACCGGGATCGCCGCGACCTCGGTCTCGTCGGCGTCCGCCGGCAAGCTCGTCAAGGTCAGCGGGAACTCCTGCGCGATGCCGCACACGGTCTGGGTGGTCTGGTAGAGCGGGGCGGGTGGCGTGGTGGTGACGGGCCCACCCGCGTCGTCGATGCAGAACGCCTGGTACGCGAACAGATCGGTCGCGCGGCCCTCGGGGATGTCCCACGACACGTTGATCGAGTTCTCGCCGCTGGCCGCTCCGAAGTTCTCGGGCAGCGGCGGCGGCTGGGTGTCGATCCCGGTGATCTCGGTGAATGGACCGGCGCCGACGGATTGGTTCGTCGTGTAGTCGTACGTGTTGTCGCCGTCGCTATCGACCAGGATCCACGCGTACGCGAAGCCCGTGCGCTCCTGGCAAGCTGCAGCGGGTTCGACCGCGTTGATGACGTCGAACAGTGGCAGCGAGATATCGCGCGCCTGCACCGCGAGCGTGTCGATGTCTTCGATCGTCCGGTCGACAAGCTGGCGACACTTTATGTCGCGGACCTCGTCGTTGTCGCACTCCGTGCCGACCCAGATCTCGCCCGGGCTGGTGGTCCCGGTGGTGACCGACATCTTGACCTCGTACAGGATCTCGGTCTGGAACCCGGCGCCGGCCTTCGCGCACTGGCAGTGCGGCAGGTTCAGCTGGTAGCGCAGCGCATCGGGGCTCGACGGCAGCTCGAAGCCGGTGTCCTCATCCTCGACGATCTGCAGCCGATCCCACGTGATCGAGGCGCCGTTGGGCAGCATGCCGGTTTCCGCGATCGCGGCGCTGGCTCCGAAACAGAGGGCGACGCACGCGGAGACAAGACGGAGCATCGGGATGGGCCTGTGCAAGTCGATAGCCAGCGCGCGAGTCGGTTGCCCCGCGTCGACCCCGTCGATATCACGCGGGGGATGGCGCATCAAGAATCGGGACCAGCCTGCCAAACTGGCACGAGCGTGCCGTGGGGCATGTCACGGCGTCAGGCGGCTCGTCGACCGCGCTTGCGGTCGATGAGCCGCGTGCGGATCAGATCGACGAGCGCGGTGGCCCGGGCCTCGGCCACGGGATCGCGACGGCCACCCCATTCGGCGGCGTAGTACAGATCGGTCAGCTCGCTGACCTCGGCGGCGACCAGCTCGCCACGCTCCGTGAGTCGGATCGCCAGCTCGCGTGGGGTGACCGCCGCGGCGCGCGGGAATCCGGCCTTCGCGAGCAGCTTCGACGCACGCTGGTAGACCTCACCCACCGTCGAGCGCTCGCGCCGCA
>JBBJLY010000498.1:0-2777 GCA_037720695.1 Kofleriaceae bacterium | reverse complement strand
TCGGTCGTTCCGCAGCGCAGCAACCCCGCGCACACCTCCGCGCTGCGCGCGCTGCGACTCGCCGCCGAGGATGCAAAGATCGAGCTGTCGCGCAACGACAAGGCGCAGGTCGCGCTCGCGCAGCCGCTGTCGATCGATGGTGAAGAAGTCGAGGTCGATCTCGAGCTCGATCGCGCGACGGTCGAACGGCTGTGCGCTCCGCTCGTCGAGCGCGCCGTCGATGTTTGCATCCGCTTGCTCACGGCGCATGGCCTCGGCGCCGGCCGGCTCAGCAAGATCGTGCTCGTCGGCGGCCCGACCGTGATGCCGATGGTGCGCGCGCGTGTCGCGTCGCGCCTCGAAGCACCGATCGCAGAAGGCCACGATCCGATGACGCTCGTCGCGCAGGGTGCCGCGCTGTATGCCGCGACCGCCGCGCTCGACGGCCGCGCGCAGTCGACGGTCGGCCCGAGCGCCGGCCGCCAGGTCTGGCTGCAATATCCCGCGGTCTCGGCGGATCTCACGCCGCACGTGGTCGGCCGGTTCATCGGCGCGGATCCACCCGCGAAGGTGAAGCTCGTCAGAACCGACGGGGCGTGGACCAGCGGCGATGCCTCGGTGTCGCCCGACGGCACGTGGATCACGACGGTGAATCTGCTGCCGCGCCGCGCGTGCACGTTCGACATCGAGGCCCGCAAGGAGTCCGGCGAGCGCGTCCCGGTCAGCCCACCTGCGCTGACGATCGTCCAGGGCCTCACGATCGGCGACCCGCCGCTGTCGCGCACGCTCGGCGTCGCGCTGGCGAACGGTCACGTCCAGGTCTACCTCGAGCGCGGCGCGCCCCTGCCCGCTCGCCGCACGTACACGCACCACACGATCGAGACCGTGGCCAAGGGCAGCTCCGAGAGCGTGCTGCGGATCCCGATCGTCCAGGGCGAGCTATCGCAGGCGGATCTGTGCCGGCTCGTCGGCACGCTCGACATCGGCGGCGATACGATCGCGGACACGGTGCCGACCGGCTCCGCCGTCGAGGTCACGATCGAGCTCGATCGCGGCGGCCGGCTGCAGGCGCGCGCGCTCGTGCCGGTGATCAACCAGGTGTTCGAGCACGTCGCGCACCTGCTCGTACCCGATGCCGCGCCCGAAGCACTCGAGGCCTCGCTGCGCGACCTCCGTCGCCAGCTGATGGATCTGCGGACCGACGCGTTCCGCCGCGGGATGGGCCAGGTGATCGAGAAGCTGGATCGCCTCGAGGCCCGGCTGTCCGAGGCCGAGCGCGACATCGATGCCTCGCACGGTGGCGACGCCGATGCGGCGCAGCGCGCGCGTCGCGCGTTGCTCGACGTCGACGCGACGATGGCGGAGGCGGATCTCGCACGCAAGTGGCCCGAGCTCGACGACGCCGCGCGCCACGCCGCGATCACCGCATCCGCGACCGTCGGCACGCACGGCACCGATGCCGAACGCGCGCTGTTGCAAGAAGTGCTGACCGCGATGGAGAAGGCGCGCCGCGATCGCGATGCGTCGGAGCTCGAGCGCCAGATGCGGCTCGCCTCGCGGCTGTCGACCGCCGCGTTCAACCGCACCCCCGAGGCCTGGCAGTACTACTTCGACGATGCCGCGTCGGAGATCGGGACGATGCGCGATCTGCCGCGCGCCCAGCGCCTGGTCGACGAGGGCAAGGCCGCGCGCGAGCGCGCCGACACGGACGAGCTGCGCCGGGTCGTCAAGGCACTGTGGCAGCTGCTCCCCGAGAGCAGCGAGGCCCGCAAGAAGGGCTTCGACTCCGGGGTGCGATGAGGGTGCGATGAGGGCAAAATGACGATCGCCGAGAACCCGTTCTTCGTGCTGGGTCTCGATCCCGACGCCAGCCGGATCGAGGTCGAACGCGAGGCGCAGAAGCTGCTCTGCATGCTCGAGCTCGAGTTCGCGGCGGCGCAGCACTACGACACGCCGGTCGGCCCGCAGCCACGCACCTCGGAGGCCGTGCGCGCCGCGGTCGCCGCGCTGCGCGATCCGTATCGCAGGCTGGTCGCCGAGCTGTGGGCCCGCCACGTGCCCCGACGCGCGTGCCACCGGCAGCGCCGGTCACGGCCGATGCGCATGCCGGATTCCGCGCGAAAGTCGGCTGGAAACCATGACCACGCGGGTGCCAGAGATCTGGTCGCCAAGCCACGGAGCCGCCAAGCAGAGATCAACACGGACTCTCGTGTGATGGACCCGGCGTGAGCACGCGGTGCCAGAGATCTTGGTCGCCAAGCCACGGAGCCGCCAAGCAGAGATTAAAACAAGACGCCCGATCTTCCGGCGGCTCGGCGGCTTGGCGACCGATCCTCTTGAGCACGGTCGTCGCAACGCCGCTCGGTGGAGCCGCCATGAGCACGCACGCACCAGAGATCAACACAAGACGCCCGATCTTCTTGGCGGCTCGGCGGCTTAACCGATCCTCTGAGCACCGCCATCGGAACGCCGCACGACAGGGCCGCCTAGATGTACGGCATCCCATACCTCCTCTTCATGCGGCTTCACCAGGCCGCGATCTCCGCGCGGCGCCGCGATCGCACGTGGCATTATCTGTTGTGGTCCGCGTGTGCGGGCGTGCTCGCCGGCGCGATGCTCGTGTTCGGCTTCACGCTGCTGATGCTGTTCTGGCGCGTCGGGCTGTGGCCGCTCGCAGTCACCGTGTTCGCGATCATGATCGCGCCGGTTGTCGCGAGCACGCTGACGAGGCACGTGTTCGTGCCACTCGGATGGTTGCGGCTGTCGTTCTATGGCGGGTTGGCGTCGAAGCCGGGTGC
>JBBJLY010000497.1:0-2793 GCA_037720695.1 Kofleriaceae bacterium | reverse complement strand
ATCGTTCAGGGTGACCCGCGGCGGATCACTTCGGACACTGCATCGTCGCCGCCCAGCCATCATGCAGGTAGACCTGGCGCGAGGTGCCGCGGTCGCCGCACTGCGCCGCACCGGGGACGATCAGGCACAGCGTCCGCTCGCCGCCGTCCGCGACCAGCGCGCTGCGCCGGCCGGGTGCGACCTGGCCGAGCGGCTCGCCGTCGATCCAGACGTCGACCGCGTCCGGGCAGTTCGTGTTGTCGATGTAGAACGTTGCGCGCGGCTTCGGGCGCGGCGGCTGGGTCTGCGGGATCACGGTCGGTCGATCCTCGACGATCACCCGGTAGCGCTCGGGGTCGGCGACGGCGGCGGTGAGCAGCTTCTCCGTGCACCCGACCGCGCGCAGCTCCGGTGCGAGGCCGCGCAGCCATTCGGCGCGCAGCTCACCGACGTCCGCGAGCGCGACGCGAAACGACCTCTTCGCGGAGGCGACCCGCGCGCGACCGGTCGGCAGCAGCGCAGCGGTCGCGCCGATCTCGTCGTGGCGCGCGAGGAATCGATAGGTCGCCTCGAGCTCACCGCCGAGCCGCTCGTAGCGGCGCAGCTGCTGGGTGCCGCTCGCCCACAGCGGGGCGACCCGCGCGAGCGGACAGGTTTTCGCCGCCGCGACCTTGCCCGGCGTGTACGGCCCCTTGCCGAGCGTCGCGAGTAACTTGAGGAACTGGGCCTGGTACGCAGTGCGCGTCTGGGCGAGCGCGTCGTGGGTGACTTCGTACTGCGCGATCGTGCGTTCGATCGCCTGGGCATCCCCCCACGGCCGCACGAGGGTCGGGACGAACGCGAGCGCGACCATGCCCTGCGCGTCGAGCGCGCCGAGGGCGGTGCGCGCCGCGACGTGTCCTGGCGCCAGCTCGAGCGTCCGCTTCATCCGCGCGCGGGCACCGCCGCGATCGCCGCGCGCGGACTGGATGACGCCGGCGAGGTAATGCAGCTCGGGATCTTGCGGCCAGAACACGAGCGCGCGCTCGACCACCTTCTGGGCCTGCTCGGGATCGCGCCGCGACAGCTCCGCGGCGACCAGCGAACGCCAGCCCTCGACGACACGCGGCATGCCACGCACCGAGCGCCGGAAGTACCAGGCCGCATCATCGGGTCGGCTCTGGAGCAGCGCGATCGTGCCAAGGGCGTGCTCCGCCATCGCGAGATCGTCGCGATAGCGCTGGAGGTTGGTGTACGCGCGGATCGCCTCGGGGAAGCGCCGGGCTTCGAACAGCGTCTGCGCCGCCGAGAACCCGGGATAGCTCGAGTCCGGGATCAGGCGCTGGGCGCGCGCGTACCACGCGAGGGCTGCGTTGACGTCGCCGCCACGGCGCTTGGTGTCGCCGATCCGGACGACCAGCGCGAAGTCGCCGGGGCGCGAGACTGACACGTGCTCGAGCTGCGCGCTCGCCCTGTCCCACCGGTTCAGCGCGCTGTACGCGGTCGCCAGGTCGAGCTTGACGTCGAGATCGAACGGCGCGCGATTCGCGATCGCCTCGAGCTCGCTGACCAGCTTCGACGTGTCGCCGCGCGACGCGTGGATCAACACGAGCACGCGCCGCGCTTGCAAGTTGTCCGGCGTCTTCGCCGTGACCTGCACGAGCTGGCGCTCGGCCGCCGCGGCGTCGCCCGTGTTCCAGAGCGCGGCGCCATACTGGTACCGCGCGTCGAGGTCCATGGCTTGCGCGTCACGAGCTTGCGCAGCAGGTCGCGCGCGACCTCGTGCTTGCCACTGCGCGTCGCCGCCGCTGCAGCCGCGCGCAGCGAAGCGATGTCGTCGGGTGCGAGATCGTTCGCGTAGGCGAACTTGCCGGCGGCGCGCCCCGCGTAGCGGGGTCCCCGCCCGCCTTCGGATCGAGCGTCGCGAGCAGCGTGTAGAGCTCGCCGTCCAGGCGCTGCGCCTCGAAGCACTTCGGATCGATGAACACCGCGCGCTCGAGATCGTGCTGCGCAGCCTTGAGGTTGACGGCGCCGAGCGCGCCCGTCAGGTAGCCGAGCCCGCGCGACATCAAGTTCACCGCGTAGACGTCGGTCGCGAGCGGGCGCTGCAGCCGCGCCGAGCGCGCGAGATCGACCGTGACCCCACCCTTGTTCCAGATCTCGCCGAGCGCCTCGCCGAGCAGCTGGTGGTATGCCTTGACCTCGCCGATCCGCTGGGACTCCGCCGCGACCTCCGCGGTGCGCGCGGTCGCCGGGCCCGAGAGCTTCCACAGCGTGAGCGCGACGCGCAGCTGCCAGCTCGGGCGATCCGCCCACCCGGTGATCACCCACGGTGCGTCGCGCGCCGCGCCGAATGTCGCGACCGGCTCGGGCTCTGGTTCGATGTGCTGCGCGGTGACGTGCAGCGGGCCGCCCGTCGGCTCGAGGCCGAGCACGTCCTCGGTCTTCTGCGCGATCTCGAATGGTGCCCCGGCGACCAGCCAGTCGTAGGCGCGCGCGTTCGAGTGATTTTCGAACGGCGCGACCGCGAACCGCGGCGGGCTCGCCCGCCACGGCGGGACATCGGTCGACTCGACGGGCGAGGCACCGGCGGGCTTGACCGGCGCCGACGCGCTGCCGCTACCGTTCCCGCTACCTCTACCGGGCCCGGGCTGCTGGGCACCGGCGAGGCCCGACGCAGTCGCGACGAGCGCGAATGCGTGCAGCCAGCGCGGAAGCCCCATAGACTGATCATACCGTGCCGCCAGTCGAGCGCGAGCGCGAGCTCGAGCCCCCGAAGCTTCCGAAGGCCAGCAAGCGCAAGAAACGGCGCCTGCGGGCGTTCTCGATCCTGCG
>JBBJLY010000496.1:0-2798 GCA_037720695.1 Kofleriaceae bacterium | reverse complement strand
GCTGAACGCGCTTCGCTAACTGTCGCCGGTGGAGATGGTGTGCGAAATGGGGACCTCCGACTTGCTATCAGCCGGCATAACGCGCAACATCCACGCAGGCCATAACAACAATTCGGGAGCGCTCGGTGCATACAGATCGACGGTGCGGCGCTCTTCTCCAGCGCCCATAACGCACACGACCGCAGACATCGCCGGTTCGCGCAACTTCCTCGCTCGTGCGAGCAATACTCGGCAGCCGGCGGTGCTCAATATTCTCTGCGCCGTCGGTGGCCTAGGGCAATGATGGACGACGTGCAGGAGATCGAAGTCGTCGTCGCGCATTCGGAGCGCGTGACGCTGCGCGTCGGCGACGTGTTCCTGAAGATCGATACGGATCAAGCGCGCATCGACCGAGAGGTCGAGGTCATGGCGAGGGCACCGATCCCCACCCCCGAGGTCCTTTGGCGCAAGCCGCCCGTACTCGCCCTCGCGGCAGTTCCTGGAGCGCCGCTCGGCCGGCTTGAAGAGCCTTCGCGTGCGTCTTCGGCGGCGTGGGTTGCGGCGGGTGCCGCCGTCCGCACGCTGCACGACGCTCCGCTGCCGCCGTGGCCCAGCAGCCAATGTCAGCAGCAGCCCGCTCGCAACAGTCGGGGCACGGTCGAGTTTCCGCCGAAGCTCGACTCGGAGTGTGAATGGCTCCTCGCCAATGATGTCGTGTCCGCCGACGTTGTCAGGCGCAATCGTCAGGTCGCGGAGGCGGCGCTGCGGCCATGGACACCGGTGTTCATCCACGGCGACCTGCAGATCGTTCATGTGTTCGTCGACGGTGACGAGCTGAGCGGCGTCGTGGACTGGTCCGAGGGCGGCCAAGGCGATGCGATGTATGACCTCGCCACTTTGACGCTCGCACACGAGGAGCACCTCGACGATGTCGTCGCGGGCTATGGCGGCGACATCGAGATCGACGTGATTCGCGCGTACTGGTCGTTGCGAAGTTTGATGGAGATCCGGTGGCTCGTTGAGCACGGCTACGGCGCGCCGGCGACGTTCCCAGAGGTCGCGGTGCTCAACTCCTTCTCAGCCAGTGCTTAGCCTGAATCCACGGTTTGGTAAGGGTTTTGGCGGTGCGCCGGAAAGATCAAATGCTCTGTGACCTGGGAGAATGCTGTTTGCGAAGACAGGATTTCCGCGGGTCAGAAGGGCATTTGACAGGTGCGATCGTCTCACGATCTTTCTCGGGTTTCTGCTTCGTTTGATGAGCGGCATGTCGTGCCTGGTGCGGGGTTGTTGCCGGCGGCGTTGTTGGTGCAGCGGATCGGGCTTGCGTCGTTGATCGATCGGCGGTTGCATCTTCCGGTCGAGGCGGCGAATTCCGGGGTGAAAGCGTGCACGGTGCTCGGGTCGATGCTTGCTGGTGGGGACTCGATCGATGATGTGGCGCTGCTGCGCGCGGCTGCTATGCCGGTGTTGTTTGATCAGACGCGGGAGCCGTCGACGATCGGGTCCTGGCTGCGGGCGTTTCGATGGGCGAACGTGCGGGAGATGGATGTGAACCGCCCCGGGATGTCCGGAGACTTCATTAGTTGGAAGAGGATGAGGTCATGGCACGTCCTAGCAGGTACCCGCGTGAGCTTCGTGAGCGTGCGGTTCGGTCGGTAGCGGAGTCGATGGAGCAGGGACTGTATGCGAGCGAGTTCGAGGCGATGCGTATGGTCGCGGGCAAGCTTGGCATCGGATCGGCCGAGACGTTGCGTAAGTGGGTTCGTCAGGCCGAGGTTGATGGCGGTCAGCGTCCGGGCAAGACCAGCGCGGAGATCGCTGAGATTCGGGAGCTGAAGAAGGAAGTGGCCGAGCTACGGCGGGCGAATGAGATCTTGAAGTCGGCCTCGGCTTTCTTCGCGGCGGAGCTCGACCGCCCGTCCAGGTACTGACCGCGTTCATCGACGAACACCGTCAACAGTTCGGGGTCGAGCCGATCTGTCGCGTGCTGGCCGAGCATGGGATCCAGATCGCCCCGTCCACCTACTACGAGGCCCGTAACCGGCCACCGTCGAAGCGGGCGCTGCGCGATGCCGAGATCGTCGAGTTGATCCGCACCGCGCGGCAGCAGCGGTTCATTGCCCGGTTCGGTGCCCGCAAGATGTGGCTGCACTTGCGCCGGGCCGGTCACGACGTGGCTCGGTGCACGATCGAGCGGCTGATGACAGCACACGGCTGGCAGGGCGCACTGCGGGGCACACGTGTGCGCACCGCCATCGCGGATCCACATGATGCCCGGGCCGTCGACCTGGTGGACCGGGACTTCACCGCCACTGCCCCGAACCAGCTGTGGGTTGCCGATTTCACCTACGTCGCGACCTGGTCCGGGACGGTCTATGTCGCCTTCATCGTCGACGTCTTCTCCCGGATGATCGTCGGCTGGCGAGCAGCAACTCAGATGACCACCGAACTCGTCCTCGACACCCTCGAGCATGCGATCTGGTCACGCCGCCGGGCCGGCGTGACTGACCTGTCCGGGCTGGTGCACCACACCGACGCCGGCAGTCAGTACACCTCGTTCGCCTTCACTCAAAGACTGATCGAGGCCGGCGTGGACGCATCGGTGGGCTCGGTCGGCGACGCCTACGACAATGCGCTAGCCGAGTCCCAGATCGGCGCCTACAAGACCGAGCTGATCCGACCCGAAGGCCCCTGGCGCGACGTCGAACACGTCGAGTTCGAAACCCTGAACTGGGTCCACTGGTTCAACCACCAGCGGACCCACGAATCGGTCGACGACCTCACACCGATCGAGGTCGAGGCCGCCCACTACGCTGCAC
>JBBJLY010000495.1:0-2802 GCA_037720695.1 Kofleriaceae bacterium | reverse complement strand
CCTCCGCCCGGTGATCGAGCGCGCGATCGCGTTCAAGGCGGCGATCGTGGGGCGTGACGAGCACGAGCGCTCGGGCCACCGCGCGCTGCTGAACCTCGGCCACACCATCGGGCACGCGATCGAGAGCGCCTCCGGGATGCTGCACGGCGAGGCCGTGGCACTCGGGCTGCTCGCTGCCGCCCGGGTGTCGGCCGCGGTGGGTGGCACCCCCTCCGTCGAGCCCGCGCTCGCCGCCGCACTCGCCGCGACCGGGCTCCCGACCGACCTCGACCGCTGGCTCACCGACGACGTCCTCACCCGCGTCCAGGTGGACAAGAAGCGGATCGGTGCCAACCTGCGCTTCATCGCCATCCGCGAGGTGGGCGCGTGTGATCCGATCGAGATCCGCGTCACCGACCTACCAAGAATTTTGCGTCCTGTTCCGGCGGCTTGATACGATTTCAGTGGAGGAAGCCATGCAACGACTCATCTCTATCGCCCTCGCCGTTTCCGCCGGCGCCTGTGTCGCCGATAGCGGTGACGAGGGCATCTTCGTGCTCAAGAACGTGCAGGCCACCGAAGGCTGCATGTTCGCGGCGGCGGAAGCGGAACCGAGCATCTCGCACGGCTCACTCGATCTCGCGCTCGGCACCGGGTACCTGTTCATCGCGCAGATCAAGAGCCGGATCACCGCGTTCGAGGATCAGATCGACCAGCGCACGGTGATCACGTCGGGCGCCAACGTCGACGTCACGTTCCCCGCACCGAGCACGCTCTCCGACTCGGAGATCGCAAACCTCGAGGCGCAGGGGCTGACGAAATATCGCCAGCTGTTCACCGCGCCATTGCTCCCGAACGGCGGGCTCGTCGATGCGGGCTTCACGCTGATCCCGGCGGCGTTGACGCGCGCGCTCGGCGACATCGCCGTCACCAAGCCGCAACCGTTTCAGGTCGAGACCGTCGCCACGTTCTCGGTCACCGGACAGATGGGTGATGGCGAGGTCTCGAGCCAGCCGTTCTCGTATCCGCTCACGATCGGCACCAACCAGACGGTCAACGTCGTCGGCCAGTGCCCGCTGCCGATGGACAGCGATGTGCGCACCGGCTACGACTGCAATCCGGGGCAGGACGGCGTCGTCGACTGCTGTATGGAAGGCACCGCACTGCGTTGCCCCGCGACCATCGACACGATGTAATTGGCTGCGGCCACTGGCGCTCGCGCTCGGGCCTCTAGTAACTTTGTTCATCGAGGTGCGCCATTGTTCAGCGAGCTCCTGAGGAAGGTCGTCGATAACGTCGACGGTGGTATCGCGGCGGTCGTCATGGGCCTCGATGGGATCCCCGTCGAGACCTACACGCGGACGAACGATCGGGTCGACATGAACACCATCGCGATGGAGTTCTCGTTCATCCTCGGTCAGATCCGGAAGGCGGCCGACAGCCTCGCGGTCGGCAACCTCGAGGAGTTCTCGGTCAAGGCACAGCGCCTGGTCCTGATCTGCCGCATGATCGCGCCGCAGTACTTCGTCGCGATCGTGATGGCCGCCGAGGGGAACTTCGGCAAGGGCCGCTATCTGATGCGGATGACCGCGCCCGCGCTGGCCGCCCAGCTCTAGGGTGGTGCGCGCGCGGATCCAGGTCCTCCACGGACCAAACCTGAATCTGCTCGGGACGCGCGATCCAGCCCACTACGGCGCGACGACGCTCGCCGAGATCGATACCGAGCTCGAGCGGCTCGCGCATGCTCGCGGGGCGGAGCTACGGAGCGCGCAGTCGAACCTCGAGGGCGAGCTGGTCGATGCGATCCAGCACGCGAAGTCGTGGGCGCACGCGATCGTGATCAACCCCGGCGGCTACACGCATACGTCGGTCGCGATCCGCGACGCGATCGAGGCCGTCGCGCTACCGACGATCGAGGTTCACCTGTCGAACCTCCATGCGCGCGAAGGATTTCGCCAGCAATCGATCACCGCTGCGGTCTGTATCGGTCAGATCTGCGGATTCGGTGCACAAAGCTACTACCTGGGACTGGACGCCGCCCTCACCCGTGTGGAAGCTACGGCTCGCGATGGCCTCACGAAAAAGCAAAGGCGGAGATGAGGGTGAGGACGCGCTTGTCGCGATGACACGCGGGCTCGCCGAGATCATCTCCGAGCACAACCTGTCCGAGCTCGTGCTCGAAACCAAGGAGGTCAAGCTCACCGTGCGCCGCGGTGGCCTCACGGTTGCCGCGCCACCGCAGCAGATGCAGTACGCGCCCATGCCGGCCTACGCGCCTGCCGCACCAGCTCCCGCTGCGGCCCCCGCTGCGGCCCCGGTCGATGACAAGAGCCACACCGTGACCTCGCCGTTCGTCGGCACGTTCTATCGCAAGCCCAACCCGGACTCGGCGAACTACGTCGCGCTCAACGAGAAGGTCAACAAGGGCGCCGTGCTCTGCATCGTCGAGGCGATGAAGTTGATGAACGAGATCGAGGCCGACATCGCGGGTACCGTGGTCGCAATCCTCGTCGAGGATGGGGCTCCCGTGGAGTACGGGCAGCCGCTGTTCAAGATCCTGCCCTGAGCCAGAAGCCGACGTTCCCATGTTCAAGAAGGTCCTGATCGCCAACCGCGGTGAGATCGCACTCCGGGTGATCCGGGCATGTCGCGAGATGGGCCTCGAGTCGGTGGCGGTGCACTCGACGGCCGACGCCGACGCGCTGCACGTGAAGTTCGCCGACCAGGCCGTCTGCATCGGCCCGCCGCCGTCGCGCCAGAGCTACCTCAACGTGCCGATGATCATCTCGGCTGCCGAGGTCACCGGCGCCGACGCGATCCATC
>JBBJLY010000494.1:0-2831 GCA_037720695.1 Kofleriaceae bacterium | reverse complement strand
TCGAGTCACCGATGGTGACGCGCTCGATCGAAGGCGCGCAGAAGAAGGTCGAAGGCCGCAACTTCGATCAGCGCAAGAACGTCCTCGAATACGACGACGTGATGAACCAGCAGCGCAAGACGATCTACGCGCTGCGCCGGCAGATCCTCGAGGGCCGCTACCACCGCGAGCCGACGGACGAGGAGAAGAAGCAAGGCATCGAGCCGGAGCCGGTGACGTCGAGCGGCGACTGGACGATGGAGTCGCTGCGCCCCGAGCTCGCGGAGCCGATCGGCAAGCTGGTCGACGTGCTGCGCGAGAAGGTCAAGGAGCGCGACGCGGACGAAGCGCTCGGCAAGGCGGTCGGCGACACCCGCCCCGGCTGGCGGATCCTGCGCGCCGAGATCTGGCGCCAGTACGGCGTCCTGCTCGACCTCGAGAAGCGCTACGACCAGGAGCGCAAGGAGCTGATCGAGTACATCACCGACCAGGTCGCCGCGTCGCTGATCCAGCAGCGCGAGCGCATGTACGACCTCGCCGACGCACGGATGGCCTCGATCATCGAGCTCGCGCTGTCGTCCGACATCCCCGACGACGAGTGGGACTGGGACGAGCTCGAGGACACGCTCCAGGAGCAGTTTCAGACCGAGTTCGACATCCAGCCCGGTACGGCCGACGAGGTCGCCACCGCGGTGTGGCCGGTGATCGAGAAGCGGCTCGGCGATCGCGAGAAGGAGCTCGGCCGCGCGATGCTGATGTACTTCCAGCGCCACTTCGCGCTCGAGGAGATCGATCAGCAGTGGATCGAGCACCTGAAGACGATGGACGCCCTGCGCGAGGGCATCGGGCTCCAGGGCTACGGGCAGAAGGACCCGAAGAAGGAATACAAGAAGGCCGGCTTCTCGCTGTTCGCCGAGATGATGGACCGGATCTCGACCAACACGATCACGAAGCTGTTCCGCGTTCACATCCAGAAGGAAGAGCCGATCCCGCAGCTCGAGCAGAAGGAGCGCCAGCTGATCGAGCGTGGCGCCGACAACAAGACCGAGGACGACACCGGAGAGGAAGCCGAGCAGGCGGCGCAGGCACGCGGCACCAAGAAGTCCGCGCGCGGTCGTGCTGCGCAGCAGCCCGGCGCCGAGGAAGCTGGTCGTGCGGAGCCGATGCGCCGCGAGCGCCCGAAGGTGGGTCGCAACGATCCGTGTCCGTGTGGATCGGGCAAGAAGTACAAGAAGTGTCACGGCAAGGACGAGGAAGCCGCGACGACGGAGTAGTCACCGGTCAGCGGACGAATGCACCAACGTTGAGCGTGATCACGCACTCGTACACGGTGCCGGCGGTCGCGCAGTAGTCGACGCCGAACAGGTTGTGCTGCACGCGCGAGGTCGAGCGATAGGTCCGGGAGGCGTGCTGGAACTGCGAGCCGATCTGCGCGCTCCACGCGGCGAGCCCGTCGTAGAAGCTGCGGGCCGGCGCGCCGGTGCAGGTGAACAGCAGCAGGCTCGTGCTGGCGTCGTGCGCGCGACGGAATCGACGCTGCGCGGTCGCGTCGGCGAGGCAGCTCGCATAGAGCTCCGCCGGCGGTGGCGGCGGTTCGGTCGCGATCGGTCGATAGTCCGGGAGCGTCGGGGTGAGTGCCGGCTTGCCGGCACAGGCGGAGATCACGACGACGAACGGCAGCAGGCGCACGTGCCTCGTTAACACGCGGCATGCACGGCGAGCGCGCTGATTCAGCGCGCCGATCGACGGGCGCCAGGACCCCATCGATCTCGAGGGCTTGCGCGGGATCCGGGTTTGCTACCAGGCGATGGCATGATGACTCGCAGTCTCTCGCAGGCGCTCGGGCTGATCGTGCTCGCTGGCGCCGGGTGCAGCACCAAGGGTGATGCCCACGGCATGGCGGAGGTGGCCGCGCCGATCCCGGTCACGGCCACGTTCGAGCCCACCGAGGGAGACGAGGTTCGCATCACGCTGAGCTCCGAGGGCAACGTGGATCTCCAGGTCGAGGCGGAGCAGGGCAACCTGAACGACAACAACCTGCGCACGGAGCCCGACGGCAAGGCGGTCATCTACGTGCGCGGTGCGGTTGGCCCGAACACGCTCGCGATCAAGGCGAGGATCGACCGACGAGAGACCAGGCACGTGCTCCCGTTCACGGTCACGTTCGTCGACACGGTCGTGTTCGCGGACGCCACGACAGAACGCGATGGCGCACCCCTGGTCGGCTGCACAGGCGACGTGCAGAAGGACCGCAAGACGATCGCGCTGTGTCCGTCCGTGCTCCGCCTCGCCGACAATGGAACCGTCGAGATCACCGCGACCGCATCGTCGCTTCAGAAGCTGACGATTGGAGACCAGACGTTCGAAGCGAACAGCGGCACCCTGGTCGCTCGGCTCGATCTCGTGCAGGCGATCAGGTCGCTCGACGTGAGCTTCGTCGGAGCTGAACATCCACTGCGGCTCCCTGCCACGCTCGTCCTGACGTCGGGCACCTTCGTCGGAACGCTCGAGCTTGGGAACGCACCGATCGAAGCGATGTTCGCGCAGGTCAAGCACGGCCCCCTGGTGTTTCCCGGTGAGGTGGCCCGACCCGGCCGGTCGTCGCTCCTCCTGATCTCCGAAGGCGAATGGTCCAACGTCGGAAAGTCGGTGCCACTCGATCAGGTGGACGTGGTCGCGTTCGATCGCTGGGCGTACCGGGACGCGCCGGCCTGCGAGTACGTGCGGGTCGATGGCAGCGGGAAGACGATGTCGGTCGCGCGCCGGATGCGCGATCACACCATCGTGGTCCACGAGCGACGCACCGGCAGGAAGCTCGGGACCCGGCGCTGGATCGCCCCGACACCGTCCTG
>JBBJLY010000061.1:0-34717 GCA_037720695.1 Kofleriaceae bacterium | reverse complement strand
CGCCGAGGCCTCGGCATCGATCGCCTCGCTGGTCGGGGCCGGCAGCAACGACCACCGCCCGGCCGCGGTCGGCAGCGAGCGCAACGCGTGCCCGGGGCGACCGCGATCGCGATTGCGCGACTTCTTGATCGCCTCCTGCCACTTGCGCACGGGCGGGCCGGCGACCGTCGTCGTCCGCGTGCGATCGAACAGGCTCTTGACCTCGCCGCGCCGGCGATCGACCAGCACGCGCAGGCTCGCGAACCCGTCAGCCGTGGCGAGCCCGGCGCCCACGAGCTCCCACAGCGCGTCCTCGATGTCGTCGGGCGACAGCTCGACGTTGTGCACCAGATCGGCGAGAAACGACGCGCCGCCATGCTGCAGGCGATCGCGGACGTGGGTCGCCGCCGGGCCGAGCACCGGCGCCTCGTGCTCGATCGCGGCTGCGGCGCGCAGCCAGCCGACATCGCGACGCAGGAGCAACGCGAGCGGCGCCGAGCGCGACGGCGCACTGCGATTTGCGCGCGGTTCCGGACGCAACGGGCGCGGCGCGACCACCTGCGCGCGCGGCGCACGCGCCTTTGCGATCGCGAGGTCGAGCGCGCTGCGCTGTGCGCGCTGCGCGGACACGTCGATCACTCGCGCGTCGAGCGACGGGGTGCCGATCCAGTCGAGCGCGACGACCGGCTCGACCTCGACCTCGACCTCGTCGCCGCGCGTGGTGCGCAGCATCGCGGAGGCGGAGACGAGGGAGGTGATGATCTCGGCGTCGTAGGCCGACACCATGGTGCCGATCGCGGCGCGTGCGGCCGCGGCGATCTCGTCGCGCGTGGCGCCGGCGATCCGCGCAGCCTCGGCACCCGCCTCGGCCAGATCGTACGCTTCGCCTTGCTCGGGGCGCCGGCGCTGCGGCGCAACCCGGCGTGCCGTGGCACGTGGCGCGACCACCGGCGCAACCGGCTCGGGCTCCTGGACCGCCTCCTCGGGCGCCTCCTCGGGCGCCTCCTCGGTCGCGGCGCGGCGCGGGCTGAGCCGGCACCACACGACCTGACCGGCGAGACAGGTCTGGTCGAGCCACGTCGCGTCGTAGCTGTGCAGGCGCGACGGCAGGACCTCGCGCTCCCACGCGCCGGCGGCGGTCTCGAAGCCCTGCAGCTGTTCGATCACGCGGAGCAAGCCCTCCGCGCCGATCAGCTGGGTGTGGCGACCGACGCGCTGCCAGCGCAGCAGGAACCGCATCAATGCCGAGGCACTGACCGGCTCGATCTCCTTGCGCAGCCGCGCGAGCGTCAGGCGATGGATCCGCGCGAGCACGCGCCGGTTGCACCACTCGAGCTGGTGCAGGAGCTCGAGATCGTCGGAGGCGGTGACCGCCGCGCGGGCGGTGGTGACGCCGCTGCTCCGCGGGGGACGCGAGAACGAGCCACGCAGGATCGCGCCGTCGGCTTCGAGGCCGAGCATCGTGGTCAGCACGTCGGCAACCGGCAGGCCGAGCTCTGCCGCGAGGTCGGGTGCGGTGACCGGGCCGCGATGATCGAGGTGAGAGCCGACGATCCGCAGGATCGCGACGTCGGACTCGGGGCGCTGGGCCCACGACGGCGTCGCGATCGGCGGCGTGCAGGCGACATCCTCGCCGAGCACCGCGCGGAGCGCACCGAGCCGCTCGGTCGCGACCCAGCCGGCATGCGTGCCCCAGGTCAGGCGACACGCGCGCCCGGTCAGCCGCAGGGCGGTGAACCAGTGCTCGCCGAGATCGAGGCGCTGGCCCATGGCCTCGGGCACGAGCCACAGCGTCATCAGCGCGTCATGCAGCTCCTCGGCATCGCGGACGATCGGCGCGACCTCCTCGGCGGCCGAGCTGATCGCGGCCTCGTCGAGCGTCCCGACATCATCTGCGGTCGCGGTGGGCGGCAGGCCGCGGCGCATCGACACCGCGCGCGTGCGGCGCTCCTCGAGCGGCGCGTCGTCGAGGAACGCGTACGGGTTGGCGTTGATCAGCTCGTGAGACAGCGGGCTCGGCTCGACGGTGTCGCGCGCGATCACCTGGATCTCGCCGCGTTCGAGTCGCTCGATCATCTCGCGCAGCCCGGCGCAGTCCATCGCCTCGACGAGACAGTCCCGGATGGTCTCGAACACCAGCGGGTGATCGGGAACCTCGCGCGGGCCGGAGATGTTCTCGGCGCACGCCTGCGCCTGCGGGAACACCACCGAAAGGGTGTCGGCCGCGCGCATCTTGATCAGGTGGGGCGGGATGCGCTTGCCATTGCGCCGGCGCAGCACGGTCAGCGACCGCGTGACGTTCCATCGCCATCGGATCTCGAACATCGGGCGATCGAGCAGCGCCTGGATCAGCGTCTCTTCGGCCTGGTGCGACGGCACGAACGCGAACACGGTCTCGAGCGGGAAGCTGTGCGGCTGGCCCAGCGAGATCACGATGCCGTCGTCGGTGGCGAGCGCCTGGAGCTCGAAGTCGAACGACACGCAGAACTTCTTGCGCAGTGCGAGCCCCCACGCGCGGTTGATCCGGCCGCCGAGCGGCGAGTGCAGCACGAGCTGCATGCCGCCGGCCTCGTCGAAGAAGCGCTCCGCGATCAGCAGATCGTTGCGCGGCAACGCTCCGAGCGCGGCGCGCGCGGCCGCGAGATACGCCACCAGCTGCTGCGCGGCGCGCAGCGACATGCTGGTCTCGAGCGCGAGCCAGGCCGCGACCAGCTCGTCGGCCTCGTGGCTCGCGAGCCGGCGATCGATCTCGCCGCGCAACGAGCTGACCTCGTCCGACAGCTCGCGCGTGCGCGCCGGCGCCTCGCCGAACCAGAACGGGATGGTGGGCGGCATGCCCTTGGCATCCTCGACCAGCACGCGACCCGCCTCGATCCGCCGGATCTTCCACGCGGTGTTACCGAGCTGGAAGATGTCACCGGCCGAGCTGTCGATCGCGAAGTCCTCGTCGACCTCGCCGACGCGGGTCTCGTCGGGCCACTGGACGACCGCGTAGTTGTTGTTGTCGGGGATCGCCCCGCCCGACGTCACCGCGGCGAGCCGGGCGCCGCGCCGCGCGCGCACGATGCCGCCGACCTGATCGCGATGGATGTGCGCACCGCCACGGCCGCGCCGATCCGAGACGCCCTCGGAGAGCATGCACAGGATCTGCTCGAGCTTGTCCTCGGCGAGCGTCGCGTAGGGCGCCGCGCCGCGGATCATCGTCGCGAGCTCGGTCTCCGGAATGTCCTCGGCGGCGGCACTCGCGACGATCTGCTGGGCGAGGATGTCGAGCGGCGCGTCGCGCAGCGTGATGGTGTCGAGGTTGCCGCGGCGGAGACCGCGGATCAGCGCCGCGCACTCGGTCAGTTGATCGCGCGTCAGGGCGAACAGCCGGCCCTTCGGCGTGCCGCCCAGCGTGTGGCCCGAGCGACCGACCCGCTGCACCAGCGTCGCGATCGAGCGTGGCGAGCCGAGCTGCACCACGAGGTCGACCGCGCCGACATCGATGCCGAGCTCGAGCGAGGCGGTCGCGACCGCGCACTTGACCTGGCCGAGCTTGAGCTTCTGCTCGGCGGCGAGCCGGAGCGTGCGCGACATCGAGCCGTGGTGCGCGACCACGTGCTCCTCGCCGAGCCGCTGCTCGAGCGCCGCCGCGGCGCGCTCCACCAGGCGCCGCGTGTTGACGAACACGATCGTCGACCGGTGCTGCATGACGAGCGCCGCGATCCGATCGTAGACCCGCGCGAACTGCTCGTTGGAGGCGACCGCGCCGAGCTCGTCGTCGGTGATCTCGATCGCGAGGTCGATCTCGCGGCGATGGCCACCGTCCACGATGTGCGGCATCGGCCGCCGCGTGCCGACCAGCAAGCGCGCGATCCGCTCGATCGGCCGCTGGGTCGCGGACAGCCCGACGCGCGTCGGCGTCCGGCCGCAGTGTTGTGACACCAGGCGGTCGAGTCGCTCGAGCGAGATCGCGAGGTGGGCGCCACGCTTGTCACCGGCGACGGCGTGGATCTCGTCGACGATCACGGTCCGGAGCTGCGACAGGGCGGCGCGGCCCTTGACCGTGGTCAGCAAGATGAACAGCGACTCTGGCGTGGTGACCAGGATGTGCGGCGGCCGCCGCGCCATCTTCGCGCGCTCGCTGACCGGCGTGTCTCCGGTGCGCACCGCGACGCGGATCTCGGGAAACTTCTCACCCTGGCGCGCGGCGAATGCAGTGAGCTCCGCGAGCGGAGCCTCGAGGTTGCGATGGACGTCGTTCGACAGCGCCTTGAGTGGAGAGATGTAGAGGATCGCGGTCTGATCGCCGAGCGGCTGCGCGAACGCGCGGCACAGGAGATCATCGAGGCATGCGAGGAACGCGGCGAGGGTCTTGCCGGATCCCGTCGGTGCCGCGATCAGTACGTCCTCGCCCGCGCGGATCCGTGGCCAGCCCGCGCGCTGCGGCTCGGTGGGCTCACCGAACCGCTCGCGGAACCACCCCGCAACGAGCGGATGGAACGCGTCGAGCACGTCACGCATGCAGCTGGTCAGCGTACCTCAGCTCGCCACGTTCTCGACAGGGGGGGAGATCTCCCCTATCCGCCGCCCCCGCTGGGGCACGTGTCGCCGCAACCCGCCTGGTTCGCGAGCGCGCACAGCTCGCTGCCCGCGAGCCGACGATCGTAGACATGGATGTTGTCGAGGCGTCCGAGAAATGGATCGGATCGGGTCGTGCCAGCGAGGTTCGCGCCGATCGCGGTGCCGGCGCTGTTGCCGATCGGGATCTCCTTGTTGCTCGACTGGCAGTCGCGCAGCTGGCCATCGACATACACGCGCAACTGGTCCTTGTCGTAGGTGCACGCGACGTGGTGCCAGCCGCCGATCAGCGAGAACCCGTTCGCATCGGCGTCGACGTCATCGATCGCGCAGCGGAGCTCGAGGGAGTCCGAGATCGACATCGAGTACTGCTGGTCGTTGTCGAGCAAGAACGTCTGCCGGCCGTACGACAGGCCACCGCCGAGGATCCACATCTCGATCGTGATCGCGCCCCGGATGTCGAGGGTCTGTGACTCGGCGACGTGCAGCTCGGAGTCGGTCCCGAGCTGGACGGCGTGGCCGAGCGTGTCCTCGCTGTCCTCGCGGCTGACCCGCGCAGCCGACACCGCGAGGTCGCGACCCGAGGCGTCGCGCGGCCAGCTCTCGGCGTCCTCGAGCTCGATGCACAGCTTCGCGCCGGTCACGCTGCACGGCACCAGCGCCGCCGGGCCATCGGGTGCCGGCTCGTCCTCGGCGGGTTGCGCCTCACCTTCCGGCGGTTGAAATGCACAGCCGGCGAGCGCGACGACACACGCGAGGAGTTGGCGCACGTCCAGCCGATGCTGCAACCCACGTACCTCGGCCAACCGATGATTCGTGCGCAACCTGTCGGCTCGATTGCACTTCGATCGGGGAGCGTTCGCCTCAAGCCATGGGGGACGCACATCCCGCCTCGTCGCTAACCGCGCGTCAGCACATGCGACCGTAGTGATAGTCGATCTGTTCGGCGCTGTAGCGCTGTGCAGAAACCGTACAGGCCTCGCGAACGGCGACCCAGTCGCGTGGATCCGCGGTGGCGAGCGCGCGCGCAAACGCATCCGTGCACGCCGCCTCGCACCGGCACGGCTGGGCGATCGGCAGCCGGCGCGGCGGAGTTCCCTCGACGACGACGATGGCGCGCAGCGCGAACCACGGGCCGTACACGGGATGGATCACGAGCTGGCTCGGCGACAGCGCGCCGAGCCCGGTCACGACCGCGAGCCGCTGGAACGGCAGGAACGTGTCACCGTACCGTCGATGCGCGTATGCGATGCGCGCGCCGGCAAACGCCGCGTCGATCGCACGCTCGGTGTAGCGGTCGAGCGGGTGCGGCTCGGCGGCGAGCGCGGGATCTCGGAGCGCCTCGCGGAACACCGGCCACAGCGCGCGCGTGTTGCCGATCAAGATCCCGAGGGCCCCGCCGTCCGCGAGTCGCTCGAGCCCGGGCTCGCGGGAGGCGACGTGCGCGTCGAACGTGTGCACGAGATCGAACCCGGCGTGCGCGACGCGCGCGATCGGGTCACTCCAGATCATCGCTCACCATGGCACACTCGCACCGTGCCCGCGCATCTCCACCACGAGCGCATCGCCCGCAGCGACGCGCCGCCCGCGCGCTGGCTGCTGCTGACGCACGGGATCTACGGTGCCGGCAGTAACCTGCGCGCGATCGCGCGCAAGGTGAACGAGCGGCGTCCCGACTGGGGCGTGGTGCTGGTCGACCTGCGCAACCACGGGCGCTCCGAAGGCGGCACGTCACCCCACACGCTCGACGCGTGTGCGGAGGATCTCGCAGCACTGATCGGCGAGCTCGGGGACGTCGCCGCGATCGCGGGTCACAGCTTCGGTGGCAAGGTCTGTCTCGCGACCCGGCCGCGCGTCGACGTGCAGCAGACCTGGCTGCTCGATGCCAGCCCGAGTGCTCGCCCTGATGCGATGGCCGAACACGACAACAGCGTCGTCGCAGTGCTCGAGCTGATGGAGCGCTTGCCCCGCACGTGGGCAAAGCGCGAGGACTTCGTCACCGCGGTGATCGCCGAGGGCCACGCCAGCGTGCTCGCGAACTGGCTCGCGATGAACGTCGTCGCCGACCAGCCGGGCCCGCTCGCGCTGCGGCTGGACCTCGTCTCATTGCGCGCGATGCTCGAGGACTACTACGCGCGCGACCTGTGGGACGTCGCGTTCGCGCCCGGTGGCAGCGTCGAGGTCGTGGTCGCCGACCGTGCCCGCACGCTATCCGCCGATGATCGGGCACGCCTGGAACGTGCTCCCTCGCACGTCCACACCCACCTGGTCGCCGCCGGACACTGGCTGCACGTCGACGCACCCGCCGCGGTCATCGACTTGTTCGTCACCCGGTTGCCCACATAAACGCTATCGCTCGCCGCAACCGCGCGGCTACGCTCGGGTCTGGTCTCCGTGGCAAAGCTCATCGCGTTCGCTCTGGTTGCCGCGCTGGGGACCTCCGCGGCCGCGGATCCCGGCTTCGTGTGGCAGGCGACCGATGACTCGTGCCCTGACTCCGACGAGGTCCGCGTGCGGATCGAGCGCCGGCTGGGCATGGCGCTCGACGTTCGCGGCGTCGAGGTCGCGATCTCGCGCGATCGCAACGGCTTCGTCGCGACGATCAACATGCGCGGCGTCACGCTCGCGAACCAGAACCGCACTCTGACCAGCGCGGTGTGCGACCAGCTCGCCGACGCGGTCGCCGTGATCGTCGCGCGGCTGGCCAACGAGCAGCGCCCCACCCGGGTCGCGTCGCTCAGCAACGAGGCGACCGAAGTGCCCGCCGCCTCGACCACCACGGTCGTCCAGCCGGTCGTGCGGCCGGTCGCCGTCCGCCGGCCGTGGGGTGCGGGCCTGCGCGGGCTCGGGGTCAGCGGCATCGGTGCACAGCCGCACGTCGGGATCGGTGGCGAGCTCGCGGGCTTCGTGCGCCATCAGCGCTGGTTCGGCGAGCTCGGCGTGGCGCGCTGGCGCAAGACCTCGGCCTACTTCAGCCCCGGGGCGGGGGCGAGCTCGGCCTGGAGACCATCGCGATTCGCACTGGCTGGTCGCCTGCAGACAAGCCAATCCGCGCGTGGGCCGGGCTCGAGCTCGGCCGGCTCGCCGGTGCGGGCGTCGCCCTGGTCGATCCGCGCGCCGGCACCGGGCGCTGGCTCGCCGCCTCGGCGGGGTTCGGTGTGGCGTGGCCAATCTCCCGTCATTTCCGTGTCATCGGCTCGATCGAGCTCGCGATTCCGCTCGGCCGCGCGACGTTCGCGCTCGATAACGGAAGCGTGATCTATCGATCATTTCCAGCCGCCGCGCGCTCGGCGTTCGGTTTCGAGGTCGGCTGGCAGTGATCCGTGACGGATCAGGCCTCCCGGGTGCACCAACCGGCTGCATGCCCGCCGCCGTCCAGCTGCTCGACCCGGTCGAGCTCGATCGCGTCGTGCCCTCGTTCGACGAGGTCTACGCGGCACATGTCGCGTTCGTGTGGCGGGTGCTGCGGACGTTCGGGGTGCCGGAGACCGGGATCGAGGATGCGGTCCAGGACGTGTTCGTCGTGGTCCATCGCCGGCTCCCGGAGTGGGAGGGTCGCGCCGCGCTGACGACCTGGCTGTTCGCGATCGCGCGCCGGGTCGCCAGCAGCCACCGGCGGCGGGGCACCTCGGATCGCACCGAGACCCTGGTCGACGATCCGCAAGGTGACGCCGACACGTTCGCGGCGATGTCGCGCGCGCAGGCAAGTGCCCGCGTGATGGCGATCCTCGAGCGGATGGACGAGGACAAGCGGACCGTGTTCGCGCTCGTCGAGCTCGAACAGCTCGCCGTTCCCGAGGTCGCGCGCATGCTCGATCTCAAGCTCAACACCGCGTACTCGCGGCTCCGCCTGGCGCGCCAGGCCTTCGAGCTCGCGGTTCGCGCAGGGGAGAAGTGATGACGCACGAGCTCGGTCCTGATTCGCGCGCGCTGCTCGATGCAGCACGCGAAGGTCTGTCACCCGATGCGGCCGCGATCGCGCGCGTGCGGTCCAAGGTCGGGCTCGCCGTCGGTGCAGGCGCCGCCGGCACGGCCGCCGGCCTCACGCTCGCGGGCAAGCTCGGCATCCTCGCCGTCGTCGCCGCGATCGCGACCGGCGGCTACCTGGAGGCAACGCGCGACCCCGATCCTGCGCCGCGCGCCACCGTCGCCACCTCGCCTGCGGTCGAGCGACCCGCGGCACCGACGCGCGCGGTCGAACCGCCGGCTCGCGCGCGCGAGGCTCCCGCCCCATCACTCGCACCGGCAAAGCCCGTCGTCAAACCACGCGCGAAGTCGACCACCGACGTCGCGCGCGCGCCCGCGCGGATCGAGCCGAAGCCGATCAAGCTGCCGAACATCGATCTCGCGCGCGAGGTCGAGCTCGTCGACCGCGCGATGGCGTCGCTGCGCCGCGGAGATCCGCGCGATGCGCTCGCCGCGGTGCGCACGCACGCGACCGAGACTCACGGGTCAGGTCAGCTCGCCGAGGATGCCGCGGCGATCGAGATCGAGGCCCTGTGCAAGCTGTCCGACGCGAGCGTCACCCCCAAGCTCGCGAGCTTCGAATCGCGGTGGCCGCATTCCGCGCAGCGGTCGCGCCTCACCACCAGCTGTCCCTGAGGTCCACATCAGTTTTGAACCGACGCCGAGCGCCTTGGTGCCGACCTCATCGAGTGCGCGTTGGTGGCGACAGGGCACTTTCGGCCGGGAACGCTGCGAAGCGAGAACGAATCCCTAAGACGAGGATCTACGACGGCCATCTCTTCGATTTCCCGGGGCGTAGCTACGCGTTTCAGCACGCGGAGATCGGGCACGACGCGTGCGTCGCCGCGCTGCGCGCACTCGAGTGCGTGGTCGAGCCGACCGTGGTGGAAGCTATCAGCGAGCAGAATTCGGTGTCTCATCTCGTCGAGGGACAGGCGCCTGGTGGGACGTACATCCGCGATCCAGCGCGCACGGTCACCGTGCCGCGAATCGACGAGGCGGCGCTGGTCGCCTGGTTCGCGCAACGCACGCGACCGGAAGAGCCGCTCCTGGCGGCGCTGACGATCGCCGATGGTTGGTTTCCTGTCGATGCTCATCCGGGTGACGTGGTTCGCCTGCGCGAGCCGCCGGGGATGCACACGATCGAGGTGGAAGCGCGCCACGGCGCGCGTGTCGTGCGCGGTCCGAGTCCGAACCGGGTTGTGGCGCCGCTCCAGATCACGCTCAAGCCGGACGACGGCACGCTCGAGGTTGCGGTGCAATGGTCGGCGTGGACCCACTCCGACGGAGTGGGGCACCCCCGGTTCCAGCGGATGCTGGCCGAGCTCGCCGCGGCGGGTTGGACGCTCACGAAGCGTCCGGAACCGTCCAGCCTCGACTGGCGGAGCTGGGCGAAGCAGGCACCGGTGATCGCGCTGCCAGGGCCGGTCTCTTCACCGACTGTGGCGGACACGATCTGGGTGCGCCGGGCTGCGGCGCGGGTCGTGCTGGGCATCGACGCGAGCGCGAGGGAAGCGCTCGTCACACGACTCGTGGTGGCAGATCGCGAAGCGGTCGACCGAGAGGGCACGCTCGGCTGGGGCGAGTATGACGAGCCGAACCGACGTGCGGAGATCAGCAGTTTCCTCGCGACCTCGCTCGGCCATGCAGAGGTCTCTGTCGAGAGCTTCGAGATCATGCGTCGGCCGGTCACGAACGACATGTGGCGACGCTATATGTCTACGACGGGTGCGCAGCGGCCTGCCGCGTGGGCGCCATCCGGGACACCGGAACCGAGTGGTGCGGTCGCCGGCATCTCGCGAGCTGAGGCAGCGGCGTTCGCAGCGCACCATGGATGGGCGCTTCCCTCCGAGGCCGAGTGGCAGCTCGCTGCTGCGTCCGCGGTGATCGAGCCTGTCGCCGACGGTGCGGCCGAGTACACGAGCGATGCATTCGCGCCGTATCCCGGTGCCGACCAGGCCGCGTTCGAACAGGTCGCGGCTGGCTGGCAGGGTCAGGTCGCCACGCGCGGCAAGGCTCCCAGGGTTCCTCCGTGCATCGAGAGTCGGCAGGGTCTCGCGCCGGAGCATCGGTTCAAGTTCGCTCGGTTCCGCTGCGTGCGACGGAGCCGCGCTCGCTGAGAGATGTCCCGTAAACAGATCCGAAGATTGTGAAGAAACCAGACGGCATGAAGCGTGTCGCGAAGGTGGAGTCCAATGACGTCGATGACCGGGTAGGACACGCCAGGTCTTGAGCCTGGCGATGGCATGCTCGACCTTCGCCTGCCTGTGGCGGTGACGGTTCCACGCCTCGTCGCGCACGATTCGATTGCGACCGAAGATCGGTGTGACGAGCTCGGTAACAGCGCGGGATCCGCCATCGACGAGGACGCGACCGTGGTACCTGCAATGCGCCTCGACCGAGGAGCCACGGGGGGCCGACCCACGCCCGTCCTGCCATTGGGACGGCGGGGGCGCGGCCAACAAGCGCCTCAGTGGTCGGGGCCCGGCACGTGGTGGGTGGAGATCAAGCCATGCTTGGTCCACCCGAACTGCAGCAGCCAGGTTCGTGGCCGCCAGGTGACCAACCCGAGGTAGGTCCGCGGTGGTCGATACAGCGTCGGGTGGCCTTCGCGCTCGCGCCAGCCCCAGAACGACACGGCTGACGAGAACGGGTCCACGGCCCAGGTCCGGGCAACCGAAGTCCGATCCTCGCGGTGGCGCCGCCAGTTGAGGAGGACGTACGCGAGCGCGTTGCGGACCGCGCGCGGCGTGGTGAGCGTGCGCGCGTGATAGCGGTCTGGAAACACCCGGCCCGATCGGCGTTGCCCGGTGCGCTCGCTGACCGCCGCGTTGATGTGCCGGGCGGCCGAGATCTGGAACCCACGCATCCCGTTGGAGATCGCGCGCCGATGCTCGCCCTCGACCAGCAGGTGCACGTGGTTGCCCTGGACGCTCGCGTGGACGATGCGAAAGTCCTCGCGCCGCGCGGTGACCATCGTCGCCTCGCGAACCGCCAGGAACATCGCGCGCGTGCGAAGGGAGCCGATATCGGGTGCGACGCGGATCGTGATGTGGAGCGGGTGGCTGCGGCGATGGGTCGGGCGTCGGGCGTGCGGCTGGCCAGCTCGCTGTCCATTTGGTGGACGCCCCGCGCCAGCGCGCTTGCCACCGTGGGTGCGCCAGGTGAGCTCCTGCTGGTGATGTGATTTGCGAGAGCGCGACATAAACTTGAATTAGCTAATATTGATACAGGATCGGATCAGTGTCAAAGTGATCCCGACGGGCTAACGGATGGGCAGGTAGGCAGGCACGCACGCACGCACGACAAGCGGGACGCGAGAGCGTGTGGATGGTGACGCCTGTGGCCAACCGCTACACACGATCTCGTGGCGCGCGATTCGGTTGACCACAGGCTTGGAGAGCCGCGCCGCGAGACGTGGCCGAGACGCGAGCGATGTGCGGTTCGGCGCGCCTCTCCACACCATCCACACGCCTGCTACTGGCAGCGGGTTTTTGGTTTTGGTTCGGAACCCGAGCGCCGGCGTCCTGCGCCAGCGCCTGCCGCGCGTCCAGCGCGTCCAGCGCGCACATCGCGTGGTGCGCGTCCAACGCGCACATCGCGTGGTGCGCGTCCAGCGCGTTGCTGCGCATGCAGCTGTCCAGCGCGTGCCGCGCGTCCGGCACGTTGCTTCGCGGGCAGCGCGTGCAGCGCGTGCAGCGCGTGCAGTGCGTCTCGAAGCGCCTGGCCGATCGCGTCCACGTGTGCCCCGGCAGGTCGGCTCCGCGGGGATCGCGATGCGGCCGGTGCTGCGCTCGCCGAGATCCAGCGCGCACTCGGCGTTTCGCAACGAACGTACCTGGGGGTGGCAAGACACGTCCGAGTCAACCGACCGCTCTACCCGTGACGGTTCGTTCGTCACGTGGACGCGCGTCGCTGCCAGCGCTAGTCCGACGCGTCGTCGCTCGCCGAGGACGCGGTCCCGCGCGCTGGCGGCAGCTCGCGGGGCGGCAGCAGCTCGGGCTCGATGTCGACCGCGCAGGCCATGAAGATCGCGGCGTCGAGCTTGCGGAAGGCGCGCTTCTTGTACCAGTTGAGGGCGCTCTCGTTGTTCTCGGCCACCTCGAGCACCAGGTGGTTCAGGCCGTGGACGCGGGCGAGGTGGTGAAGCTGCTCGAGCGCGAACGAGCCGACGCCGCGACCGTGCCAGTCGGGGTGGACGGCGACCTCGTCGACGAACAGCGGGCGCATGTCGCGCTTCTCGAAGTAGCGCGGATTGATCCAGTTGTCGGAGCCGATCACCTCGTAGCTGCACTCGGCGTACGCGACGATGTCGCCGGCGACCTCGAACACGAGCTGTTCGATTCCCTCCTCGGCGAAGATCTCCTCGAACCGATGCTTCGAGCGCGGGCGCTGGAACTCGACGGTCTCGGCGTTGACCTCGCGGAACGCGACCTTCAGGAAGTCCCAGACCCGGCCGATGTCGCGGCGGTTCATGTGCCGCACGTTGATCAACGGGCCGGGGTCCGCGGGCTTGCTGCCCTTCTTGTCCTTGGGGGCCGGTTTGCGCGCGGCGCGCTTGCCGAGGACGGTGTCCGCCCTGGCGGCCGACTTGCGTGCTGCACGCTTGCGCGCCATGTCGGTGCCAGCAGACCCCAGCGGCTCGGCGGCGGCAAGGCGACAGCGCGAAAACCGCCGGGCATCGCGCATCGCCGGTCATCGACGCGGCGGCGCCGCGCGCAGGCGACCGCGGTCATCCGTGATCTCGAACCGCCACAGGAAGTCGAGGCCGATCACGCCGTCGAGGTCTTCCGGCAAGGCGTCGACGACCGCGACCGCGACGTCGCGCGCCCGGGCGCCGCCGATCTGGAGCTCGACCGTCGCGGGGGCGCCGGTGACGGGGCCCGTCGGGCCACGCACGTCGATCGGTGGACCTCCGGCGATCCCGAGCTCCGTGGCAAACCGGCGGCTGATCAGCGAGCTGCCGAGGCCTGGATCCACCGCGAGCCGTGCACTGCGGCCGGCGATCGTGCCGTGGAGCGCGCCCAGCCGGTCGCGGTCGGGCGTCCAGCTGAACGTGCCCTTGCCGTCGAGTTGCGCGCATCCGTGCGCGAGGTAGAGCTCGCGACGCTGGCGGCGGGCCTCGGCCCGCAACTCGACACCCTTGGCTTCGAGCCAGCGCAGCGCGAACGCGGCCTCGCATCCCTGACCGCTCGCGACGCCGGATGCGGCGTAAGTCCTCGCGGCGCCACGTCGTGAAAGTGCTCCGAGAATGTGGCAGGCGCGGGGTGGGGCGGATCGCCTATCGCTTGCGGCGTCGCTGCTTGCGCGTACCGAGGGGAAGCGCGCGCATCGGCTTCTGTGGCGGGGGAGCAGGCCGAGAGGTCATAAGCGTGGCGAAGAATGCGCTCTCGTCACCGTTGTGGACGTAGAGATAGGCGTGGAGCTCGCCGTTCTCGGTCAGGGCTGCCCAGCCTCGGCCGCAGATCGGATGCTCTTCGTCGAAGCCTTCCCAGGAAAACTCGACGGCAGGCTGACCATCGATCGTCGTCGGCCGATAGTCGATATCGGCACTGACGCAGCCGAACTCGACGCGCCCATGCTGATCGGAGCCGAACTCGAAGTGCGCCGTTCGGACCATGTCGAGGTAATCGTGGCTCCACCGCGCGGCCTCGGTAATCCGCCAGCATCCGACCAGGGGAGATGCTGCCTTGCTCTTCACGGGGCGAACTCCCACGGCATCAGCGCGACGCCGCGATCAGCAGCGGTGATCGCCGCGTGAAGGTACGCAGCCGGATCCACGCCGTGGAGCTTCGCAGTCTCAAGCACGGTGTACAGCGTGGCGGCGACCTCGGTGCCGCGCCGCGACTTGGAGCCGTAGTGATTCTTGCGGCCGACCACGGGGCCGCGAATCGCGCGCTCGGTCGCGTTGTTGTCGAGCGGAACGCGCGCGTCGTCGACGAAGCGGGTCAGCCGATCCCAGTTCGCGATCGCATACGCGGCGGCCTTGCCGATCGAGAGCGAGGTGAGCGTTGCGAGCTCCCACAGCCAGGTTTTGAACTCGACGAGCACGGCGGTCGCTTCGGTGCGGCGCAGTTCCGCGCGCAGCGCCGCATCTTCGCCGGCGCGATCGTCGATCTCGTAGAGCGCGCCGATCCACGCGAGCGCACGCTCGGCCTCGGGGTGATCGGGCTTGGCCTCTTCGAACTTTCGGAACACGTGCGCCCAGCACCCGGCGAGTATGACGCCCGGGCTGGCGCGTGCACCGGCGCCGTGAGTCGCGAGCGCATCGCAGACGATCGTGCCCGAGTAGTTGCCAACGAGATCGGTGAACGTCGCGGCGCTCTTGTCGTCGCGGATGCGGTGCACGACGACGCCGGGCGCGGTCAGACACCACATCTGCCACGGCTTCGACCCGGCGGTCTCCAGCCGCGGCCAGCCGGTCTGGTCGAGGCCGACCACGGGACGCTGCAGGACATAGGCTGCGAGCGCCGCGTCGACGCGCTTGAGTCGGTGCGCGAGCGCATTCGCCAGGTCCCACAGCGTCTGCGATGTCACCACGAGGCCGTGGCGCCCGAGAATCCGGCACTGGCGCTCGAGCGGGATGTGATCGAGCCACTTGTCGAGCACGACCTTGATCGCGAACGCGAGCGAGTACCGGCTGCCCGGGGTGGCGCGCTCGGGTCCGAGCGCGGTCTCGACGCAACTGCCGCAGCGACACACGTACTTCTGCTGCTTGACCTGGACGAGCTCGTAACGGACCTCGATGACGTCGATCAGCTCGGATTCCTCGAACTGACCGACCATCGCGCGCAGCTCGCCGCCGCAGCTCGGGCAGGCACGGTCGGCGTCGTCGAGCGTGAAGACCTGCTCGATCACCGGCAGCAGTGGCTGCGGTGTCGGGCCCGACGTCGAGCGCTCAGCCTGCTTCTTTCGCTCGCGCTCCGCGGCGCACTGCTTCTGCTCGGCCTCGGCTCGGGCCACCGCGTCGGTCGCCGCCTTGGCCTTCGCCTGCAACGCCTCGAGCATCTTCAGCGTGAGCTGCATGTCGCCGGGCTTGCCGCGAAGCCGCTCGATCTCTCGGCTCTTGGCGGCAATCACGTCGAGCAGCTGCTGGATCTGCGCCTGCTGGGCCTGGGCGATCCGACGCAGCTCCTCGATGTCCTGCTCGCGATCGAGATCGAGCGCCACGTCTTCTATTGATCACATCGGGCGATCCGAAACAAGCGGTTTCCGCTCAAGAGCGATCGGCGACAGCGTTTGCTTGCCGACGAGAGTGCACCCTTCGACGAACAACGCGAGCTCGCTCGCGGTGAGCCGCACGACGTGACCGTCATCGCGCCAGAGCTTGGCGAACGTGCCCTGCTCGAGTCTCTTCTGGAAGATGCAGAGGCCGGTGCCGTCCCACAGCAACACCTTGCACAGCTTGCGCGACTGATTCACGAACAAGAACAGCTCGCCGCTCAGCGGATCGCGCTTCAAGCTGGTCTGCACCAGACCATATAATCCGTCGTACCCCTTTCGCAGATCGACGGGGGCTGGGAACGCGAACACACGCACCGCGCGGCTCGTCCCGAGGATCACGCGATGCCCCGCAGGATCGTGATCGCGTCAGCGATCGCGACTCCCTCGATCCGCAACCCGGTCGGCGACACCAGCGTCACCGTCCCGAGCGGCGGAGCATCGATCACGTCGACCGGGCGCATCTCGACGACTACGTCGGCGCTCGGCGCGGCCCAGCGCTGCAGCGTCGCCGCCGGAACGCCAACCTCGCGGGCAAGCTCCGACCACCAGTCGCCGCGGTCGCGACGGGCCCGAACCCACGCGGTGATCCGCTGACGCAGCAACGCAGGAAACCGCTTGCCACGGCCTCGCACGGTGAGCCGCGCCACGCGGCGATTCAGATCTTGCGCTTCTCGGTCCGACATCGAACCGGGCACCGCATCACGCGCCGCGGGCTACGTCACGACGGGGCGCCGCGAGGACTTACGATGCGGCGAGGTGATCGATCTGGATCCCGTTCGCGTGCTCCGTGACGTCTGACAGCGACTGCCGGAGGTCGAACACCGCGGCGACATGTTTGCCCTGGTACCGCCGTGCCTTGCCTCGCCACCACAGGAAGTCATTGTCGTCGGGGACGTCGGCGACCAGGCGGTTCGTCACCCGCTCCGCCTCGGGCCACTGCGCGAGCTGCTCGTACGCGTAGTACAGACTCCAGTCGAGCCCGTGTGAGACCCGGCACGTCGCTTGATAGGTCGCGCCGGCACGCGCGGCGTCGCGGAACTTGGACGCGCGGTTGTACGAGCGAACGGTCTCGATGATCCCGGCCGGATCACAGGTCTCGATCGAGCGGGTCTCGGGCAACGTCATCGTCGGTGGGGCAGGGATCGCGGGTGCGGTGGGTTGCGCCGGTGGGGGCTCGCGCGTGAGGACGAATGCGGTCACGCCGATCGCGAGGCTCGCCGTGACGGACGCCGCGATCACCGCCGGCTGGCGTCGCGAGGCGCAGGGGCGACAGCGGCGTCGGGCCGGGAGCTCGAGCGCTTCATGGCAACTGATGCAGAACAGGGCAGTGGGCATGGCGAGCCCCTCGGCAGCACGCGGTCCCGGTTGCGTGGGTGTTAGCATCGGCGCGTGAGGATCCTGGTGGTGGTCGCGATGACCCTGGTCGGCTGCTATGACCCGATCGCGCCGGCGAACGCGCCGTGTCCCGATGGCGAGTGCCCGACCGGCCAGCGCTGCGTCGCGGGGAGCTGCCGGCTCGAAGCGGAGACCGATGCGCCGATCGTCGACGGTGCGCGGGGCAGCGACGCGCCTGCGGGGAGCTGCATGGGTGGCGACGGCGAATGCCTGGTGGCGTGCGTCGACGTCGATCCAGACTGCGTCACGACCTGCGGCGATAGCCGGTGCGTCGGCAGTGCTGGCGAGCTGTGCGGAGCCTGCGCCGCCGACTGCGCGACCCGGACGGCGGTATGTGGTAACGGCGCGTGCGATCCGGGCGAGGCTCCGGATTGCTACGCGGACTGCGGCCCGGCGCCGTGGCTGTGGGCGAGCGAGGAGCAGGACGTGATCGCGCGGGTCAACGCGAAGCGGGTCGGGGGCGTGCGATGCCCGGGCAGCGACAAGCAGGTCACGGCACCGGCGCTGGTCGCGGAGCCAAGTCTCGTGCCGGCGACGCACGAGTGGGCATGGGAGATCGCGCATCAGAACGTGCTGGTCTCGGGGGGCGGCGCCTGTAACGGACGCACCAACGCGGATCGCCAGGTGCCGGTGGACTTCGATGCCTACGTGCAGAGCCGCGGCTACGCGACGGTCGCAATTGCGGTCGAGGCGTGGTTCGCCAGCATGACGATCTGTCCATCGCTGGTGTCGACCACGCGCACGAAGATCGCGGCGGGCGTCGCGTTCGATGTCGCGAAGGGCTACGTGGTGGTGCTCGAGTAACTACGAGCCGACGCGCGCGACCAGCTCCTGCGCGCGCGCGACGAACGCCTTCTTGTGAAAGCGATCGAACTCGGCCCAGGTCGAGAACGTGGTGGGGTCGGCGCGATCGACGAAGATCTTGCCGTTCAGGTGATCGACCTCGTGCTGGTACGTCCCTGCCTTGAGGCCGTGGACGATGTCGTCGATCTCGTTGCCGTCGCGATCCCACGCGCGGACGTGAAGGTGGACGTGGCGCGGGACCATGCCGCGCAGGTTCGGGACGCTCAGGCAGCCCTCGTTGTTCTCGAACTGCTCGTCGCCGACCGGCACGAGCACGGGGTTGACGAGGATGGTCAGCGGGATCTTGGGTTTGTAGGGATAGCGTGGGTTATCGCGGACTTCGATCGCGCAGATCCGGATCGGCTCGTAGATCTGGATCGCTGCGAGACCGGCACCGTCGGCGTCGCGCATGGTCTCGACCAGGTCGTCGATGAAGGCCTGGGTCGCGGGACTGGCGAGCTCCTCGCGCGAGACCTCGCGTGCGATCTGTCGCAGCACCGGGTGCCCGATCTGGGCAATCTTGCGGATGGCCATCTGGCGGGACCTTAGCAATTCGAGTTCCGTCCGGAAACGTTTTGTGTCTACTGTCGCGACTATCAGGGGGAATCCATGACGCATCTGTACGCCTGTCTTGCCGCGCTCGCGCTGTTCGCCTGTGGTGGCAGCGATGACCCGACCCCCGACGCGCCCCCGGCCGAGCTCACCGCCTGCGACGCAGCGCGGCGAGCAGTACGTGGTGGAGCTGGTGCCGTTGAGGTTGATCCCGATGCATGTCGGGGCGCTCGCCGGGCAGGTGTTGTTGGCGACGTCGCACTTCTGCCCGAGCCCGGTACCGGCACGGGCGCTGCCGGCGGGATGTCGAACATCATGCCCGCACCGAACAACGCGACCTGCATGGCCGAGTACGTGGGCACCGTCGGCACCACCGAGTGCGGCGTGATCCTCGCCTACACGCCGATGGGCCCGATCACGGCCGGGACGAATTACACGGGCGTCGAGCTCGGCTGCGCGATCCGCTGCGGTACCAACAACACCTGCGCGGCCAACTTCACGCCGAACACGCAGGTCGGCACCTGTCTGTGCTTCCCGAACCCGTAGCTACGCGTCGCGGCCGATCACCTGCTCGATCGACGTGACCCCGGCGGCTCGCAGCTTCGCGGCCAGCTCGCGATGCAGCCGGCGCGGCCAGGCCGGGCCGTTGTAGATGAAGCCGGTGTAGCCCTGCACGAGGGTGGCGCCGGCACGCAGCCGCGCGAGCGCATCGTCGGCGGTCTCGATGCCGCCGACCGCGATTAGCAGGCACCGCGTCCCGACACGGGCGTGCAAACGCCGGAGCACGTCGAGCGAACGCGCCTTGAGCGGAGCGCCCGACAGGCCGCCTGCGCCGAGCGTGGTGACCTCCGGTGCCGGCGTGGCGAGCCCCGCGCGCGAGATCGTGGTGTTGGTCGCGATGATGCCGTCGAGCCCGAGCTCGAGTGCGAGATCCGCGACGCCGTCGATGTCGTCATCTGCGAGATCAGGCGCGATCTTGACCAGCAGCGGGACGCGCCGCAGCGGCGACGCCAGATCGCAGGCGGCACGCACCGCGACGAGCAGCGGCCGCAACTTGTCGATCGCCTGCAGGTCGCGCAGCCCCGGCGTGTTCGGGGAGCTGACATTCACCACCAGATAATCGGCGAGCGGAGCCAGGCGCACCGCACTCGCGGTGAAGTCGGCGATCGCGTCGGCTTCGCTCACGCGCTTGGTCTTGCCGATGTTGACGCCGACCAGGCCCCGGTGGCCGGGTCGACGGCGCACGAGCCGGTGCGAGGCCGCCACCGCACCATCGTTGTTGAAGCCCATGCGATTGACGAGTGCGCGGTCGCGCGGCAACCGGAACAGGCGCGGCTTCGGGTTGCCGGGCTGTGCCTCGGCGGTGACCGTCCCGATCTCGACGAAGCCGAACCCGAGCGCCTGCAGTGCGCGGACGCCCTTCGCATCTTTGTCGAACCCCGCGGCGAGCCCGAGCGGGCCCGGCAGCTCGCGTCCGAATGCGTGGACCCGGAGCACCGGATCCCGCGGCGCGAACCACCACCGCAGCAGCGCGGCGATGCCCGGGATCGCGACGAGGCCGCGCAACATGGCGAACGACACCCGGTGCGTGCCCTCCGCGGGCAGCCGCTGCAACACGAGCCAGTAGAACAAGCGGTACATCGCGCACGCGGAAGATAGCGCGGAGCGTCAGTTACTTCGCGGCGAGCGCGCGGTACTCGGCGGCGATCTCCGAGGCGCGGGTCGGTTGCGGCTTCGGCAGCACGGCCCACAGCAGCGCGAGGTCGAGCTCGATCATGTCGAATGGCTCGGCGCGCACACGGCCGTCACCTTGATGAACGTCGAGCAGCAGCCACTTGCCCTCGTGCAATCGCATCACCTCGACGGAACGCTGAAGGGGATCGACGAGCCAGAGATGCGCGACGCCACTCGCCGCGTAGAGCGGCAGCTTCTTCGAACGATCATGGATCGCGTTTGACGGCGAGAGCACCTCGCAGATCCAGTCCGGCACGATCGTGAAGTATGCCGTGCCCGTGACCTCGGGCATGCGTACGCGGCGCCAGCCCGCGAGGTGCGGCGCGACCCGCCGTGTCTCCGGTCGGAGGTGGGGTGCGGGCTCCGCGAGGATGATCCAGCCTCCCGGTCCGCCCGCGCCTAACTGGAATGGCGGGCCGAGCAGGTAACCAAGCGTGGAGGCCACACTGGCATGCGGCCCGCCGGGCCGCGGCGACAGATAGAGATCGCCGTCGAGGAGCTCCGCGGTCAGGTGGTCCGGCGCATCGAGTACGTCCTGGTACGTCGCATTACGCTTCGTTGGATCGTACATGAGCACAAGCTACCAGACGCTGGTACGAGTAGGCGTGGCCGACTTCGTGTTCGCGACGTGCTTGCCGGGGGTCGAGACCGCCGTGAAGCTCGATGTCGCGCAGCGGCGGCCGGAGCTGCGGTTCGCGTACTCGCGTCCCGGCCTGGTGACGTTTCGCTCGCCGAAGACGATCTCTCCCGACGATCCGATCGGCTCCGTGTTCGCGCGCGTGTGGGGCCGCTCGATCGGCGCCGCCGACGATCCGGTGATGGCGGCCGCGCAGCTCGAGGCGTATGGCGCGACCCGGTTTCACGTGTTCACGCGCGAGCCGGACGAGATCGATCCCAAGCCGCGCGCGAAGCGACCACCGGACATGTCCGGTGCCGAGCTCGCACCGTGGCTCGCACTCGGACCCGGCGGGCCGGCCCGCGCCGGCGAGCTGGTCGCCGACGTGATCCTCGCGCCGGGCGAGGCGGCGTGGCTCGGGTTGCATCGCCACGACGTCTCTCGTCCCGCCGATCCGGGCGGCGCGCTGCCGGTCGATCTGCCGGCCGATGCGCCGTCGCGCGCCTACGCAAAGATCGAGGAGGCGATCGCGTGGGCCCACCTCGCGGTCGCGCCAGGCCACACCGCGGTCGAGATCGGGGCGGCGCCCGGTGGCGCGCTCTACGCGCTGGCACGCCGCGGGCTCGACGTCTGGGGGGTCGACACCGGCGAGCTGGCGCCGCACGTCCTCGCGCTCCCCAACGTGCACCACCTGGCCAAGAAGATCGGCGCGCTGCGGTGGGAGGATCTCCCGGATCGCATCGACTGGCTGCTGGTCGACGTCAACCTCGCGCCGCAGGTCGCGCTGCACGAGGTCGCGCGGATCATGCCGCGGCTGCGCGATCAGCTGAAGGCCGCGGTGTTCACGCTGAAGCTCAACGATTGGATGTTCGTCTCGGAGCTGCCCAAGCTGGTCGAGCGGATCCGCGCGATGGGCCTGCCCAACGTCCGCATGCGCCACCTGCCGTCGAACCGCCGCGAGGTGTGTGCGATCGCCACGCCGGCCTGAGAAACGTCACCGTGGCCGCCAGAGATCTCTGCGATACTGCACCCGTCGTGTCGCGCGTCTGGCCGCTCGTGTTCTGCGTGGGGTGCCGGAGCTTGCTCGGCATCGACGAGGCAGTGCCGCTGGTCACCGACGCGACGCTGCACGACGGCAGCGGCACCGACGTCGTCGACTCCGGCCGGGATCCCGACGCGCCTCCCGCTGGCGACGATGTCGCGCACGTCCTCCCCGAAGACGAATACCTCGGCACCGGGGACCTCCAGGTCACCACGGACCTCTCGATCGACACCACGAACCTGACGGCGACCCCCGGGTTGCCGCCGGGAGTCACGCTCACCGCCGCACCGCAGGACGGTGGAGGGCCCGAGCTCGCGATCTTGCGGGTCGGCACGCTCGAGGTGGCGAGCGGCGTCCGGGTGCGCGCGATCGGAGGGCGACCGCTCGTCGTGCTCGCGCTCGCGCTCCAGATCGACGGCATCCTCGATGCGGCCGCGATCCACGAGGTGCCGGGTGCGGGTGGCTCGCTCGCTGGCCCGGGCGCAGGTGGCCCGGGGCTGCGGGTGAGGGAAGCCGATGGTGGCGGTGGCGGCGGCAGCTTCGGCGTGCGCGGGGCGCGGGGCGGCAACGCGCCGTGCACGATCGAGTGCACGCCAGATCAGACCGCGATGGGCGGCGTCGCCGGGTTGCTTTACGACAGCGGCCTCGGCCGGCTGCAAGGCGGCTCGGGAGGCGGCGCCGCGATGGCGCCCGCGCAACCGACCGTGTGTCCCGCCGGTCTCGCTGGCGCTGGCGGTGGCGCGCTCCAGCTCTACGCGCGCTCGGCGATCGCGATCGGCGCGACCGGCGTGATCAGCGCGGGTGGCGGTGGCGGACGCGGCGGCTTCAGGTGCGAGCCCAACTGGCTCGCGGGCAACGGCGGCGGCTCCGGCGGGGCAATCTTCCTCCAGGCGCCCACGATCACGAACGGCGGGATGATCGCGGCGAACGGCGGGGCGGGTGGCTCCGGTGCAGGTACGGGCGGCAACGGGATCGACGGCGAGGACGCGCGGCCATCGACCGGGATCGCCGCCGGTGGTCCGGCGGTAGGTGGACGCAGCGCACGAGGCGGCAACGGTGGCGCCAACAGCGGCGACTCGCAGAACGGCAACGACAGCTCCGATTCGGGCAACGGCGGTGGTGGTGGCGGCGCGGTCGGCCAGCTCGTGGTGTTCTATCGGACGCTGTTCTCGCAGGGCACGACCAGCCCGCCACCGCTCGTCTCGACCTACTAACGCGAGAACGACAGGATCGCGCTCGGTCGGTGCGGGCGGCGCTCGCGATCGGAGTACGTGCGCTCGAACTCCTCGGGCGTGTAGCGGAGGCCGAGCGGCGGAGGTGGATCGATCTGGATGAACGCGTTGTCGCGAATGCGCAGCGCGCGGATCCGCGCGAGCACGGCCTCGGGGTGCATCGCGCCCTCGGTGCGGCCGAGGATCGCGACGGCACCGTCGAGCGCCCGCGGCGCGACCGGGATCCCGCTCTCATCTGCCGTACGGAACTCGCAGGCCGCGAGGGCGACCCGCGCGATGCCCCACGACGGGCTGGAGATCGCGTTGACCAGCGTCTCGAACTTGCCGCGCTCGAGGTCGTAGTAGCCCTGGCGCTCCATCGACATCTCGATGCTCGGGCGGACCGGCGGCTCCTGCTGCGCGACGATGCGGTCCATCGTCTCGATCAGCTCAGCTGCGAGGTCGCCGTTGGGTCCGAGCTCGGCGGCGGCCTTTGCGTAGGGATGGGCGTCGACGTGGCGACCCTGACCGGCGAGCGCGCGCGCCATCGCGTGGAGCCCGGCGACGCGCAACTCGCGCGGGCCACCGTCGGCGATCAGCTGCTGGGCGATCTTCTCGCACTCGACGAACTCGCCCATCCGGTACAGGCAAGTCGCGAGCGTGATCAGCAGGCCGGGATCGCGGCTACCGAGTGCAAGTGCGCGGCGGCCGGCCTCGACCGCGATGCCATCGTTGTCGGCGCGGCTGGCGACCTGCGCGAGCAGGCCCCAGTCCTCGGTCGTGCGGAACCGGCGCGACGCGTAGCGCAGGATCGGGACGGCGTCGCCGTGGCGACCGGATTCGGCGAGGACCCGGCCGATCAGGCGCGGCGCATCGACGCGCTCGTGGCGCGACAGGATCCGGATCGCCTCGTGCGGCTTGCCGAGCCGGCCGAGCGCGACCGAGAAGCTGTGCGCGCGCTTCGGATTTGTCGGGTCGAGCGCGACCGCCCAGCGCAGGTGCTGGACCGCGAGATCGAGCCGATCGTCCGATGCGGCGGCGAGCCCGGCATCGAAGGCCGCGTTCCCGTCGAGCGGGGTCGCGATGTTCGCGGCCTGCCAGGCCGGCGCGAGGCTCGCGAGCGCGGCGGCGCGTTGCTTCGGCGGGATCGCCGCCATGCCGCGACAAGCGGCGAGCACACCGTCGGTGGTCTGGCCGCCGGCGAGCAGCCGCTCCGCGAGCGCGAGCCACGGGCCGGGCACGCCGATCGGATTCGCGAGCGCGGCGATCCAGTGGACGTCCAGCGCGACGTCATCGGTCGCACCTGCGGCCGCAGCTGCGGACCACGCGAGCGGCACGCTGCCGGCCTCGACCGCGCGCGCGCAACGCGTGAACAGCATCGCGGCGGGCTCGTACTGCGACGGATCCGCCGCGAGATCGTAGGCGAGCCGGAGCTCCCAGCCGATCCGCTCGTCGCCGCGCAACAGGCGCTGCATCGTCGGCATGCTGGTGGTCATGCCCTCGAGATACGAGCCGTGCTCGGCCTCGAGGTCCAGCGTGCGCTCGAGTCGCAGCAGCCAGGTGTCGATCAGCCACTCGGGCGCCTTGCCGAGCCAGTCGATCATCCGCAGCAGTGCCTGGATCGCGAATGGCTCGATCTGGTAGCGCGAGCGCCGCACGAGGTGCAGCGCCTCGGTCGCGATGTGGCGGTACGCACCGGAGACCGGCGTCGGCGGGCCGGATGCGGTGACGAAGTAGTTCGCGATCGCGATGCCGAGCGCGAGCACGGCACCGCCGGCGTGCGCATCGCGGTCGCGTGCGGGCGGCACGAGCGCGGTCCACCACTCCTGTGCCAGGGCATCCGCCGCGGCGAGCGTGTCGTGCTTGGGGCGCGCGAGCCGGGCGAGGATGGTCGACGCGGTCGCCTGCGCGGCGGGCACCGCTCCGATCAGCTCCGCGATCCACAGCGGATCGATCTCGAGCGGCGTGCGTTCGCCGAGGGCACGATCGACGAGCGCGCGGTCGAGCCCGGGGACGTGGTCCGCGAGGTCGCGCGCGGCAGATCTCGCGAGCGTGAGCGCACCGCGATCGAGCCGGCGCGCGATCACGCGGTCCCACTCGGCCGCCGGGCGGATCGCCGCGAGCCGGAGCAGCCGGTTGATCTCTGCCTCGAGCCGGCTCTGGCTGCGGCGCAGCTGGACGATCTGGATCTGGTCGAGCGCGTCCTCGAGCTCGCCGGTCAGGATCATCGCCTTGGCCGCGGCGAGCCGCGCCTTGCCGTCGCCGAGCACGCCGTTGCCATCGAGGCCCGCGCACTGCCAGAACGCGATCACCGCCTGGTCCTCGCGGCCGATCGTGACCAGCGAATCGATCAGCATGGTCGCGTCGTCGTCGTCGGTGATCCGGCCCCGCGTCAGGCCGACGATCACGCGACCCGGATCCCCGCGGTGATAGCCCTCCCACGCGTAGGCACGCGCGAGGAGCCCGGCGTCGGACTTCCAGTGGGAGATCCGCTTGTTTGCCCACGCGAACGCTTCCTGCGTCGGTGCGTCCTCGGGCAGCCGCGACATCGCGTCGTCGGCGAGCTCGACCGCCTCGGCGATCCGCCCGACATCGAGGTGCGCGAACGCGATCAGCAGCGCGGCGTGATGAGGTGCCTGCCAGTCATTGTGCGGCAGCTTGCCGGCGGCGGCGCGATCGAGGATCTCGCGGCAACGATACTGCGCCTCGGCAAACGCCTGGCCGGGACGGCCGACCTGGCGCAGGCGACGCACGCAATCGAGGTGCGCGGCGCCGAACTGCGGCGCGGCGACGGTCGCGCGATCCGCCCACCGGTAGCTCTCCTCGCGCCTCGCCTCGTCGGCGAGCTGCAGCGAGTAGTTGTGGCAGGCGTACGGATTGGCGGGCATCAGGCTCGCCGCGATCCCCTGGTGGCGCACGCCCATGTTCTCGATCGGACGGTCCGCCGCGAACGGCTCGCCCCAGATCGACAGGTGCGGCTTCGCGTACATCGGCGCTTCGGTGATCAACGGCAAGACCTCGCGGCGATCGACCTCGCCACTGAGGAGTCCGGTCACGTAGAGGTTGCGCCGCGCGACCGGGTGGGTCGGATCGAGCTGCAGGATCGCTGGATCGAGGCTACGTGCCTCGTCGCGCGACAGCTCGGCGAGCACGCGCAGATAGAGAATCGACAGTCGCGGCGGCGGCTGGGTCAGCGGCTTCGGCAGCTGCGCGAGGTCGCGACCCATCGCGAGCTGCGCGTCCGCCCGCGCGAGTCGATCCGCCGCCGTGCGCAGATCCTCGGCCGTGAATTCCGGCAGCGGTGCGACCTGCGGCAGGCGCCGCGCCGTCAGCCACTGCTGCAGGCACTGGCTCATCTGCTGCGACAGCGGCAGCGCGACGTTGCTGCCCCACGCCTCGATCGGGAGATCCGGCCGGCGCGAGCGCAGCGTCGCCGGCGTCGGGCGCGCGGGCTCCAGTGAAAGCTCGAACCACAGCACCTCGTGGCGGCGCGACACGCGGAAGAACCAGTCGATCGAATCCTCTGCCTGCGGATGGCGCGCGTCGAGCAACCGGCCGTTGTCGTCGACCAGGCGCTCGTCGTCGTGATCCCCGAGCGTGACGACCGCGTGGCGCACCAGGTGATCGAACACGACGACCGAGATCAGACGCGCGACCTGCGCGGCCGCCGCTTCGAGCTCGAGCGGCACGATCAGCGTGCTCGCGAGGAACGTCGCGCGGTGAGGATAGGGCAGGGGCATCGAACCCACGCAAGGTTACGCCAACTGCTGTGGCCCTCGCGCGGATGCCCTGTCGATTCCGCCCTCGCCGTCGTGCTCAGATGCCGAGGCGTGCCGCGAGCGCAGCGGCGTCGGCCGTCCGCCCGCAGGCGCCGAACGCGCGCCAGGCGAGGAACTGGTGACCCCGGACTCCGGTCGCCAGCGACGGTGCGATCTCGCATGCGACCGCCGGTTGGTCCGCAGCGAGGGCAGCCTCGAGCACGAGGGCGCGTGCCTCCGCGGTGTCCCGGTTCGCGGCATTGGCGCGGGCGAGCGTGAGCGCACGGGCCGGTGCGCCGTCGGCGAGGAAGAACCGCGCCGCATGGTCAGCGTACGCCTCCGGCAGGAGCTTCACGTGAAGCTCCCACGCCTGGGTCGCCTCGGCGCGCTTGCCGGCGAGCGCGAGCAGCTCGGGATGCGCGGGTTGGTCGGCGAGCGCCGCCGCGAGCACCGATCGCGCGTCCCCGCCGGTCGCGTGGATCGACGCGGCGAGCAGGGTCACCGCCTCGATCGAGAGCGGCTGGCGCGCGTGAGCCTCCGCGTAGAACCGACGCGCAGCCGCGTGCTCGCCCTTGGCCGAGTACAGGCGGCCCCACTGGACCAACAGCCACGACACCAGCGACGCCGGGTTGTCCCGGATGATCGCCGCCGCGCGCGGCACGATCGCGATCGCCTGATCGAGCTCGCCCGCGAGCGCCAGGTTCGCGGCGTGATGGGTGAGCGTGCGCGGGCTCGGATACAGCCGCGCCTGATCCGCGCGATAGCCCGCGACCCGCACGTGCTCCCCGGTCGCCTCGTCGAGCACGGCCGCGAGCTCCTGCCAGTCGGCCGGATCGCCGGCGAGCGTGCGCACCCGCGCCAGGGCTTCGCGCGCGGCGGCGAACCGGTGGACGCGCGACAGCGCCGCGACCCGAGCCTGCCACGCACCTCGATCATCGGGCGCGTCCGCGATCCAGCGCTCCGACAGCGCGAGCGCACGGATCAGATCGTCGACGCCGCCGCGCAACGCCGCACGCGCGAGCAGCGGCGCGATCAACTCTGCGGGCGTGCGGCCGCGTGCGATCTCGCCATCAAGCTCGCGGGCCTCGACCCGTCCATCGCGACTGCGCGGGAGCTTCGGCACGACCGCGAGCTCGGCGTGCGTAGCTTTTTGCGGTTGATCGACCGGACGGCGTTCTGTATCGCGGCATCCGAAGATGATCGCGAGTGCAGCGGGAGCGATCAGTGATCTCGACGAGCTCCGCGCCACCGCCCGAGCATGACGCAGGTTCCTCCTGTCGGCGCCTCCCGATGTGAGATCACTTGAGAGGACCGTGAGGTTGCGCTGGGCCGTGGTTGGAGAGATCGTTCGGCCCATGAACCGCACTCCTTCCAAGCTCTTTCATGCGGTGGTCATCAGTGGCGCTGCACTCACCGCGTGTGCGGGACCGGCGTCGACCCGAACTGGCACGTCGACCAACGCTGCGAGCACCACGTCGACCGAAGCGGCGAACACGAGCACGAAGGCGACGCCCGACAGCGCGAGCAAGGGTGGCACGTGCCCACCGGGCTCCGAGCGCCCGTATCCGCCGTGCTACTGGATCAAGTAGATGGCGTACGGGACGGATCTTCCGTGGGGTGATCCGTCGGTCGCGGCCCTGTCGCGCGCCCAGCGGGTCGCGATCGCGGGCCACTGGAAGCATCGCGCGAAGAGCGAGCTGCAGGTCGGACGAGCGTTCTCCGCGATGGTGCCGCTGCTCCGCGAGCGCCGCGCATCGTCGGCGGTCCTCGATCGACTCGAGAGTGGCGCCGAAGAAGAAGTCCGTCACTCCGAGATCTGTGCGCGGCTCGCGGAGACCTACCTCGGCGAGGCGGTCGAGCGCCCGAACATCACCTCGGTACCGCTACCGCGGTTCGAGGTCGGCGACGAGGATCTGGAGATCGCGCTGCTGGTCTCGGGCATGTGCTGCGTCAACGAGACGATCGCGACCGCCTGGATCAGCGCCTGCCTCGACGCCGCCGAGACGCCGCTCGCCCAGATGGCGAACCGCATCCACCTGACCGACGAGATCGAGCACGCGCGCGTTGGCTGGGCGCACCTCGCGTCGGACGCGGTCAGCGCCGCGACGCGCGCCGCGCTCGGGCCGTGCCTGCCGAAGCTACTCGAATCGAACGCACCCGGATGGGAGCGCGACGATCCGTCGTTGCCCGCCGAGGGCGTGCCCGCACAGGGCCACTTGCCGGTCCACGTGTCACGCGCGGTGTTCCTCGACGCGGTCGAGGAGCTGGTCCTGCCAGGCTTCGCTCACGTCGGCGTCGACATCGGCCCGGCGCGCGCCTGGCTGGCGCAGCGCCGCGTTTGAACGTCAGTGCGGCGCGCCGAGGAACGGAAACGTCGCATCGTCGACATCGCCGTGGACGCCCACGCCGTCGCCGATCCGCGGTGCGAAGCCATTCGCGACATCGAACCCGTTGGTCCCCGCGGCGAGGAGCGAGTAGCTGACGTCGATCACGTCGTGACTCGGGGTCCGGCCGCCACACTGGGTGTGGATGACAGTCCCGGCGGTGGCCGCTTCGACCTCGAGCGAGAGGTAGAAGCCGCACGCGCTCTTGCTCGAGTCGACGAACAGCTGGTCGTCCGCGAGCACGCTCGCGAGCTGCGCGTATGACGTCGCGCTCGGCGGCGCCGTGTAGAGCGCGCCGTTGCCACAGCCTGCAAGCGGGGGCTCGGGCGTGGGGCGTGGCAACCCTTTGTCGACGATGTCGAACACTGCCAGGTTCTTGCTGAACTCCTGCACGATCGTGGTGCCGGTGGCGACCTCGGTGGTGGCCCAGGCGGACGCTTCGTCGGCGGCGTTGTACGCGTCCTTCTTTGCCTTCGCCGGATCCGCGGTATCGAAGAACGTGGCGTTCAGCGCGGTGTTGATCGCGGGGCGGCCCATGCGATCGATCTGCGTGCCGAGGGTTGGCGCAGTGGGCAGGGCGCCACCGTCGGTGTTGCCACCATCGCCGTTGCCGTTGTTGGGCTTGAGGTTGTCGCCGCAGGCGAGCAGCGAGGACAGCGAGACTGCGAGCAGGATGATCTTCATGGTCATGCTCCTGGTCACGGCGTGGCGTGGGTCGAGCCCCACACGGCGAGCGAGGTGTTGGAGCCGGTGTTGAACAGCGTCTTGTCGACCTGGATCACGATCGCGAGCACGTTCAGGTTGATGAAGCAGTCCTTGTTGTTGATCGGGCAGGCGGGGACCGGCGGCGTGGGCGGGACGGGACGCTGACCGCTGAGGAGCCCGCGGATCGCGCCGGCAGCGGTTCCACATTGGGTAGCGTCCGCGGCTCCGCATTTTGTGGGACATCCCGCGGCATCGAATGTGGTCGCCGCGGGGAGCGCTCGGACGGCGCCGACCGCATCGCGGAAGCCCTGGAGGTTGAAGAAGAACGGATCGGAGCGCCGGCCGGCGAACAGGCGGACCTTGCCGCTCGTGCTGGTGATGCCGGCGGTGTTGCTCGGGTCGCCGGTCACGTAGTCCTTGGTGCCGGAGTCGTCGGCGATCCAGCACTCGGCGCTGGTCGAGCTCGCGAACGTGCAAATGACGCGCGTCTCCTTGCCGTCGGGGACGAGGACCCCGAGGCCGGACTTGCTGGTGACGTGGAAGACGTACTGGACGTCGGGGCCGAACGCGCGCCCGGTGTCCGCGGGCGAGATCGTCATCGCGAGGTTCACCTTCGAGGCGTCCCCGTTCATCCACGTATAGACGTCGTTAAGATCGGCGAGCGGATTTGTCGCGAGCGTGGACGAATCCAGGTGATCCGCGGCATAACCGGTCTGGGTGGCGACCAGCGCGGCGACGATGCCCGCGCCGGCTACCCCGCCGAGATAAGCGAGTTTCTTCAAGATGCCCTCCCTTGTGAGGCCTACTCTAGCGACGTTCGTCAGGGGAGCACAGCGAGCGGCGAATTGATCGTGACCAAGCTGACAAACGGCTGTGCTACCTTCGACGCGGAGCGTGGGGTGAGCGAGTCGCCACCTGTCGCCAGGATCTGAAACGCCGCTGTTCGTGAATCGTCGAGGAGACCGTCCGTGGGAACGAAGCTTTACGTTGGCAATTTGAACTACAACACCAACGAGCAATCACTGAGAGAAGCCTTCGGAGCCAACGGTCGAGAGGTCACCAGCGTGTCCATCATCATGGACCGTGAGACCGGGCGTCCGCGTGGCTTCGCATTTGTCGAGATGGCAACTCCAGAGGGCGCGCAGCAGGCGCTCCAGGAGCTCGATGGCCAGAATCTCGATGGCCGCATGCTCCGGATCAACGAGGCTCGCGAACGTGAGTCGCGTGGTCCGGGTGGTCCCGGCGGGCCGGGTGGGCCGCCGCGCCCGTACAGCCCGCGCCCACCTGGGCCGGGCCCGGGAGGTCCGGGTGGCTATCGACCTCCCGATCCGGCTGGTGGACCGGGTGGCTTTCGCAGCGGTCCCCCGACCGGTGCACCACCGCCGAGCGGCCCATCCCGCAACTTCGGCCCGCCCGCCGCGCCTGCCAGCGCGGATCGCAAGCGGCGCGAGAAGGAGCGCGAGCGGGATAAGGGCGGTGAGGATCGCGGCAAGAAGGCCCGCAAGCGCAACACCGGTGACGATGGCTGGTAGTTGACGCGCCGTGGCCGTACGTGCCACGCGAGTGCATGATCGAACTGCCCGACTTCATCCGCGCCCAGCTGCCGGATGGATCGCGTGCGCGCACCGTCGAGACCGGCGGCGTCAGGTGACGCTGGCGCCACGTCTGCAGTAGCTGGTCATAGTCGACCAGGCCCTCGCACAGCTGGAACAGCGGGTGGTGATCGTGCGGCTGATCGTAGATCTGGCGCAGCGTCACGCCCGCGCGCTCGAGGAACGCGGTGAACGCCGGCCACACGCGCTCCTGCGGCAGCTTCAACATGGTGCGAAACCCGGGCGACTCCTGGCCCGAGCCGCGGCCAAGGCCGGTGCGGATCGTCATGTAGTCCGTGGGCGCCATGGTGTCCAGCAGGTCGACCGAGTGCAGCAGCACGCGCTGCACGGTGGAGATCCGGCGCAGCGTGGTCACCGCGCGCGCCGGGTCGCTGGCCTCCAGCGACGTGCACACGAACTCGAGCTCGTGCGCGATCAGCTTCATGTAGAGCTCGTGCGCCTGGTGGACGACCTGGAACTGCATCTCGTCGTGGCAGGTCAGCGCCTCGCGCGCCTTCTGCAGCCCGAGCAGCTCCTCCGTGCGGATGTACTTCTCGTAGTCGGTGAGCGCCACGTGCGCTTCGTATCACGCCGGGAAGACCCCGGCGAGGCGTTCGCCGTGCGCAGTCTGCGAACTCGTACTACGCTGAAACCACTACGGAATTAATATAGTTGTTAGCACTCGCTGCGAAGGGTTGCCAAGCGCGCATCGGGTGTCTATAGAGACCCTCGCGTAACCAACTGGAGTCAGTGCTCAATGAAGATTCGCCCGCTACACGATCGCATTCTCGTCAAGCGTCTCGAGGAAGAGACCAAGACCACCGGTGGTCTGTTCATCCCGGACTCGGCCAAGGAAAAGCCGATCCAGGCCAAGGTCATCGCCGTCGGCGCCGGAAAGCGCGACAAGGACGGCAAGATCATCGCCCCAGAGGTGAAGGCGGGCGATCGCGTGCTGTTCAGCAAGTACAGCGGCACGGAAGTGAAGATCGACGGCGAAGAGCACCTGATCATGCGCGAGGACGACCTCCTCGCCATCCTCGACTGATCCTCCGGAACCAAGGAAACGAACATGGCTGCCAAAGAAATCATTTTCTCCTCGAGTGCCCGGAACGAGATCGGCAAGGGTCTGAACCTGCTCGCCAACGCGGTGAAGGTCACCCTCGGTCCCCGTGGTCGCAACGTCGTCATCGAGAAGTCGTGGGGCGCCCCGACGGTGACCAAGGACGGCGTCACGGTCGCGAAGGAAGTCGAGATCGAGAACAAGTTCCAGAACATGGGCGCGCAGATGGTGAAGGAGGTCGCTTCCAAGACCTCCGACGTTGCCGGTGACGGCACCACCACGGCCACCGTGCTCGCGCAGGCGATCTACAACGAGGGTTCGAAGCTCGTTGCCGCCGGCCTGAACCCGATGGACCTCAAGCGCGGCATCGACGCCGCGGTGCTGTCGATCGTCGAGCAGATCAAGGCGATGTCCACGCCCACCAAGGGCAAGGACGACATCGCGCAGGTCGGCACGATCAGCGCGAACGGCGACACCGAGATCGGCAACATGATTGCCGAGGCGATGAAGAAGGTCGGCAAGGAAGGCGTGATCACGGTCGAAGAGGCCAAGACGCTGACCTCGGAGCTCGACGTCGTCGAGGGCATGCAGTTCGATCGTGGCTACCTGTCGCCGTACTTCGTGACGGACAGCGAGCGGATGGAGGTCGTCCTCGCGGACCCCTACATCCTCATCCACGAGAAGAAGATCTCGAACATGAAGGAGCTCCTGCCGATCCTCGAGCAGGTGGCGAAGCAGGGCAAGCCCCTCCTCATCATCGCCGAGGACATCGACGGTGAGGCCCTGGCGACGCTCGTCGTCAACAAGCTGCGTGGCACGCTGTCGGTCGCGGCAGTCAAGGCCCCGGGCTTCGGCGACCGCCGCAAGGCGATGCTGCAGGACATCGCGGCGCTCTCCGGCGGCGAGGCGATCACGGAGGACCTCGGCCTCAAGCTCGAGGGCATCAGCCTAAAGGATCTTGGCCGCGCGAAGCGGATCACGATCGACAAGGACAACACCACGATCATCGAGGGCGCCGGCGAGAAGGCGACCATCGAGGGCCGCGTGAAGACGATCCGCCGCGAGATCGAGGACACCACCTCGGACTACGACCGCGAGAAGCTCCAGGAGCGGCTGGCGAAGCTCGTCGGCGGCGTCGCGGTCATCCGCGTCGGCGCGGCGACCGAGGTCGAGATGAAGGAGAAGAAGGCTCGCGTCGAGGACGCGATGCATGCGACTCGCGCGGCTGTCGAGGAGGGAATCGTCCCCGGTGGCGGCGTGGCGCTCGTGCGCTGCATCGCCGCGCTCGACAAGCTGACGTTCGATGATGACCGCCGCTATGGCGTCAACATCATCCGTCGCGCGCTCGAGGAGCCGATGCGCCAGATCGCCGGGAACGCCGGCGTCGACGGCTCGATCGTCGTGGCGAAGGTCAAGGAAGGCTCGGGCGGCTTCGGCTTCAATGCCGCGAAGCTCGAGTACGAGGACCTCGTCAAGGCTGGCGTGATCGACCCGTCCAAGGTCGTCCGCATCGCGATCCAGAACGCGGCTTCGGTGTCGGGCCTCATGCTCACCACCGAGACCCTGATCGCGGAGAAGCCGAAGAAGGAAGACAAGTCGGGCGGCGGCCATGGCGGCCACGGTCACGACTACGAAGACTGATTCGAGATTTTGATCACGAGGCGGGCCGGGCAGCAATGCTCGGCCCGTTTTGCTTTCGGTCACATCAAATTGAACGTTGCGAGCCAGTGCGGGAACCATGGCGTGTCGCGAACGACGACAGCTGTCGGCTTTCCTCTCAGCCATCCGCTCAAAACCTCTGCGCGCGAGCCCGTGCGCGAGGCACACCCGTTGCTACGGTGCGCGCCGTGATCCGTCGTGTAGTCGTCGTCGTCCTGCTCGGAACCAGCGTCGCGACGGCCCAGCCCGAGCCCCCAGAGCAGCCCGCGACACCTGCGACGGGCGAGGTGGTCCGGGTCGTCGGTCGCGTGATCGATGCCCTCGGACGTCCGGTCCGCAATGCCGCGGTCGGCATCGAGGGCCCTGCCCGGGCTGGATCAACCGACCGGGTCAAGACCGCGGGCACCGCCGCCGGCGACGTTGGCAAGGCGGTT
>JBBJLY010000001.1:0-138318 GCA_037720695.1 Kofleriaceae bacterium | reverse complement strand
AAGCCGCCCTCGATGAGCTTCGAGCAAGCGGCGGCGTTGCCGGCGGTCTACATGACCGCGTGGTATGCGCTGTTCGAGCTCGCGCATCCGCGGCCGAAGCAACAGGTGCTCGTCCACTCTGCTGCTGGTGGCGTTGGCAGCGCACTGGTCCAGATGGCGAAGCTCGCGGATTGCGAGGTCACCGGCGTCGTCGGCAAGTCGACCAAGGTCGCGGCCGCGAAGGCGCTCGGCGCGGACCACGTGATCGACAAGTCGAAGCAGGACCTGTGGCGAGAGGCCGAGCGGATCGCGCCAACGGGGTTCGATGTCGTGCTCGACGCGAACGGCGTGTCGACGCTCGGCGCCAGCTACAAGCACCTACGCCGCGCCGGCAAGCTCGTGGTGTACGGCTTTCACTCGATGATGCCGAAGACCGGCGGCAAGCCCAACTGGCCGAAGCTCGCGCTCGATTACCTGCGCACGCCGCGGTTCAATCCGCTCGACCTGACGAACCACAGCCACAGCGTGCTCGCGTTCAACCTCAGCTACCTGTTCGACCGGACCGAGCTGCTCGTCGAGGCGATGACGCAGATCGTGGCGTGGGTCGAGGCTGGCAAGATCGCACCGCCGGCGGTGACGACGTATCCGCTCGCCGACGTCGCGCGTGCCCACGCCGACATCGAGTCGGGCACGACGATCGGCAAGCTGGTCCTGATCCCTTAAGCCTTGAGCTTCCAGCCGGTGCGGAAGATCCACCACACCGCGGTCAGGCACGCGGTGAGGAAGCCGAGGATCGCCGCGATGCTGATCCCGACGTTGACGTCCGCGACGCCGTAGAAGCTCCAGCGGAACCCGGAGATCAGATACATGACCGGGTTGAACAGCGCGATCTTCTGCCACAGCGGCGGCAGCATGCTGATCGAGTAGAACGCGCCGCCGAGGAACGACAGCGGTGTCACGACCATCAGCGGGATCACCTGCAGCTTCTGGAAGTCCGTCGCCCACAGCCCGACGATGAAGCCGAACAGGCTGAACGAGATCGCGGTCAGCAGCAGGAACACGATCATCCACACCGGGTGCGCGATGTCATACGGCACGAACACGCGCGCCGTGATCAGGATCAGCAGGCCGATCAACACCGACTTGGTGGTCGCCGCGCCAACGTAGCCGATCACCACCTCGATGAACGAGACCGGCGCGGACAGCAGCTCGAAGATCGTCCCCGACCACTTCGGCATGTAGATCCCGAATGAGGCGTTCGAGATGCTCTCGTTCAGCAGCGAGAGCATGATCAGGCCGGGGATGATGAAGGCGCCGTACGAGACGCCGTCGACGACGCCGACCCGCGAGCCGATCGCCGCGCCGAACACGACGAAGTACAGCGCCGTCGACAGCACGGGCGAGGCGATGCTCTGGGTGATGGTGCGGAACGTGCGCGCCATCTCGAACCGATAGATCGCGCGAATCGCGGGCCAGTTCATCGGTCACTCACCAGGCTGACGAAGATCTCCTCGAGCGAGCTCTCCTTCGAGCGCAGGTCCTTGAAGTCGACGCCGTGCTCCCCGAGCTTGCGGAGCAGGTCCGCGATGCCGGTCTCCTCGGTCGCACTGTCGAACGTGTACACCAGGGTCGATCCACCCTCGGTCAGCTCGAGCGGGAGCTCCGAGAGCGCGTCGGGGATCCGCTCCAGCGGCTCGCGCAGCTGCAGGATCAACCGCTTCTTGCCGAGCTTGCGCATCAACACGTCCTTGTCCTCGACCAGGATCAGCTTGCCCTTGCTCATGACGCCGATCCGGTCGGCCATCTCCTGGGCTTCCTCGATGTAGTGCGTGGTCAAGATGATGGTCACGCCACGTTCACGCAGGCCGCGCACCATCTTCCACATGTCGCGGCGGAGCTCGACGTCGACACCGGCGGTGGGCTCGTCGAGGAACAGGATCTGCGGCTCGTGTGACAGCGCCTTCGCGATCAGGACGCGTCGCTTCATGCCGCCCGACAGCGCCATGATCTTGCTGTCCTTCTTGTCCCACAGCGAAAGGTCGCGCAGGACCTTCTCCAGGTACGCAGGATCGGGGGCCTTGCCGAATAGCCCGCGCGAGAACTTCACGGTCGCCCACACGGTCTCGAAGGCGTCCGTTGACAGCTCCTGCGGCACCAGGCCGATCTTGCTACGCGCCGCGCGGAAGTCGCGCACGGTGTCATGACCGTCGGCGATCACGGTGCCCGCACTCGCCGTGACGATGCCGCAGATGATGCTGATGAGCGTCGTCTTGCCGGCGCCGTTGGGACCGAGGAGCGCGAAGATCTCGCCACGCTCGATCTCCAGATCGATCGACTTGAGAGCCTCGAAGCCCGAAGCGTACGTCTTGCTCAGACCTTTGACCGAGATCACCGCCGGTCGATCTAGCGCGTAACCGGGCGGCGCCCTAGCGATACGAGCCGAGATCGACCTTCGCGCGGTTGTTCATGATCACGTACGGCAGGTGGATCGATCGGCTGGGTCTCGCCATACCTCCGCGATCAGGCGGGTGGGCGCGACGCCTTTGCCGAGCATGTAGTCCCGCACGGCCCGCGCGCGGCGGTGCGAGAGCGCAAGGTTCACGGCGGCGTCGCCGCGGTCGTCCGTGTGACCCTGGATCTCGACGAGCGCGATGTCCTGGTTGCCGGCAAGGGTCGCGGCGACCGCGTCGAGGATCGCACAGGAGCGCTTCGCGATCGCGGCGTGCCCGGCGGTGAACTGGACGTTCTCGAGCACGCTGATCGACGGGCTGGTGACGACCACGCGCGGACCCGCGCCTCGGCGTTCCTGAAGTGAAGGTGCAACTCGGTGAATGCGAGGGGCCCGGTTACCAGCGCGCGAGCGTCGACGCGTACCAGGGCGAGCCCGCTGCCGTCCGACGCGGTGAGCCCGAACGGTACGCCGAGCTCCTGGCGGGTCACGACCGTCGTCGCGATGCCGGTCGCCGCGATCGTGGGCCCGGGCAACTGGGTCGCGCGGGGACCGCGGCAGGCCGCACCGGAAACGGTTTCACCTGGACGACGTGCCCGCTTGATCTGCAGGAACCGCAGCCGCGTCCTGTGGAATCCGCAGACCACGCGCGTCGCGTCGCGGTAGCTGCGCGAAACTCCGAGCGGTAACCGCGGCACGCAGCTCGCACCCTTGCCGACGCATGCGCGCGCGTTTGCTAGGACTCCTGACCCTGTTCTCCGGTTGCGTCGATCCATTTGACGGCCGCGACCGGCCACCCTTCGAGCCTGCCGATCCGACCGATCGACCGGACGCGGGGACGCGGCCGGACCCGCCGCCGCGCCCCGATGCACCACGTCCGGAGGCGGCGAAGCGGGTATTCGTCACGAGCCTCCTGTATCCCGCGGCGTTCCAGCGGACGATCCCGGCCGCGACGCCGCATCGCGCTGCCGACGCGATCTGCCAGTCGTTGTCCGACGCGGCCCAGCTGCGCGGCACGTTTCGCGCGTGGTTATCGACGTCGACGATCGCCGCGATCGATCACATCGAGACCAACGGGCCGTGGTACCGGCTCGACGGCGAGCTCGCGTTCTCGAACCACGTCGCATTGCAGGCGCATCCGCAGGTCGCGATCTCGATCGACGAGCGCGGCGAGCCGATCACCGGCACCACGCTGACCTGGACCGGCACCGCGATCGGCGGCCTGGCGTCGACCAGCACGTGCAATGACTGGAGCGCGACCACCGACGTCACGTCGACGATGGGCCTCGCGAGCGTCACCAATGACTGGACCGCTCGCAGCCGTACGAGCTGCGCTGGCGAGTTCCATCTGTATTGCTTCGAGCAGTGACGCGCGACGTTGCGCGCCTGACCGGCTAATCAGCCGGTCAGAATGCGGTCGCGTCCCGCGCGCTTTGCCTCGTAGAGCAGGACGTCGGCGCGTGCCATCGCTTCCTCGAGCGATTCGCTGGCACCCGTGACGACCGCGCCGGCGGAGAACGTCACCGAGAACTTCGCGCCGTCCTTGCCGAGGAACGCGAGTGCGCGGACCTCGGAGAGCACCTTGTCGAGGGCACGTGCGGCGCCGTCGACCTCGGTGTTCGGAAACAGCACGACGAGCTCCTCGCCACCCCACCGGCCGACGGCGTCGGACTTGCGCAAGCTCTCGACGATCGTGGCCGCGGTCCGCTTCAGCACCTCGTCGCCGCTCGCATGACCGTGCGTGTCGTTGACGGACTTGAAGCGATCGAGATCGATCATCGCGATCGAGAACGGGCGGTTCGCGCGTGCCGAGACCGCACGCTCGCGTGCGTAGATCTGGAGGATCGCGGTGCGATTCGCCAGCCCGGTGAGGGAGTCGCGCATCGCGACGCGCTGGAGCTCGCGAACGTCCTGGAAGCCTGCCACCGCGTAGCGCAGGTTGCCGCGGACATCGAACACCGGCGCGGCGACGACGTGCAGCGGGATGACTTCATCATCACGCCGGAGCTCGATGTCGGTTGACTCGGAGGTCTCGCCGGCGAGGGCACGGACGACCGGTAATCGCGCAGTCGGATACGGGCGGTCGGTGCCGGCCTCGAACGAGGGATAGGCCTCGGAGAGCTTGTCGAGCGACGACGGGACGATGCCGCGGCCGAGCAGCTTCGTCGCGTGGTGGTTCGCGTAGTACGGCGTGCCGTTGGCGGCGAGCACGAAGATGCCTACCGGCACCTGCTCGAGGATCCGGAACGTCGTCTGCTCCTGCTCGGCCTCCTGGCGGGCGAGCAGGGCGCGCGTCACGCGCGCGTAACCCGCGATCAGGAGCATCACGACGATCGCCACGCCACCGAGCAAGATCGTCAGCAGTCTCGCCGAGCGCCGCCAGGCGTCAGCCGCCTCCTCGCGCGCATCCTTGAATGCTGCGCGCTCCGAGATCACCAGCTCGTCAACCTCGCGCACCAGCTGCGCCTGGATCGGGCGAACATCGCGCTCCCAGATCTCTCGCGCGGTGTCTCGCGACTGCGCGTACGACGAGATCGCGCGATCACTCGCGACATCGAGGCGCCCGATCAACTGGCGGATCGCGTCGAGCCGGTGGCCGTCGACGCGGCGTGCCTGGAGGCTCGCGAGCCGGCGCAGCAGCGTGCGGCGCGCGTTGATGCGATCCTCGAGGAACAACCGGTCGCCGGTCAGCAGGTAGCCACGGGTCCCCGCCGAGCGGGTGAACAGCGCGATCTCGACGCCGTCCGCATCGATCACGCGCTCGGCATGCGAGTAGCTGACCGCCTGGCTCGCGGCGCGCAGCTGGCCGACGAGGCGAACCGTCACGATCGCGGTGACGGCGAGCACGCCGACGAGGAGGAGCAGCAGGATCGCTTGCCAGCGCCGAAGATCGTCACCTCCACCCACGTACGTGACCCCATCTTATCGGAGGACCCTCGACGGTTGCCACCAGCCCCTCGGTCGTAAGCCACGTCGCCACAATCGTGCAGGCCTCGGGTCCTCGGCCGCTCGCCCGCTGGGTGCGGTGTGGTGTTGCCATCAGGTGCTCGATCGTGAGATGGCCGGACCCGTGAGCTTCTCATTCTATGTCCCGGTCTCCGATCCACCGAGCTTGCAGGCGATCGAGAAGGCGGTCGATCTCGCCGGGTGGCGGGTCCAGTCGGAGGTCGATGTCCTCGCGGAAGGAGCGGTGTGTCACCCGCTGTTGATCGGCCGGAGTGCACGCGGGGTCGAGCTGGCCTACGAGCAGGGCCGACTCCAGGTCCGCATCATGACCTGCTCGTCGCATGGCGATCACGAGCTCGCCCTCGCGATCGTGCGGGCGGTCGCGAAGCCCGGCGTCATGATCGATCCCGAGGACGGCGAGTCGATGGCGGTGGACGCCTTGCTCGAGCGGCACGGCCCCGACTGGATCGACGAGCAGGTGCTCGCCGGGACCGGCTATCCGCTCTCGCTCGCGGCCGATGGCCAGACCATCACGCTCAGCGCGCCGCGCCGCAGTTTCTACCTCGGACCGCGGCTTCACGCCGAGCTCGCGAGCGCTGGTGACGGCACGATCGGCGAGCGCCTGCTCGCGGCGATGATCGCGCTCCAGGCGATCGATGACGACGACTTCTACAAGGCCGAGGCACTCGAGGTCAGCCGTGGCGAGGAGGCGTTCACGCTCGCGGTGTGGGCGCCCGAGGTCAGCTACCTGTTCCCACCAGTCGAGCGGTTCGCGATCATCCGCGACGACGGCTCCTCATTCATGATCCCGGCCGAACGCGGCCCCGAGGTTGGGGGCGATGCGTGGCGCTGGGTCGACGAGCGACAGGCGATCGTCGCCGCGCGCACCGGCTACCCGTGGGTGTGCATGGTCGAGCTCGCGCACGAGCACGCGATCCCGGGAACGGAGATCGACGCGGCCTAACCTTAGATCGATTTGCCGATGACCGCGGCCTTGATCGCCGCGAGCCGGTCGGTCGTGACGCCGAACGCCAGCATGAACGCGCCGATCGTATTCTTCTCGAGCTGGTTCACGTGCTTGTCGGCGTACATCACCGACGCCATCGTGTAGAGCACCTTGTCGCGGAGCGCAGGGGTCGTGAGCCGCGCCGCGAGTCCCGCGATGAAGTCCATGATCTCGCCCGGTCCCTTGAGGCCGGCCACTCGCTGCTGGGTGCCCTTGATCACCGCCTGGAGCACTGGCTGGTCCATGCCCCACGGCAGGGCGAGCACGATCTCGTCGAACTTCGCGACCTCGGGAGCGGACACCTGGCCATCGCACAGCACCCCCGTGACGAGCGCCTCCAGGACCGCAACCTTCTGGGAGTCATCCATCACCGTGATGTCGGCCGCTTCGAGCTTCATCCGATCTGTGTAACCGGATCGGGTGCCTGCGATCTACCGCCCGTGGACCGTCTCAAGCGCACGAAACTACGCCCGGTGGAACGACGTGTTCCACCGGGCGGCAGGTTCTCGTGAATGCGGGACGGCTACCACATCGCGGTGTAACCGATGTTCAGCCGCAGTGCGCTGGTCAGCGCGACGACGGTGACATCGGCTCCACCTTCCATGTCCGTGCTGATCGTCGTGTACTCGTAAGACAGCGACGGCGTCAGCACGCCCGAGCGACCGATCATGAAGTTCGCGCCAACGCGCGGGGCGATCGCGAAGCCGGTGCCGAGCCCCGACACGTGCGAGGCGCCAACCCCGAGGCCCACAAAGGCGAACATCGTCCGGTTGAACGGGATGTGGTAGCTCGGCTCGAGCAGCGCCGACCACAAGGTGGAGCTAGGGGTGTCACCCGCCTTGATGTTGCTGACGCTCAGGATCGCGGAGAGCTCTAGGTTGTCGGCGAGGAACCATCCGATCGTCGGCGAGAAGTTGATCTGGCGGTACTCCGAGGCGAACGCGAAGCCGGCCGAGCCACCGAGCTCGAGCACACCAGCGCGGCCATAGCCGACGACACCGCCGACGCCAGCCTGGCTGACCAGACCGCCGCTCGGGAGGGCGGGAGCCGCGACCTCGGGCTGAACATCATTATCAGACTTCGAGGCGGGGAGATCGCCCGGGGTCGTCGGTGCCGCCGTGGTACCGGGCGTGTCGGTCCCGTTGCTCGGGGTACCGTCGGCCGGGGGGGTGGGAGCATCCTGCGCCGTCGCGACGGTCGAGGCTGCCATCAACGTGATGGCCGTGAAGATAGTCTTCGAGATGGTTCGCATGAATAAAAGTCCTCTCCGCATGAGCGGATATATAGGTGAGCGCAAGAGGAAGAGCCGCTTGCCGCAAATTCCCTACGAGCAACACGCGGGCCAGGTGACAGGCAACTGTCAGGGCAGCTCCCTCGGGGCACCGGTGGAGGCCGCTGGTGGTCGGCGGGACACGTGTGCCCGTACCGGGCCCCGGCCGAGCGGAGTCGCTCAGCTGGATGTGGCGTCGCCGCCGTGCAGCCGGCGGTATAGCGAGCGGCGATCGATCCCGAGGATCCGGGCGGTCTCGGTCTTGTTGTTATGGGTCGCTGCGAGCACCTGGGCGATGTAGCGGCGCTCGATCTCGTCGAGCGTGATCAGCTCGTCGGGCTGCCCGGTGGCCGTCGCGCCCTGCAGCTCGCGGCGCTCGCGGATCTTCGCGGGCAGGTCCTGCAGCTCGATCACGGTCGAATCGCCGAGGGCCATCACGCGCTCGATGCAGTTCTGGAGCTCGCGGATGTTGCCGGGCCAGTCGTAAGTGCTCAGCGTGCGCGCTGCTGCCTCGGTGAGGCGGGCGATCGGGCGCTTGGTGCGCGCCGCGATCTTCTCGATGAAGTGCGCTGTAAGGATTCGTAGGTCGCCCGTTCGTGCGCGCAGGGGCGGTACCGGGATCTGCACCACATTGATCCGATGGTAGAGGTCCGCGCGGAAGCGCTGCTCCTCGATCGCCGTCTCGAGGTCCCGATTGGTGGCCGCGATCAGGCGCGCGGAGAACGCGACCTCGGTGTCGCCGCCGACCGGGCGCAGCCGGCGTTCCTGCAGCACGCGCAGCAACTTGACCTGCATCGCGAGCGGCATGTCGCCGATCTCGTCGAGGAACAGCGTGCCCGCGCCGGCCTGCACGAACAGCCCTGCGCGGTCGTGCCGCGCGTCGGTGAACGCACCTCGGACATGGCCGAACAGCTCGCTCTCGAGCAAAGCGGGCGGAAGCGCACCACAGTTGATCGCCACAAAAGGCAGATCGCGACGCTCCGACAGGTCGTGAATTGCGCGCGCGACCAGCTCCTTGCCGGTGCCGCTCTCACCCGTGATGAGGACCGTGGCCGCGCTCTCGGCCACGTGGCGCACGAGCGAGGTCACCTCGCGGATGGCCGGGCTTCTGCCGATGATCTGATCGACGGGCTGCGCGGCAGCAACTGCGAGCCGCAGGCGATGAGCTTCGCGCCGCAGCGTCTGGTACGCGACGGCACGCTCGATCGCGACTTCGAGCACGCCGAGCGTGACCGGCTTGGTGATGAAGTCGTATGCACCGGCGCGGATCGCCTCGACCGCGGTCTCCAGGTTGCCCTGCGACGTGACGACGATGCCGAGCGTGTCGGCGTGGCGGTCGCGCAGGCTCGCCACGAGCTGCAGCCCCGACACCTCGCGGAGGTGGACATGCGCGATCAGGATGTCGACCGGGTGCTCCGCGAGGTAGGCAAGCGCCGCCTTCGCCGATGACGTCGCCGCGACCGCATACCGCCGCTCGCGCAGGCCGTCGCGAATCAGCTCGGCGTATTCGAGGTCCTGATCAACGACCAGAATGCACGTCACGCAACCAGGTTATCCCGCGTCGATCGCGGCGCCTATACCGCGATGTACGCATTACGATCACCGAGCGGTAGCGCTCGGACCGGTACGACGCGAGGTTGCCCGGCGATGGCGCCGCATGTGCACTGCGGGATCGGGCTATCGACCGGCGCAGCTTGCCGCAACAAAATGCGCTGGTCGGCCGTCGGCGCATCTCGCGCCGGCGGTTTTTTTATGGGCACGCGGCGGTCGCGGCTGCAGGCGTGCCGACCGTCGGTACCCCATCGCGCAGGTAGGTCGCGAGGAAGCAGCCGTACTGGTACTTCACGGCCTCGAGCTGGCGATGGATCTGATGGGCGTCCTCGATCCCGTCGTCGTGAAACTGGACGGCGACCGCGGTCGTGCCGTCGCGGTTGCCGCGCACCGGATACGTCAACAGACCGTCGAGCTCGTCCGTGGCCAGCGCGTCCTGCGTGGTCGGCCACACCAGCTCGCCGGCCTGCTGGTTGCCATAAGCGAGCGCCGCCGCGTCGAACACCGCGTTCGGGAAGAACTTGTCGTCGAGCCCGATCGGCTCGTAGACGTGGCGCGGCGCGAACCCGGGCAGGGGACGTCGCACCAGCCGCGCCATCGACACGCCGGGCTCCGCGATCTCCCAGCCCAGGCCGAGCAGCGCGAGCGTCGGGTGGACGAACGACAGGTTCTCGCCACCGACGCCAAACACCGCACCGAGTAGGTCCCGCGCGCCGGGTTCGATCTCGGTGTCGAGGATCATCATGTTCCAGAACCCGCCGGCGCCGAGCGGGGTGAGCGCGCCGTGTCGTGGCTCGACCGCGCCGATCATGTTCGTATACATGCCACCCATCGAGTGCCCACCCGCGGTGACCTTCGCAGGATCGAAGCGATGCCCGGTGGCGCCGGTCGGCAGCGCGACGCCACTGCACGCCGCGAGCGTCGCTTGCGGGATCTCGAGTGCGAGCACGGCATCGAGCAGCAGGCGCTGCTCGAACACGCCCTGCTGGAACGTGTACGGGAACGCGGCGAGGTTGTTGATGTTGAGGTAGTCGTAGTTGCCCGCGCCGGGCAGCCGCTCGGCGTTGACCGGCAGCGCACTCGAGATCGACGCGAGCCCTCGCCGGGCGACGACCGCGCCTGGACCTTCGCCGATCTCGGGCGTGGCACCTGGCGTCGCGCTCCGGCCATCGTCGACCAGATCCGACGATAGCCCGCCCGAGCCATGAAAGAACTGCCACAGCGGCCAGCCACCCTGCGGCATCATCTCCGCAGGGATCACGATCCGCAGCGGCACGGTCAGCTCACCTTGGGCGAGCGGCATGCCGCTGGGGTCGAGCACGAACCTGCCCTCGGTCGCGAACGGCTGCGTGCCGAGCTGGAACTGCGGGAACGTCACGCTGCCGACCAGCTCGCAGAAGCCATCGTGCGTCGCGCCGTCGGTGTCGATCTGGAGACCCTCGATCACCACCTGATGCGCGGTGCGGATCGCCTCGCTCCGCGCGCGCAGCACGGCGATCTCGTCGCCGGTCGTGAACACCGTCGCGACCAGCACCTCGTCGCGGGCGATGCCGAGCTCGTCGAGCGTGGGCCACATCGGTGCGTAGAGCGCCGCCGCGGCCGCCCTCGCGCACCGCCCGGCGTGCCGCCGTTCGCGAGCTTCGTGAATGCGGCGGGCGCCTCGACGCCGGGCGCGAATGAGTGGCGCAACGCCAGCGCATAGCGCGTGTTCGAGCGCAGCACCGTGCCTGGGCGCGGTGCCAGCGCTACCAGTCCGGTGCCGGTGAAATCGTCGGGAGCGAGGGTCTGCGCGACGAGCGCGTGCAGGGTCCCGCGCTCGTCGGAGCCTGGATCGATATCGATCAGCATCGCGTCGCCGGTCGTGGCCGGCTGGATGACGTCCTCGAGCACGTGAGTCGGGACGCTGCCGGTGAAGCGGAACCACACGATCGGCATCACGGGAAAGCCGGCGCGCTCGCGCGCCACCGATCGCAGGGCCTCGAGCACCGGCAGCTCGCGTCGCGCAGGAAATCCCTCGAGGTCGGGCCGACCGTCAGCGGTCAGCCGCAGATCCGACGGAAACGGCAGGTCCCAGAACGTCGTGCCGGCGAGCGTGGCGTCGAGCTCGAATGCGACAGTATCGCGCGGCTCGGCCGCGTCGCAGGCGACCAGGAGCAGCAACACGGCCGGCATTCGCATGCGGCTTCGTATCGCGAGCACGTGGCCGGGCGGGCCCATACGATCGGCCATGGAATCGGCCCGGGTTACAGGTGCTACGGCTGGCCCGTGATCTGGATGGTCGCCTCGATCCCCTCCGCGGCGAGCGACTCGCGGAGGCGGGCGACCACGATCTCCTCGACTCGAACCTCGAGATCCACGAACGCGCCCACGACATTCGCCACGAACCACCCCTTCTGCTTCTCGACGACTTCCTCGACGTTGTGAATCTTGATCGTGATCATGCGCTGAGTGTGACAGGTCGCGATGTGAGAGCGAGCCCGGCTGCCGGTGAGCTGATCAGCTGCGGACTGGGATCGTGAAGTGGATCGTGGACCCTTGACCCTTGCCCTCGCTCGTCGCCCAGATCGTGCCCTGGTGACCGGTGATGATCGACTTCGCGATATACAGGCCGAGCCCGAGCCCCCGCCGGTCGCCGTCGATCGACTGGAAATAGCGCTCGAAGACCTTCTCCAGGAGCTCCGGTGCGATGCCGTCACCGGTATCGGCGACGGTGAACCGCACCTTGTCGAGATCACGATCCGCGCGGATCTTGATCCGCCCGCCACGCGGGGTGAACTTCAGCGCGTTGCCGACCAGGTTGGTCAAAACCTGGAGGATGCGTTCATGATCGAGCGCGGCGGTCCCCAGATCGTGGTCGCTCTCGCAGGTCAGGTCGATGCCCTGCGCCGAGGCTCCTGGCCCGAATGCCTCCATCGAATCGCGCAGCAGGTCTCCGACGGACCGCTCCGAACGTACGAGGGCCAACCGGCCGGCCTCGATGCTGGCAACGTCCATCAGGTCGCCCACGAGCCTGGTCATGCGTGCGCTGAACCGCTGGATCGACTCGGCATAGCGCGTGACGCGCTCGAACGGGTTGTCGGCGCTCTCGACGCCCTTCAGGAGCTCTGCACTGAGTGCGATCCCACCGAGCAGACTGCGCAGATCGTGGCTGACCATCGCCATGAAATCCTCGCGCGACGTCAACGCCTGGTCAGCGCGCTTGCGCTCGATCTCGAGCCTGAGGTCGGTGTCCTCGCGTTCGAATGCGAGTAGCCGGGCCAGCGCGACCCGCCGCTGCTCGCGTTCGCGGCGAGCTGTCGTGTCGGCGCCATGCCGTGCCGACCGGAGGGCGGAGTCCTCGCGCGCCCGCTCGTCGTGGACCTCGTCCGTGGTTGCCCCTGCGGCGGCCTGATCTTCGCGATCGCGAGCCGCGCTCAACACCGTGTCGGTCTCCTGACGTGCCTGGGCGACGACCTCGAGCGCTGCGTCCCGGGTCGCGAGGGATCGCGAGGCGAGCTCGGAATCGGTCTTCTCGCGCTCGAACCGAAGGCTCTCGTCGGTGGAGGATCGCTCCGTTGGATCCTGCCGATCGTCGTTTACCGTCGCCATCTCGGTGCACGATACAGCGTCCGCCGAGGCAGCACGAGCCCGGCCACACGTTGCGCGCGGGGCCATCTACCCGGTCGGCATGACGCCGTGGGCTGCGCGAGGCGCTCAGCGACGTAGGTTCGCGACGCGGACGCGATGGTTGAAGCTGTCGGCGACGTAGAGCTTGTCGCCTGCGAGATGGAGGCCATACGGGCGATCGAGCACGGCGTCGAGCGGCGAGCCACCGTCGCCGGAGAATCCGCGCGCGTCTGGATCCGAGCTGCACTGCCCGACCACGCGCGAGATCGTGCCCCCCGGATCGATCTTGCGGATGCAGTTGTTGTGGGTGTCCGTGAAGTAGATCGTGCCGTCGGGAGCGAGCGCGAGATCAGCGGGGGCGTCGAGCTGCGCCGCCGCCGCCGCGCCGTCATCACCGGCGTAGCCACGGACACCGGTGCCGGCGACCGTCGTGATGATGCCTGCCGGATCGATCTTGCGGATCCGATGGTTGTCCGTGTCGTTGAACAACAGGTTGCCGGCGGTGTCGTAGGCGAGGTGTCCGCTCGGCATGATGGCGGCGCCGAACGGCTGCGCGATCCGCGCCTGGAGCGCAGGTCCGCCATCACCCGCAAAGGCCGGCGAGCAGGTCTGGCTCGCGCAGTAGGCCGGATCGCCGCACACCAGCTTGTGCGACCCGGCACACGCGGTGGGCTCCTCGCCGGTCGCGCACGCGGGATAGAGATCCGCGATGCACTGGCCGGCGATCGTCCGGATGATCCCGGCAGGATCGACCGCGCGGATCACCTGGTTCGCTTGATCCATGACCGCGAGCTCGCCATCGGGGGCGAACGCGAGCGCGGCGGGCAGATCCAGCGCCGCAGCGAGCGCGGGGCCGCCGTCCCCGTCGTAGTACGTGCGCTTGCCGATGCCGGCGAAGTTCTCGAGCGTCATGTCGGAAAGCCGCACGCGCTTGATGGAGCTGTTGTGCCAGGCGGCTAGGTAGAGATAGCCGTCGTGAAACACCAGGTCCGAGTTGTGGCTGAGCTCGGCCTCGAGTGCCGGCACCCGCTCGACCCCGGCTGGTGGGCTGGTGCCGAGGAGTCCGGAGCCGACGACGGTGCGGATCGTGCCGGTTCGATCGATCGCACGCAGCACGTAGTTGTTGAAGTCGATCACCCACAGCTCGCCGTGCGGGGCGATCGCGATGTCGATCGGGACGTCCATCGGCGATTCGCGCGCGGGACCGTCGAGCGGCGCGGCTTGCGTGCCGTTCCCGGCGACCGTGCAGATCGTGTCGGCCGAATCGGGATCGCAGACGTCGTCGCTGCAGCTGGCGAGCAGCGCACAGCAAGTAAACACGGTCATTCTCATGCTTGCCCCCTGGACGTCACGATGGTGGTACGAGACGGGGCAGGATCGCAAGCGAGAGGTCAGGGGGCTGATTCGACCGTGATCAACTGTCGATGCGGGCTCGGCGACACCACCAGCTGCGAGCATCGCGTGGTCTCGATGCACAGCTCGTACGCGCCGGGAGCGAGGCCGTCGATCTCGACGGGCTCGTCGTTGCGACAGCTCTCGAACGCCAGCTGCTCGGAGAATCGACTCGCGTGGGAGGTCAGGGACAGATAGCTGCAGCCGCCGCGGACCTGGATCGCAACCGTGATCGCGACCGCTGGAAGATCGATCGCGAGCGCGCTGCGCCGGCCGGCGACGACGGTCGCGCCGACGGGCGGCACGGGCGTGTTGTCGACGCGGATCTGGTAGTCGCCCGGGGGCAGGTGCTCGAGGTGAAATGAACCGCCAGCGTCGACCCGCGCGTCCCAGCTGGTGCCCTCCGCGAGGTTCCTTGCGGTCACGCTGCGGATCCCGCGCCGGAGGTTTGCGATCGTGCCGTCGATCGATCCGGTCGCGATCAGCACGAGGTCGTGCCGATCGGTGTCACCGAGCGGACGCTCGAGCGCGATGCCGCGCCGATCGTGTCGTGCGTCGATCATCATGCCCGAGACGTCCACCGGCACGCCCTCGATCCGGTAATGCCCCCCGGCGTCCGTGCGCACGATCCAGCTCTCGCTCCCGAGTCCGGCGAGGCCCCCCTCGTCGTCGAGCCGGTGCCGGTACATGCGCACGGACGCCCCGCCGATCACGGCACCTCGCGAGTCGGTGACCTGTCCCGTGACCGTGCGACCGCGCGAGACGAGGATGTCGCCGAGCTCGAGGTGCTGGCCGGGCGCCACGCGGATGCCGTTGATCGCGCGCCGCTCGAAGCCCGGGCCGACGATCACCACGCTCCAGGTGCCGGGGCCGACATGGCGCTGGCGAAATCGGCCATCGCGCGAGCGCACGGCCACCGGGTCGCCATGCGACGCATCGGGCTCGGGCGCGAGGAGGAACCCGAAGTAGGGCACCGGCTGGCCGGCGAGCATCACGCGACCCGACACGGTCCCGAGATCCGGCATCACGATCCGCACGCTGCGGTCCCCATGCTTGACGTGAAGCTTGACCTCGAGCTCGCGGGTGTCGTCACTGCGCCGTTCGGCCGTGACGTCGTAGCTCCCCGGACGCACGCCCTCGAGATCGAACCGCCCTTGCTCGTCGCTGTACGCCAGGTACGACTGGTGATCGGGACGCATCGCGAACACGAGCACGTCCTCGACCGGCTCGCCGCGCTGATCGACCACGATGCCCGCGATGCTCGACGTGATCAGCACGAGCCGGATCTCCGCGTGGCCGCCCGCCGCGAGCGTCACGTGCGTGCTCGACGACGCGCCGCGCTTGCCGACCGCGAACACCTCGTGCTTGCCCTCGGGCACCGCCGTGATCGCGAACCGGCCACTCGCGTCCGCGATCGCGCTGCCTGCGCCACTGCCGATCTGGGCGCCCTCGACCGGCACGCCGCGCTCGTCGACGACGATGCCGGTGATCCGCGCGCCGGTCTCGAGCTTCAGCACCAGGTCGCTTCGCTCCGTCACGCCGTCGTGGTCGAACACCAGGCTCGACTCGAGATGCAGGCTGCTGCTCGCGTTGATCGCGTGCTTGCCGGGGCCGACGAGGGGCATCGCCCAGCGCCCGGCGGCATCGGTCGTGGCGCGCTCGCTCCACAGGTCGCCCGCGACCCGTAACTCGACGTCGGCCTCCGCGATCGGCTTGCCGTCGCGATCGAGCACGAGCCCGCTCACCGCGGCGCCGAGATCGAGAATGATGGTGCGCTCCATCGTCTCCGCGGGATCGAGTGAGGCGACCGAGATCCGCTGCGATGCATACCCGAGCGCCGTGATCGCGATCCGTTCGGCGCCGAAATCGAGACAACGCAGGCGTGCGTCGCCACGTGCATCGGTGACCGCGGTGCGATCCAGCGTGCTGATCGTCGCGCCGGCGATCGGTTTGCGGTCGATCGCATCGAGCACGTGCACCACGAGCGACGGTCCCCGCCGCAGGGTCAACATCACCGGCTCGCTGGTGTCGTCCAGCGCGGTGTCCTGCTCGGTATAGGCGTCGGCGTATTCTGCCGCGAGCGCGTAGTCGCCAGGCGCGAGCTGCTCGAACGCGAAGCTGCCGTCGGCCTCGGTGTGCGAGACCCGGTTGCCCGCGAGCGTGACCGTCGCGCCCGCCACCGGCTGGCGCTCCACATCGATCACCTGACCTTCGAGTCGCAGCGTGCCGGGCGTGATCGCCGCGAATACGCGGTGGAACGCGGGCGGCAGGGCCGCGCTACGCGCCGGTGACGGCTCGTGGATCGCCGCGTGCTCCGAGCTCGCCATCACGCCGACCGCGAGCGCGAGCACGAGCCCGGCGAGCGCCAGCCACCGCCTGAACGGGAACCGTGGTGCCATACCGATCCAGGTCGTCAGCCCGGGGCCGCACGGCACGAGATTTCTCGCTTATCGCTGGACGAGCACGCCGTCTCGCAACTTCCAGCGGGTGTGGTGGGCGGCGAGCGCCGCCAGCTCGGCGGGCGAGTGGCGGTCGAGCGCGACATCGAGCAGCGTCGCGATCCCGGCCTCCGTTCGCACGACCAGCCGCGTGCCATCGGCGCTGAACTCCACATGGGTGACCGTGCGTCGCGAGACCTGCATGCGCGCGATCAGTTGGACCGAACGGGTGTCGTAGATCTGGACCAGGCCGTCCTCCGATCCGGTCGCGAACCGCTCGCCATCGGCGCTGAACGCGAACGCCTCGAACGCTGCGCGATCGACGGCACCCTTGACCTGGCGATCGCGCAGGTCCCACAGCTGCACCGTGTTGCCTTCGCCCCAGGTCAGGAGCCAGTTGCCATCGGGCGAGAATGCGCTGGTCGTGATCGGCCGCGTGCTGACGAGCTTGCCGAGCAGCTTCCCGGTCGTCGCCTCGACCAGGCTCGCGAAGCGGTCGTTCGAGCTGACGACCAGCTTGCGCCCCGTCGGGTCGAGCGTGACCTCGGTGTACAGGTGGTGATCCGGGTCGCCGAGCGGCGTCCTCGTGATCTGCTTGCCGGTGACGACGCCGACCTGGGTGACGGCGTCGCCGGCCTCGAGCGCGAGCAGCGAGCCATCGGGGCTGATCGCACCGGCCCACGTCGGTTCGGGTAGCGCGAGCTGCCGCACGACCGCGCCCGTGGTGGTGTCGAGCACGCGGACCGGGTCGCCGTCATCGAGCAGGTACCGGCCATCGGCGGAGAGGTGCGGCAGGCCGTCGAACGCGAGCGAGAGCAGGTGATCGCTCGCGGATCGAACACGACCACTGCATCCGGCGTTGCAGCACCGCGCGCCGCCCATCGCGACTGACCTGGAGGTGCGCGGCCTTGGCTTCGGCGGAGCGGAGGTGCGCGAGCTCGCGCACGACCGCGCCGGTGTCGAGGCGGCGGATGGTCGTCGTGGAGGCGGTCGCGACGATCCATCGATCCGGTGCAAGCGCGGCGGCGCGCGCGGCGACCTGTGCGATCCGGTTCGGTGCCGGCAGCTTCCACACGCGCACCACGTTGTCGGTGAAGCTCGCGGTGACCAGGCGCGACCCACCGCGCTCCGCCACGAGCAGCTCGCCATCCCACTCGTCGTGGGCATCGAACGTGTGGACCACGGAGAGCGACAACGAGTCCCAGATATAGGCGCGTGGATCCTGGCCGCCACCGACGAGCAGGCCGCCGGGCGCAAACGCGAGCCGGTTGACCATCTGCTGCACGACACGCGATTCGCCGCGCGGTTCGCCGTCGGCGGTCCACAGCCGCACCCCGCCGGCGCCATCACCTGTCGCGATCCAGCCCCGATCGTCGACCGCCACCGCGGTGACGGCACCGAGATGGCCCGCGAGCGCGCGCTGCTGTGCGGGCTCACCGAGCACCCACAGCTCGGCACCGGCACCGGCCGCGACCAGCCGGTCCGCACGGGCGAACGCGAGGATCCGTGGCCGCGCCGTGCTCGCGAGCGTCGCGAGCGACGCGAACGTCGTGGTGTCCCAGACGCCGATGTGGCCATCCTCGTCGCACGCGGCGAGCTTGCCGTCGCCGAACGCGACCGCGACCACGTCCTTGGGACCGAGCGCCGGGCGCGCCAGCAGGGCACCGGTCGCCAGGGCACGAACCTCGAGCCGCTGCGGCAGGTCGTCCTCGCCGTGCGTGATGATCGCGAGCAGGTGATGTCCGCGATCGATCGTGACCTGCGCCTGTGAGTAGCGCGGATCTTCGAGCCGCCACAAGCGCGTGCCCCGGCTGGTGTCCCAGACGTCGATCGCCGGATCGGCACCGACGACCGCGGCGTACTGACCATCGTCGCTCAGCGTGGCGGCATGTGGTGCGTCGTCGAGCGCCATCGTCCGGATCTGCTTGCTGCCATTCCACACCCGGATCCGAGGCTCGGCCTCGACGACCACGAGCTCTCCCGTGCGCGCGAACCCGATCGTCAGCACGCCGTCAGGAAACGCGAGCGAGGACTCGAGCAGATCGAGGTTCCGGGTCGCGGTCCCGAGCAGCTGGCGGATCGCGACGCCATCGCGCCCGCGTTGCACCGCCTCGGCGAGGAAGGCGAGGCCGCGCCCGCGGTCGCCCTCGAGGACCTCGTAGCGCCCTTGCTCCTCGAGCAGCGACGCCACGCTGCGCTCGCTGGTCGCGAAGCCGGTCTCGGCCGCGAACCGTGCCCGCTGCTCGGCATCGCGCGAGCGCGTGACGCCAACAACTGCGAGCACGCCGACGATCGCGAGCGCGACCAGCATGACCGCGCCGACCGTGACGGCTGTGCGGTGCCTGCGGAGCCAGCGTCCGAGTAGCTCGCGCAGGCTGTAGTCGTGCGTCGCGACCAGCTGGCCGGCGGCGAACCGGCGCAGCTCCTCCGCCATCTCCTTCGCGGTGGGATAGCGCTCCTCGCGGCGACGCGACATCGCGCGCTCGACGATGGCGGACAGGTCGCGCGGCAGGTCGGGGACGCGAGTCGCGAGCGGGGTCGGCGGCTTGATCAGCGAGAGCTCGAGGATCAGATCGCCGTTGTCGTGCGGAAGCTCGTCGTGGTGCGGCGGTGATCCGGCCAGCACGGTGTAGAGGATCGCACCGAGCGCGTAGACATCGGCACGCTCGTCGACCGTGTCGTGCGTCCCGGCGGCCTGCTCGGGTGCCATGAAGCCAGGGGTCCCGAGCACCGAGCCCACGCGGGTCAGGCCGTTCGTGGCCGGCTCGGCGATCCCCGCGAGCTCGTCGCGGGCGGATTCGGCGTCGAGCTCCTTCGCGAGTCCCCAGTCGATCACGACCGTCTCGCCGAACTCGCCGACCAGGATGTTCCCCGGCTTGAGGTCGCGATGGATGATCCGGCGCGAGTGGGCGTACGCGAGGGCCTCGGTCACGGCGATCACGTGGGGCAACAGCGCGAGGCGTTCGGAGAGCGTCTGCCGACGCGCGATCGCCTCCGCCAGCGTGCCACCCGGGACCAGGCGCATGGTGTAGAACGCCGCCCCGTCTGGCCACGTGCCGGCCTCGTAGATCGGGACGATCGCCGGATGTTGCAGGCGCGCGGTGATCCGGACCTCGCGATCGAACCGCGCGCGCAGCCGCGGGTCGAGTACCTCCTTGATCGCGACCTCGCGGTCGAGCCGGCGGTCGGTGGCCCTGGTGATCCGGCCCATCCCGCCGGCTGCGATCTCGGCGCCGAGCTCGAACCGCGCGCGCTCGACGACCGCCATCGCGATCTCTGTCGGCTCGTGCGTGACCCAGCCCCAGCAATCGTCGACCTCGCCCTCGAGGACGCGACACGCTTCGCACCGCGCCAGGTGCGCGTGCAACCGCGTCTCCTCCGCGCCGGTCAACGTCGCGTGATCGCGATTCGCGATCGCGAGCATGACGTCGTCGCAGTCCACCACGACACGATGCGCCATGGCACAGACCGCTGCAACGGCTACTCGGTCACCACCCCGAAGTGGCGGGCCCGGAGCAGCTCCTCGAGATAGCGCACGGTCAGCTCGACCTCGCGGCGCGTGATCGAGAGCCGGGTCGCGGTCTCCGGATAGCTATTTCCGGCGAGCACCGAATCGAGCACCGCGAGATACTGGTCCCCGCGAGCGAGCAGGCGGCGGACGTGGATCGCCGCGATCTTCCACTCGAGCGCGAGTCGGGATTGCGCTTCGGCGCCGTGCGCCCGGAACTCTTCCTGCGCGCGCTCGACAGCTGTCCGCACGAACCCCAGCAGCTCGGCGCGTTTCTCGGCCAGCGAGCTCGGATCCACGGGGGGCGCGTCCGACGAGTCGAAGCTCGCGAGCGAGACCCAGCGGGGCGGTTGCTCGGGACCTCCGCGCTCGAACTCCGGGTGCTCGCGCATGTAATCGATCGCGGACCGCATCACGAGCACGCGCAGCCAGGCTCGCAGCTCCGGCGGCGGATCCATCGCGCACAGCTTCCGGATCGCCGCGTAGTCGCGCGCGTGCAGCCGCGCGAGCACCCGGGTCAGGATCTCGCGCGGCGTGTCCTCGCGGTCGCGCAGCCTGCCGATCGGCTGTCGGCGGGCCATCAGCTGGAGCTCGGGACCGAGGTCGACGACGAGCTTCTGCCATCCGGCGTCCCCATCCGTGAGGACCGTACGGAAGCGCTCCCAGAGCTGTTGCGAATCGGACACCGCGGGGATGAATCATACCGTACGCGCGCGGGCCTGATCCTGACGCTCCCCGGATCAGCTCAGGTCGGGCCGAGCGTGAACTCGAACCGGCTGCCGTGGCCGAGCTGCGAGCTCGCCGCGACGCGACCGTGATGGCGCTCGACGATCCGGCGCACGTTCGCGAGGCCGACCCCCGTGCCCTCGAACTCGCTCGGCGGATGCAAGCGCTGGAACACGCCGAACAGCCGGTCGGCCTCGGCCATGTCGAAGCCGACACCGTTGTCGCGGACGTAGAACACGGTCTCGCCGCCGGTGTGCGCGCGCCCGACCTCGATCACCATCGGATGCGAGTCGCGCGCGTACTTGAACGCATTATCGAGCAGGTTCATCCACACGGCTCGCAGGAGTGACGGATCCGCGTAGCACGTGCCGAGCGGCATCACGTGGAGCTCGAGCTTGTTCCCAAGCTCCCGGGCCGCGATCAGCTCGTCGAGCACGGATCGCACGAGCTCGTCGAGATCGACCTCGTCGCGGCGGACGCCCTTGCTGCCGAGGCGCGAGAACGCGAGCAGATCGTCGATCAGGTGGCGGAGCCGGTCGCCGCTCTCGTGGATGCTCGTCAGGTAGCGCCGCGCCTTGGCAGGGAGCTCCTCGGAGAAATCTTCGAGCAAGATCTCTGAGAACCCGTGAATCGTCCGCAGCGGTGCCCGCAGGTCGTGCGAGATCGACGAGGAGAACGCCTCGAGGTCGCGATTGCTGAGCTCGAGGTCGTGCGTGCGCTCGAGGACGCGGCGCTCGAGCTCGATATTGAGCTCGCGGAGCGAGCGCTCGGCGCGTGCCCGTCCGACGAACAAGCCGAGCATGCGGCCGATCGAGTCGAACAGCCCGCGCTCGGCGGTCTCGATCGCCACGTGCTCGCCAGTGCCGAACAGCACCGCGACGCCGAGCGCCTCCGTGCCGCGGAGCAGGGGAAATGCCAGGGCGCGCGTCATCGTCTCCCGACCCGCGAGCGGGCGGGAGAGCGCGACGGTCTCGGCCTCGCCGTTCGCGACCACGCGCTCGAGCAACTCGGCGAGCGCACCCGGCTCGAGACGATCCAGGCGCCATGCGCTGTGCACCTGCAGCGCGCGGTGCTCGTCGCGGAGCCACACCGCACCGCACTCCCAGCCCTCGCCCCGGCCGAGCGCCTGGAGGACCTGCGGGAACGCGGTCTCGAGCTCGCCTGCCTCTGCGAGACACCGACCCACCACGTGCTGGGTCAACAGCCGGCTCTCCACCCGCATCCGGGCCGTGATGTCCGTGAACGCCGTGAGCCGGTGCGGCGTGTCGTGGATCCGTACCGTCTCGGTCGACGCCAGCGTCCACAGCTCCGAGCCATCCTTGCACCCGAGCTCGAGCTCGACCTCGTTCAGCCGGCCGGTACGCTCGAGCTCGGCGAGTAGCTCCCCGCGCGAGCGATTGAGGACGAACGCGAGCTCGTCGACGCCGCGGCCGACGAGCTCGTCGCGCTGGTACCCGGTCATCTCCAGCATGCGCGCGTTGACCGAGACGACCACGTCGGTCGCCACATGGACCAACATCATGCCCGCCGGTCCGGCGCTGAATGCGACCTCGAACGCTTCCTCCGCGTGCTTGCGCGCCGTGATGTCGATCACGGTGGTCAGCGTGCACGGGCCTTCCTCGATCTCGATCGGCTTCGCGCTCGCGAGGACGGTCAGCGACTCGCCGGTGCGCTTCCGCAACACGAGCTCGGCGTCGTAGCCCCCAACGAACTGCTTGTGCCGCGCGATCCGGGCGTTCGCGTCGGCCTCGCTGATCAGGCCAAGCTCGACCGACGTCTTCCCGATCACGTCCTCGCGCGTCGCCCCGAACAGCTCGAGCCACCGCCGATTGACGTCGATGATCCGGAGGTCGCTCCGGTGCGCGATCACCATCGCCGCGGCGTTGCCGTGGAACGCCTGCTCGAAGCGATTCTCCGAGGCGCGGGCGCGGTGCTCGAGCTCGTCGCGTGACAGCAGGCGATACGGGTCGCCGGGCTCGAGATCAGAGCTCGTTGCCACTCGCAAGATCTAACCACGAATCGGCGCTCCGATCACTTGCGTCAGGTGCGCGTCACGGAGAGCCGCATCGGCGGAAACCGCCAGTACACCACCGCGCGCCACAGCCATTCGAGCGGTCCAAACCGGAATGACCGCAGCCACAGCGTACACGCGAGCACCTGGACCGCGAACACCGCGAACGACAGGCCGACGTACCCCGCCGGGCTCAGCCAGTCGTTCCACCCGAGCCCCCACCCGTAGAGGAGGAACGTCATGATCACGCTCTGGGAGATGTAGACCGTCAGCGGCATCTGGCCTGCGGGCGCGACCGCGGAGAGCAACTGGCGCCAGCGGCCGCGCTGGAACATCAGCACGGTCGCGGAGAGGTAGAACGCCGCCAGCCCGAGGTAGTTGAGCTCGCGGAACACCGAGAGCAGGATCTCTCGCACGACCGTCTGCTCGGCGCTCCGAGTCAACCCGAGGACCTGGAACACCGAGAACACGAGGCCGGCAGCGCCCAAAAAGCCGCCCCAGAACAGGATCCGCTTGAACACCGCGAGGTGGTCGGCGCCATCGCGATCGAACCACCGCAGCGAGCCGGCGACCTGGCCGAGCAGGAACCGGCCGACCAGCCACGGCTGATACGAGTAGATGCCGGCTGCGGAGAACAGCGGGAAGAACCGGATCTGCTGCCACAGCAGCTCGCCGTGGTCGTCCCCCCGCATCGCGGCCAGCAGGTCACGGGTGTAGATCGGCCAGGCATCCGATGGATACAGCAGCGACGAGGCGCGCGCCCACATCCCCGGCAGCGACATGATCGCGCCCGGGACGAACACCAGGAGCGCCGCCGCGATCACGCGCGTCCGGTTCGACACCCGATGAAACGCGAGCAACACGAAGCCGGCGACCGCATAGGTCCACAGGACGTCGCCCCACCACACGAGCCCGATGTGCAGCATGCCGAACGCGAGCATCGCGAGCAGCCGGCGCACGTACATCCCGATCACCGGTTCGCCGCGCTCGCGGGCGCGCAGCAGCTGCGCCGCGAAGCCGAACCCGAACAGGAAGGTCAGCAGCGTCTGCGCCTTGCTCTGGATCAGCAGCGCGATGAACCACGACGCGGCGATATCCAGCTCGGTCATCTGGTAGCCCTGAAGGGTCCCAGCGAACATCCCGCTGTACAGGCGCTGCGTGTTTCCGAGCAACACGCCGAGCAGCGCGAGGCCACGCAAGACGTCGAGCACGACCATGCGTTCTCGCGGCTCGGCAGGCGTCAGCGTGGCCATGGCAACGCGCGTGGTGACTTCGCTCGCGGGTCCCGTTGCCCGCCCCCTGCGATCGTTCAACGTCGCGCGGGAACATCGTATCGAACTGCCGCTCCGCTGCCAGCGATTTTCGCCGCTGATAACGCATGGCAGCGCGAGTACCGCGACGCCTGCGACAAACTGCTGCCACCCAGCTTCGGGGCAGCGGATGTGCGGGACCGCGCTATGCTGCAGGTCGTGCCCGGTCTCGCGGTGTTTGCCGGTGTTCTGTCCGTGATCGCCGCAGCATGTCCCGGTGACCCGGTGGACGCCTTGTTCGCGTCGTACGCCGGGCAGCAGCCGGGCGCGAGCATCGCGATCGTCAAGCATGGCTCGATCGTGTTCGAGCGCTCGTACGGGCTGGCCAACCTCCAGACCAAGGAGCGCGCGGGGTCGCACACGAACTACCGGCTCGCGTCGGTGACCAAGCCGTTCACCGCGACGGCGATCTCGATCCTCGCCGACCGTGGCAGCCTGTCGATCGAGGATCCGGTCGCGCGCTACCTGCCCGAGCTCGCGCAGCAGGCGCCGACCGTGACGTTGCGCCACCTGCTCACCCATACCTCCGGGCTGCCGGAGTACGAGACGCTGCTGCCGAAGGACGACCCGGCGCAGATCGTCGATCGTGACGTGCTCGCGTTGCTCGCGAAGCAACGGCTCGCGCTGACGCCCGGCACGCGCTACCGCTACAACAACACCGGGTACGCGCTGCTCGCACTGGTCGTCGAGCGCGTGTCGAAGGTTTCGTACGCGGAGTTCCTGCGCAAGAACATCTTCGAACCACTGAAGATGACGGCCTCACTGGTCTACGACCCGCAGGTCACGATCCCGCATCGCGCGCTCGGCTACAGCGGCAGCCCGAACCAGCTCGGGCCGGCCGATCAGAACCGGAGCAGCGCCGTGCTCGGTGATGGCGGCGTGTACTCGTCGGTCCACGACCTGGCGCGCTGGATCGATGCCCTCGATCACAGCACGCTGCTCGCACCCAAGCGGCTCGCCGAGGCCACCAGCGCGCTGGTCGCGACCGACGAGCCCGCGATCAAGTACGGCCTCGGCTGGCGGATCAGTCAGCAGCGCGGCGAGAAGGTCGTGTTCCACACCGGCACCACGAGCGGGTTCAAGAACGCGCTGGTCTGGGTGCCTTCCCGCAAGCTCGGCGTGATCATCTTGACCAATCGCCGGCAAGGCGAGCCGATCAAGCTCGCGATGTTGCTGCTCGATCAATTCTGGAACTGATCACGGGCGACCCAGCCATGGGTCTGGAGTGAATCGGTCAGCAGCACCGCGGCGCGACCGTCAGGTGCGATCTGGAATTCGCCCGCGAGGGTCAGCGATTCGCCAGCCGGTGGCACCGCGAGCACGAGCTCCGGCGGTCCGGCTTCCCGCACGCGGACCAGGCCACGCTCGCCACCGCGCGTGCGCACAGCGACCAGGGTCGCGTCGGGCAGCCAGCGCGGGAAGTCGAGCGCCGTCCCCGGCAGCTCGATCCGGCGACGGACCCCGGTGTCGAGCTCGAGCAGCGACAGCTCGCGGTTCTCCATCAGGCGCTGGACGTGGGCGAGCGTGCGGCCATCGGGCGACAGCGCGACGGTGGACGCGAAGCTGGTCACCAGCCAGCGGGCGCGCTCGGGCCCCCGCGCGCCGGTCGCGAGATCCCAGTCGCGCGCGATCACGTACGCGCCGCTGCGCTCCGCGAGCAGGCAAGGTCCGACAGCAGTCGCGCACGACAGCGAGCTGAATCCGCGCGTCGCACCGAGTGGCTCGACCTTGCCCGATGCGAGCATCAGCCGGAACAGCTCGCCGTCGGGATAGCGCCTACCGACCGGGGTCTCGAAGAACGGGATCGTGGCTTCGCCGCCCGGGAAGCGTCCGAACACCACCGTCTCGCCGGCGACGACGAACGGGACCTCCGCGGTCGGGCCGGTGCGCACGGTCGCGACGGTCCCGTCGACCTCGAGCGACTTGATCCGGAGATGCCCTTGCTCGCTGGCCCCGAAGATCAGCTGTCCCGAAGCGGTGAAGCCTGCGGCCGGCAGATCGGTGACGCCGCCCGACGCGATCCGTTGCACCTCACCGCTCGACGACACGATCGCGAGGTGTTGATCGTTCGGCGAGGTCGACAGCAAGACGCCCGCGGCCGATGCGGACAGCGCGCTGACCTGCTGGTACTCGGGGCCGTCGTAGCGGACGAGCTCCGTCGCCTCTCCCGCACCGAGGCGAAGCTCGATCACGAGCGGCTTGCGAAAGCTGCGCGGGGCACACACGAGCGACGTGTCGGTCAGCCACTCGAGCTCTTTGCAGATCCGACGCGACACCACCCGGGTGTCGTGGGTCGCCAGCGTCAAGATCTCGATCCGCGCGCCATCCGCGGTCCGCACCTTGTACGCGATGCGCGTGCCATCGGGCGACCACACGGCGCCGGTGAGCAAGTCGGGGCCACGCACCGTCGCGATCGATGCGGTGACGCCCGAGGCCGTGCGGCGGTGGAGCCGCGCGAGGTCGACCGAGCCGAACAGGATGCTGTCGTCGGGTCCGACGTCGAACAGCCTGGCTCCCGTGACGAGGCGCGACGCGCGCAGGGTGGCGAGCTCGATCGCCCAGATCTCGAGCTCGCCGCCGAACCCGCAGACCAGCCGCGCACCGGTGCGCGACAGCCGGCACGCGTCGAGCTCGGCGCGGACCGGGAACGGATCCGCCGTCGCGATCCACCACGCTGCGCGGCTCGGTCCACGCCTCGGTCGCGGCGATGCCGGCCACGGTCGAGCCATCTCGCGACACGATCATGCCGAGCGGCGAGTCGCGACGCTCGCGCCCGATCACGACCGGCGACCAGCTCCGCACCGACGGCGGCGGTCGCCGCGTGCCGGCGATCACCGCGATCGTCACGCCGACGACCACCACAGCGAGGGCCGCAAGCAACCACGCGCGCCGGCGGTGCTCGAGCCTGCGCTCGATCGCTCCGATCAGCACGTCCATCGACGGCCAGCGATCGCGCGGATCCTCCGCCAGCCCGCGCGTGATGATCTTCATCAGCCAGCGCGGGCGAACATGGCGCGCGACGGACTCGGCTGGACGCTTGCCGCATAGCGCAGCGCTCAGCGCGATGCAGAAGCTGTACTGATCCGCGCGGCCGTCGACGGGCTCGTGCCGTCGCACCTCCGGCGCGATGTAGCCGGGCGTCCCGACGAGGCCTTGGGCGCCGAGGATGCCCGCGACCCCGAAGTCGCTGACCCGCGCGATGCCGTCCTTGCCGACCAGCACGTTCTCCGGCTTGAAGTCGCGATGAACGAACTGGCGGCATGCGCCGCCGCGAGGCCTCTCCCAGCCTGCAGATACATGGCGGTCAGCTCGCGCCATGGTCGCGCGACGGCACCAGCCCAGTCGGCGAGCGTGCCGCCGTCGACCAGCTCCATCACGATGAACAGCCGGTCGGCCGTGACCCGGAGATCGTAGACGGTGGCGAGGTTCGGGTGGCGCAGCTTCGCCATCGCCTGCGCCTCGCGCACGAGCTGGCCCTGGCCGGACTCGAGGTCGACGCGCGAACCGACGAGCTTGACCGCGACCGCGCGGCCGAGATGGATATCGCGCGCCGCGTACACGATGCCCATCCCGCCGGCGCCGAGCCGGTGCTCGATCTGGTAGCGGTCGACCAGCGTCTCAGGCAGCAGCTCGTCCGCGAGGCGCCCGGTCGCGGGAACCTCCGGCTCGCTGTCCGGCGCCGTGTCGCCCTCGATCACGTGGGGAGTGTAGGGCAGGAACCGCGCTGGTAGAGTGCGGCCTTGCCGGACGGCCCTCCGCCACGACGCTCCAGAGCGCAGGCTCCGGACCGGATCCAGGCGCCACCGAGTCGTGGTCGCTGCTGGTCCTCCACACGCCGGTCGCGGGGCTGCGGTCGCGCCGGGTCGAGCTCGCGACGAGGCTCGGCATCGGCAGGGCGCTCGGCCCCGGCGTCGAGCTCGCGATCGATGACGCAAAGCTGTCGCGCCTGCACGCGACCATCACGCGCGCGGGAGTCATCGTCGAGATCCACGATCATGCCAGTCGCAATGGCACGTTCGTCAACGGCCACCGGATCGCGACGCGCATGCTGCAGCGCGGGGACCTCGTGCGCGTCGGTGACACGCTGCTCGAGCTCGCAGATGGTGGCCCGGCCGGCGAGACCGGAGATCCGCTGCTGGTCGGCAACGCGCCGGCATTTGTCGCCGCGACTGCGCTCGCGGCACGCGTGGCCCCATCCGCGATCCCGGTGCTGCTGCTCGGCGAGACGGGGACCGGCAAGGACGTGCTCGCACAGTACGTCCACCGGCAGAGCGGCCGGCGGGGCCCGTTCGTGGCGGTCAACTGCGCCGCGCTCGCGGACGATCTGTTCGAGGCGACGCTGTTCGGGCACCGGAAGGGCGCATTCACCGGCGCGACCAGTGACAGCCCGGGCCTGTTCCTCGAAGCCCAGGGCGGGACGCTGTTCCTCGACGAGATCGGCGAGCTCGGGCTCGCGCATCAGGCCAAGCTGCTGCGCGCACTCGACGCCCACGAGATCATTCCGGTCGGCGCCACCCGCAGCGTGCACACGGATGCGCGGGTGATCGCGGCGACCAACCTCGATCTCGCGGCGCGCACGGCAGAGGGCCGGTTTCGCAGCGACCTCACGCGCGGCTCGCCGGTGCCGTCATTCAGCTGCCGCCGCTGCGCACGCGGCGCGGAGACATCGTGATGCTCGCGGAGCGCTTCCTTGCCGCGGCCGGTCCCGTGCGCCAGCTCTCCGGCCAGGCCGCCGAGCGACTCGTCACCCATCCGTGGCCACGCAATATTCGCGAGCTGCAGTCGGCGATGCAGTTGATCGCACTCCAGCTCGGTGCCCGCACGGAGGTCCGGCGCTCGGATCTCGATGCAGTCCTCGAGCTTCCGATCGCCTCGCCCGACGAGGCCGTACCCGCGAGCGGCGAGGGTCAGCTCCCCGGCATGCCGAGTCGCGACGAGCTCGTCACGCAGCTCACCGGGCTGCACGGCAACGTCAGCCGACTCGCTGCGTTCTATGGCAAGGACGCGAAGCAGATCTACCGGTGGCTCAAGCGCTACCAGCTCGACCCGACCAGCTTTCGCTGACCTGCCGTCTGACAGCTGTCTGTCTGACTGTCCCGATGAGCGAGCGTCGCGGCTTGTCCGCCGCGCGGCGACCGCTGTACCGCGCCCGCGCGCGTGGCATTGCCGCTGCACAGGCATGCGGACATGCAAGTCGCTCCTGTTCTGATCGTGCTCGGTCTCGCGAGCACCGCCTGTTCCGTCGAGCAAGCAGGCGAGGGCGTCGTCGTCGCAGAGGCGCTGGCCGCGCCGCCGTCGCGATGTGATGGTGTCTCGCTCGATGCGAGACGCGACTATCGACCGAAGCGCGTCGTCGACGGCCACGTGCTGCTCGGCGATGGCGTGCTCGGCTTCGTGATTCCCACCGAGATTCCGGTGCCGATCGGCGGTGCGGGATACGGCAAGGTCCTGTTCAGCTACCGCACTGGCGCCGGCGCCGAGACGACGTGCATCTACCGCGGTGCGCCCGGTCGTCCCTACGCGTTCTCGCGGTGCAAGGTGGGCGACGTGCCCGACGAGGCTTGCGACCACGACGACGCGCCAACGGCCGGGAGTCCCGCGGAGGCCGACACGTTCACGTTGCACTTGCAGCAAGGCGATCGCCGGTTTCCCGCGACCGCGGTGCACCTCGACCTTCCTGGTGCTGCCGATCCGAGCGCCTGCCGCGGTGAGACCAACTTTCACGATCGAACGCTCGCTGGGCTCGGTGGCAACGGCCGCGCGTGCGCCGACTGTCATGTGCCCGCAGATAGCTTCCAGCTGAGCCCGACGCGCGTGCTGGCGCGCTTCACCGAGATGACGCGCACCGGCACGGACGACCCACTGTTCCGTCCGATCGATGCCGATGACTTCCGGATCCATGGCCCGTCGGCGCATGACTTCACGAACCTGATCGAGAACGGGCTGGTCCGGGTCACGCTCCCGCTGCCGCCGAACGTGAAGCTGCTCGACTGCGGCGCGGCGATCCCGTGCCCGGCGTCCGCGTTGCCGACGACCGAGACCATCGCCGACATCTGGCGCGCGGTGCCCTCGATCTTCGATGTCCGCATCACCGGCCCCGATGACGTCGGGCCAGGCTGGCCGCGCGGCCCGAATCAGCGCGGTGGCTATCAGCTCGACGGTCGGATCGACACCCTCGAGCAGCAGGCGCTCGCCGCGCTGCGCGGTCACGCCGGCATCACCGCCGATCCCGCGGCCGACTGGCTGACCGACGTCGCGCACTTCGAGGACACGCAGTTCTCGTCGCCGCGGGTCCGCGTGCTGGCCGATGCGATGGCCGCCGGATCGTCTCCGCTGCCGGATCCGGACCCCGCGCTCGACCCGCTCGCCGCGCAGGGCAAGGTCGTATTCGATCGCGCGTGTGGCCAGTGCCACGGCAACCTCGCGGATCATCCGAGCGGCAGCACGCCGATCCAGCAGGGCATCCCGGGCACCCCGACCGCGCTCATCCGGTACCACGGCATCACGACCGCATGCCCGCGGCCGGTCGACTCCGTCACGCCGGCACGCTTCACGTTCGCGGCATGCAGCGCGAGCCAGCTCGAGAACGTCCGCACCTACGAGATCACGAACAGCGGCGCGCCACCAGCGGGGACGCCCTGTGGCGGTCCCGCGCCGCAACCGCCGTGCATCACGCGCGTCACGACCTCCGATCCGGGCCGCCTGCTGCTGACCGGTTATCCTGCGCCGGGCGCCCCCGGCGACATCGAGCACCTCGACATCCCAAGCCTGCGCGGTCTCGTGCGCACCGCGCCATACTTCAGCAACAACACCGCCGCGACGCTGGAGGCCGTCGTCGAGCACTACCAGCAGTTCTTCAAGCGCGTCGCGATCCTTGCGCCGGGCGCACCGCTGCTGACCACCCAGTCCGGCATCGTGCCGCCGGTGCACGATCGCCCGTTCACCGACGCCGAGACCGCCGCGCTGCTCGCGTACCTGCGCGTGCTGTGAGTCAGTGCGCGCAGCTGCCCGGTGCGGCGCGCGTCAGCTCGTTCTTCCAGTTGACCTCCCAGGTCTTGCCGTCGAACGAGAACGCCTGCTCCCACAGCGCGTGATCCGGACCGTCCTTGGTCCAGCGGAAGCGCACCTTCACCGGGCGCCCGCCGTCCTCGTCCACGCCGTAGAACTCGCCGATCTTACCGTCGAACCCGCCGAGCACCGGCGGGAACATCGTGCCGCTCCGGCTGTTGACCCAGTAGATCGACCACTGCCGCTTCGCGCGATCGAACGTGTGAAACGACACGCCGGCCCAGCCCTTGGTCGGGAACACCAGCTCGTCGATGTTGGCGACGCCTCCGAGATACACGGTGGCGCACGTCGTGGCGGGGAATTCCTCCCACTCCGTGCTGGCGACCCCACGCCCGAGCAGGCGGCGGTTCTGCACGGTCCAGGCACCCGCGAGAAAGTCGAAGTCGTGGACGTCCCCGGTTCGCTGCAGCGTGTAGCCGGGCGGATCAGCCAGCATCGACGGCCGTGCGGCCGACGCGCTGCAGCCCGCGACCAGCGCGAGCAGGGAACGGGACAGGTTCGAGAGTCGATTCGTCATCGGCCGACACTGCGCCCCCATACTTGCCACCGACTGTCATATATGATCGCGCAGGATCCGATTTCGATGCGTGCCAGCCGGCTGGTCTCGATCATGATGCTGCTGCAGACCCGCGGTCGGGTCAGCGCGCGCGCCCTCGCCGCCCATCTCGAGGTCTCGACCCGGACGGTCTACCGCGACATCGACGAGCTGAGTGCCGCCGGGATCCCGGTCGTGGTCGAGCGCGGCGCGGCGGGCGGCTTCGAGCTGCTCGACGGCTGGCGCACGACGCTGACCGGCCTCACGCCGAACGAGGCGCAGTCGCTGTTCGTCTCCGGGTTGCCCGGGCCCGCCGTCCAGCTCGGGCTCGGCGACACGATGGCCTCGGCGCAGCTCAAGCTGCTGGCCGCACTTCCTCGAGAGTGGCAGGCCGAGGCGCATCGGGTGAGCTCGCGGTTCCACGTCGATCTCGCGGGCTGGTACCGCCGGACGGGTCCCGTGCAGCACCTGCGCTCGCTCGCCGACGCGGTCTGGGGCGATCAGCGGATCACCATCCGCTACGAGAGCTGGACCGCGGTCGTCGAGCGCGAGCTCGAGCCGCTCGGACTCGTGATCAAGGCGGGCGAGTGGTACCTGGTCGCGCGCGCCCGCGGCAAAGCGACGCCCCGGACCTACAAGGTCTCGAACATCCGCCGCCTCGAAGTCGCGGGCTCGTTCGCGCGGCCCGCAACCTTCGACCTCGACGCGTACTGGGTCGCGTCGATCGAGCGCTTCGAGCGCGACCTCGATCGCGGACGCGCCCGGATCCGGCTGACGCCCCGCGGGCGCCAACTGCTCCGCGGTACCAGCGCCGCGATCGAGGAAGCGATCGAGGAAGCGATCGAAGGCGCGATCGCCCGTGCGCCCGGCGGCGATCGGCTGGAGGTGACCATCCCGATCGAATCGATCGATCACGCGACCTCCCAGCTGCTGGCGCTCGGTCCCGAGGTCGAGGTGCTCGAACCTGCGGCGTTGCGGACCCGGTTGCGCGACACCGCGCGTGCGGTCGCTGCGCTCTACAGACGGGGACACGTGACATGATGGGATCATGCGAGGGGCGGTAGGGCTCGGCGTCGTGCTCGTGACAGCACTCAGCTGCAAGGGCAGCGGCAAGCGCCTGACTGCCTGGGCCGAGCAGCGAGAGGCTGAGCGCGCGCGCGACAACGAATCGGATCGTGCCGAGGCAGAGGCGCTCGCACAGCGTCCGATCCTGCGGCCCGACGGTCCCGGACTTTCGGCGGGCCGCTACCGGCTGGTGGAAGTGGTGGTCGAGGCCGAGCCGTTCAAGCGCCGCGCCGAGACCTGGGATGCCGCGCCGGCGGATGCGCCCGAGCTGGAAGTCGAGGTTGCCGTCGATGGCAAGCACGTCGCAACGTGCGCGCCCGAGCACGATTCGTTGACCACGCGGTGCGTGCTCGAGGTCGAGATCTCGATCGATGAACGATCGATCATCTCGCTCGAGGTCCAGGACGACGACCACCTGCTGTCCGACCCGGTGGGTGGCGCGACGCTCGGTGATCCAGGGACCTGGGGGCTCGGGATCGCGCTACCGATGGTGCACAAGGACCGGGTCAAGGCGGCCTCGATCGTCCTGCGTGCGGTCCCGACCTGGTGGGCGCTCTATGGCTGGCGGGTGATCGGGTCCGGCGCCGGCATCGCGCTGGGGCTGCTCGCGCTGGCGGTGTTCCGGCGCTCGCTGTTCGTAGTGCATGCCCGCGAGCTCGTCGTCGACCCGCCCGTCGCGCCCGTCGCGCCCGTCGCGCCCGTCGTTCCGTGCCTGGCGTGCGATCAGCCGCTCGCGCCCGGCACGACGATCTGTTCGAAGTGCGGAGCCGCGCAATGAGCGAGCGATCGTCACGTCAGGGATCTGGGACGTGCCCATCCACATCGTGGCGGGTGGCTCGCCGTCGTCTCGGTTCTGGCCGGGCTGCTGGCGAGGTCCAACGCTCAGCTCGAGCCCGGCATCTCGGCCGTGCAGTACGCCCTCGCCAGCGCGTCGCTGACGTTCACGATTGCGCGCATCGTCAGGACCCGGCGCGTCATGATCCGCGAGCTCGAGCTGATCGCGATCGCGATCGGAGGGTCTCGTGCTGCGCGAGGTGTTCCGGCAGTTCGTCGCCCTCGCGTTTCTGGTCGGCATCGTCGTGTTAGTGATCTCGTCGTCCTGTTAGCGCCCGGGTTACCAGTGTCGCTTCGGCCGCCGGCGCCGCCACGAGCGGCGGAGGTGGGCTGCTCGCGGGTCGAGCCTCGGTCCAACCCGGCCGCGGCTGCGGTTCCGCGCGGAGCGGGTGATCGGGGTCCGCGCGATGGCGACTGCGGGACCACGCGACTGGCCATCGCGTTGCGGCTGCGGACCGCGCTGCTGGAAGTCGCGTGGCGGTGGCTGATCGCGGGGCGGTTGCGGCTGCGGGCCACCCGTCTGCCTGTCGCGCTGCTGGAGATCTCGTGGTGGTTGCGGCCCGCGCGGCGCTGCGGCCCGCGTGGTGGTTGCGGCCCGCGCGGCCGCTGCCCGCGTGGTGGTTGCGGCCGCGCGGCTGCTGCGGCCCGTGCGGCTGGCCATCGCGTGGCTGGAAGTCGCGTTGCGGTTGCGGCGCGCCTTGCGGTCCGCGCTGGCCATCACGTGGCTGGAAGTCGCGCTGCGGTTGCGGCCCGCGCTGCGGTTGTGGCGCGCCTTGCGGTCCGCGCTGGCCATCGCGTGGCTGGAAGTCGCGCTGCGGTTGCGGTCCGCGTTGCGGTTGCGGCCCGCGCTGGGCATCGCGTGGCGGGAAGTCGCGCGGCGGTTGCGGTCCGCGGGGCTGACCATCACGCTGTGGCGCGCCCTGCTGCGGCGGCTGCGGTCCGCGTTGCGGCGAACGACGATCGCGAGGGCCCCGGCGATCCGGGCCGCGCGTGGGCCGCGGGGGCGGGGGAGGTGGCGGAACGAAGCTCGGCGTCAGCTCGCGGCTGACGTAGGCGCGCCACACGGCGCGCCCATCGTGGCGATGCACCGCGAGCGCGGGATCGAACCGCGACACGAACGAGACGACATTGTCGAAGTCGCGCAGGAAGTAGAACTCGGCGCGCGAGCTATGCACCGCGGACACCACTTGCGGGAAGTCGATGATGGTCGGCCCGTCGGCGGCGGCGAGGATGTTGTACGGGGACAGATCGCCGTGGATGAGGTCGCAGCAGAGCAGCGAAACGATCTGCGCGAACAGGTCGGCGTAGAGGCCGATCGCGTCGGCCTGCTCGATCGCGATGTCGATCAGGCGCGGCGCGGGGCGGCCCTCGGCATCGCGCACGAGCTCCATCAGCAGGACTCCCTCGTAGAACATCAGCGGCTCGGGGATCCGCACGCCGCTGCCGACCAGCTTGTACATCGCATCGGCCTCGGCGGACTTCCACTCCTGCTCGGCAGCGTCGCGGCCGAACTGGCCGCCGCCGTCCATCGCGCGCTGGGTGCGGCTGTTGCGGACCTTGCGGCCTTCCTTGTAGCCGGCGTTGTTCTTGAAGCTGCGGGTCGCGCGATCCTTGTAGACCTTCGCGGCGATCACGTCGTCGCCGCGCCGGACCAGCGAGATGTTCGCTTCCTTACCGCTCTTGAGCCGTCCCAGGACCTCGTCGATGACGCCATCGGCGATCAGGAGATCGAGCTGGTCATTCATGGGCGACTCGCGGACACGCGGTCGGGACCCTACCACCCAATGGGCTGGACGAGCGTCAGGCGGTGGGCGGCGGCTCGTGCTCGAGCACCCGCCGGATCGCCTCGATCAGGTGGCTGGCGCGCATCGGCTTCTTGACGTGGACGTTGAAGCCGGCGGCGATCGCCTTCAGCCGGTCCTGCTCGCTGACGTGGGCGGACAGGGCGATCGCGGGCAGCTTGCCGCCTCGCTCGGCCGAGCGCTCGCGGACCGAGGTGATGAGCTCGTACCCGTCGTGGCCAGGCATCTCGATGTCGCTGACGATCACGTCGGGGGTGAACGACTCGAGCAGCTCGAGCGCGGCGGTCATCGACGGAGCGGTCTCGACGATCGCCTTCGCGTTCTGGAGCAGGATCTGGATCAGTCGCAGCACGTCGACGTCATCGTCGACGACGAGGACCCGCGCTCCTTCGAGCGCGCCGGTGGTGTGCTTCGCCGTCATCGGCGCACCACGATACCGCAGTGGACCGCTGGGAGCGCATCCCGGCGGTCGTCATCCACGGCCTGCGCTGTGGCTCAGCGCACACGGACGGCGTCGGCGACCACGACGCTACCGGGCGCCTGCCAGCGCGACAACACGACGCGGTTCCAGCCCGCGCTGAACGAGAACGTCCCGATCGCGTTCCAGCGCCCGCCGGAGGACTGCTGGTTGGCGGCGACCCGGCCGAGCTCGACCCCGCGCGCGTCCTGGATGATGAAGGTGGCGGCGGCCGACCGGTTCGTCCCAGCAACCCACCACGCATCGATCGTGCGGCTGCGTGCGGCGGTCAGGAAGAACGAGAACGTCGCTGGCTCGGAGCTGGCCTCGGTCGCCGCCCAGCGGTAGTCGGTGGCGTGATAGCCCGGCGATCCCGTGGAGGCGGTCCACGTCCCGACGTACTCCACCTTCGCGGCGGCGGGGTTGTTGTTTGCGTTGTTGTTGTCGACGATGATCGACTCGCCACCACCGGAGCCGACCGTGACGACGGACGCGCCTGGATAGTAGTGCTCGATGATCCAGGTGTGACTCTTGCTTTGGGTAGCCCAGCGCTGGCTGCCCCACTGGCAGGTCCCGCGGCCGTGGCCGAACCGGGCCTTGCCCGCACACGGCGGATCGGAGATCCCGGTCGCGGTCGGGTGACCGTTCTCGGCCGAGTACTCGGCGAACACGGGGACACCGTTCTTGATCGCGTACGTGTTCGCGGTCGCGTCGACCGCGGCATTGGTGACCGCGAAGAACTCGTCGCGGTAGACCTGCGAGGCCGTGGTGTCGTCGAGATCGGCGCACGTGTACTTGCCGCCGTTCATGATCCAGTTGGCGGCGTAGGTCCGGATCGCGATCGCCCCCGCGCGCAGCGAGGCAGCGTGCCAGCTGCGGATCCACTCGTGCGGCAGCACGCCCTTGACGTAGGTCTCGAACGGGATCACGTCGACCCGACCCGAGCACGACGCGGTCGAGCCATCGAGCGCGCGGCGCCACACCCGGATCGATGCCGGTGGCGTCCACGCGAGCGCGAGCGCGGCTTGCTCGGCGCCCGACGCGCGCGTGTCGATCAGATCGCGCGCCTCGGGACGCAGATCGCCCGAGAGATCGTCGTCGACATCCGTGCCGTCGGTCCAGCGCGCCGGTAGCTCGTCCGCGGGGATGTCCGCCGTGAGATCGGGGTCGGACGGTGCGTTACACGCACCGACAGTCGTGGCCAGCGCGATGCACACGAGCGATTGCAGTCTCACGCGCGGTGCGTGATGCAGGTTGATGGATTCCGGACGGTTGACTCTCGGTCCCCTCGACATGCGGAGACCAGGTGCATCGCTGGGACCATCGAGCGATCACCTCAGCCAAGCGTCGCGAGCGCGTTCACCACCAGCATGCCGCCGAGGATCGCGACCACGGTCGCCGAGGTCACCTCGCGCTTGTTCGTGGTCTTGAGATACACCGCGATCCCGACGAGTACGAGCACGCCGCCGATCACCATGTTGTGGGTCGCGTACTGATGCTTGAACGGCCACGTGTACATGCCAAGTGCATGCAGCAGCCACGCTCCACTGGCCACGAGGGCGATCGCCTCGAGCAGCCGCTTCCTGCCCGCGACCAGCAGCAGCAACGACGCGATGACCGCGGCGACGGGGAGCAGGATCGTGGTGTCGATCTTCATGCGGCACCCTACCGCAAGCCGTCGGCGATCGGCGATACCGTGACGCATGCCGATCCGGGTCGACGAACAGGTCGAGGCGGTCGCCCTCGAGGCAAGGCTGCACGCGATCGCGACGGGCACGCTACGGCCCAACCGCGCGCTCGCCGATCAGCTCGTCGCGACGCACCGCTCGATCCACGAGCTCGACGTGCTCGACCAGGACCTGGAGCGTGCGCTGTCGCCGGAGGAGAAGCTGTTGCTCGCGATCTTCGGCGAGACGGCGAGGTCCCAGCTCCCCGAGCTCGGCCGCACGGTGGTGCGGGGCGGAGAGCTGGTCCGCCACCTGCACGGCGTGCTTCACTTCTCGTCGGCACCAGAAGGTGTGATCGAAGCGGTCGAGTCCATCACCACCGGGCTGCCGGCGGGGATCGGCGAGCGCATCCGCGTGACCGTGCGCTGGTCGGGGCCGCTCGAGGTCGGCGACTCGCTGTTCGCGGATGACGCGCGACTCGGGCTGGTCGACGAGATCGTCGACGATGGCGATCCTGTGCCGCGGCTTCACGTCGCGAGCCGCGCAGGGCAGGCGTGTCTGATCACGCGAGGCTTCCCGACCGCGTCGCAGGAGCTCCACGCGCGCGGCGTGGGCGCGTACGATCCGGTTACCCACGAGCCGGTCGATGGCGAGCCGCTGCGGCTCGACCAGCTGTCCTGGCTGGTCGCAGCTGGCGGGCTCGCGCTCGTCAGCGAGCACGCGGCCTACAAGACGGGTGGCGATTCGATACTCGCGGGGACCTGTGTCGAATCACAGATCAAGCACGAGCCGATCGCCGACGGCTGGTCCGCGTGCACCCACCGCCGCGCGCGCGACCGGTCGTCGCCGCGCACGACTACGCGATGCCGGGCCTGACCGCGCTGGTCTCGTCGGCCCGGCCGCCCGAGGTGCGCGGGTTCGAGCGCGTCGCGCGACTGGCGATCCTCGCACGCGCGGCCGGGATCGATCTGGTGCAGGACGATCACGCGCTCTGCCTCGCGCTCGCGGACCTTCGCGACCCCAGTCCCGCGTGGTCGCGCGGCGAGCTCGGTAACGACCTGTTCTCGCCGCAGCTGTTTGGGCCGCGCGTGGACTACCGCTGCGAGTGCGGCAAGTACACCCGGATGAAGGACCGCGGGACGGTGTGCGAGGTGTGCGGCGTCGAGGTGGTACAGGCGCGCGTTCGTGGCGAGCGGTTCGCGCACATCCGGCTCGCGATGCCGATCGCACCGCGCCGGTTCGGTGGCGTGACGTGGGCGATCGTGCCGGTGCTGCCCGCCGGGCTGCGACCCGATCCGCAGGATGCGCTGAACCAGGCCTACACGCGGGTGCTCGAGGCGCAGGATCAGGCCGCGGTCGATGCCGTGGTCGAGCTGATGCTCGGCAGGTTGTGCGAGGCGCTCGCGCCGCGGCCGTTGCGCGCCGACTATTCGGGGGCCGCGCGGGTCGTGATCGGGACGGCATGCCGGGCACCGGTCGAGCTGCTCGCGCGGCTGGCGAGCCCGCTCGTGTTCGGTCTCTGCGAGTCGCTCGGCTACACGACGACGATCAAAAACGCGAAGCAGCTGATCGCCGGCAATCCGACGGTCCGGCGCGAGCTGGTCCGCATGGTGATGCACGAGCGGGTCCTGCTCGTCGGCGCGCGCGGCCCGGCGATGGTCGGCGTCGCGTTCGAGCAGCGCGATGATTCAGTCGTCGAGCTCGATCGCGACACCGCATCGCAGCTCGGCGTGGTCGCGGGCGACCGCGTGTCGCTGCACCTCCCGATCAGCGATGCCGGCCAGTACGAGGCGAAGCAGCTCGCTCCGCGCGGCGCCGCGCCGGATGTCACGACGTCGTGGGTCGGCGCCGTCGCGGAGTCCGCAGATCGAATCGGTCGGCTCGTCGAAGCGGCGCGCGCGGGCGAGGTCGATCCGTGCACGTGGCCGCCCGCGGCGGTGATCATCGGCGGCTATCGCTACGACGGGCCGGCACCACGACCCGCGCTCGGGGCCCGGCCACCTGTCGTGCGCCCGGCGGAGAACGAGCACCTCGCCCGGCACGTCGACGATCTCGAGCTGTCCGTGCGCGCTGCGAACGCGCTCGAGAAGGCTGGGATCACCACGATCCGCGAGCTCGTGCAACGCAGCGAAGCCGAGCTGTTGAAGATGCGGTGCTCCAGAAAGTCGATCGTCGAGATCAAGGAGATCCTCGCCGAGCTGAGACTTCACCTCGGGATGGCCATCGACGCGCGCTGACGGCCAGAGTCGGTTACCGTGCGCGAGATGCGAGTCGTGTTCCTGTCGCCGAGGTACCCGCCGGAGATGCGGCAGTTCACGCGCGGCCTGGCCGAGGTCGGTGTCGAGGTGCTCGGGGTTGGCGATGGCAGCCCGGATCCGGAGCTCCAGCGCTACCTGTCGGCGTACCTCGAGGTCCCGTCGCTGCTTGACGAGGACGACGTGATGACACGGGTCGAGCACTGGCTGCGCGGTCGCTCGATCGACAACGTGCTCGCGAACTGGGAGCCGCTGGTGATGGTCGCCGCGCGGTTGCGCGAGCGGTTCGGCATCCCCGGGATGTCGGTCGACACCGTGCGCGGGTTCCGCGACAAGCAGCTGATGAAGGAGCGGGTCGCCGCGGCGGGGCTCCGCGTGCCACGGGCCCAGCGCGTGCGCTCGATCAAGGATGTGTGGGAGGCGATCGAGGCCACCGGCTATCCGGCGATCATCAAGCCGATCAGTGGGGCCGGCAGCGCGGACACCTACAAGGTGGAATCGGCGACCGACATGGAGCGCGTGTTGCCGCACATGCGCCACATCACCGAGGCGATCTGCGAGGAGTTCATCGCGGGCGACGAGTACACGTACGACACGGTCGCGCTCGACGGCGTGCCCGCCCTCGAGAGCGTGACGAAGTACATCCCGAGCGCGCTCGAGATGCGGTCGAACGAGTGGGTCTCACCGATCATGCTCTCGGTGCGTGACCTCGACCAGCCCACATCAAGGCCGGGGTCGAGCTCGGGCGTGGCGTGCTGCGCGCACTCGGCATGGGTGACGGCATGACCCACATGGAGTGGTTCCGCACGCCGGCCGGCGAGGTCGTGTTCGGCGAGGTCGCGTGTCGCCCGGGCGGCGCAGGGATCGTCGATCTGATGAACTACACCAACGACGTCGACCTGTTCCGCGAGTGGGCGCGCGCCGTGGCCCACAAGCAGTTCGCAGGCTCGACCGAGCGCAAGTACAACGTGGCCATCGTGTTCACGCGGGCGCAGGGCAAGGGCCGGATCACCCAGATGGTCGGCCTCACCGAGTTCTACAATCGCTTTCGCCCGTTCATCGTCGAGGATACGCTGCTACGTCCAGGCACGCCGCGGCGGGACTGGAAGGCGACCCTGCTGTCCGACGGTTACATCGTGATCCGACACCCTGACTGGGAGGCCGCGCAGCAGATGGCCTTCGACGCCGCGACCACCATCCAGCTCCACGCATCCTGACCATGAACCACGTCGTCTTCGTCGCGCCCCGCTTCCTCGAGACCACCAACCGCTACGTCCGCGCGTTCGCGCGGCTCGATGGCATCACGTTGAGCCTGATCAGCAGCGATCACTCGCACGCGATCCCACCCGGGTTGCGCGCCCGCGTCGCCGGGCACTACCGGGTCGACGACTGCCTGTCCGCGGAGCAGCTGATCGTTGCGCTACGCGCGATCACGGGATCGATTGGCCCCGTCGATCGCCTGGTCGGCGTGCTCGAGCAGCTCCAGCTGCCCATGGCCGCGGCGCGCGATGCGCTCGGCATCGAGGGCCTGACCACCGCGATCGCGCGAAACTTTCGCGACAAGGATCGGATGAAGGAGGTCCTGCGCGGGGCAAACGTCCCGGTGGCACGCAGCACGCTCGCCCGGTCCCGTGATCAGATCGCCGCGTTCATCGACGAGGTGGGCTATCCGGTGATCGTCAAGCCGCAGACCGGGCTCGGCAGCCGCGGGACGTCGCGGGTCGAGTCGGCCGCCGACCTCGTAGCCGTACCGACGCCGACGCCCGACCAGCCGCTGCAGGTCGAGGAGTTCGTGCGCGCCCGCGAGCACACGTGCGAGACCGTCACCGTCCGCGGCGTCCCGGTCTGGCGATCGGGCACGCGCTACTTCCCGTCGCCGCTCGAGGTGCTCGAGACGCCGTGGATCCAGTACAGCGTGCTGTTGCCGCGCGAGGTCGACGACCCGACCTGGACCGCGTTCCATCCGGTCAACACCGCAGCGCTCGCGGCGCTGTTCGGCGACCAGGCTGGTACCGCGGCCGGCACCGCGCTGACGCACATGGAGTGGTTCCTGCGCGAGGATGGCAGCGCGCTCGTCAACGAGGTCGGCGTGCGGCCACCCGGCGTGCAGATCATGCCGCTGATGGGCATCGCACACGAGACCGATCTGTTCGCCGACTGGGCGCGGCTGATGGCGCTCGACGAGTTCACGCCGAAGCCGCGGACGCACGCCGCCGGTTCGGCGTTCTTTCGCGGCCAGGGCGGCGGCTCGCGGATCGTCGCGGTGTCCGGCATCGAGCACGCGATCGAGGCGGCGGCGACCGCTGGTCGAACCGCCCCCGAGTGGGGCAGGGCCGCGCGGATGGCTACGAAGGTGAAGGCTGGGCGATCGTCAAGGCGCCGACCACCGACGGCGTGAAGCGTGCGCTGCGCGCGCTGATCGAGACCGTCCAGGTTCGCTACGGGTGAGGAGATGGAGCCGCTGTTTCCAGCGCTCTCCGCGCCGTCTGATCGACTGGCGCTCCAGGTCCAGGCCCGCACGCTGACGCAGCGCGAGCTCGCCGCCGCGTGCGCCCACCATCTCGCGGCGCTCGCGGCGCATGGCTGCGCGCCGGGTGATCGGATCGGGGTGTGGACCCAGCCGGTGCTCGAGACCCTGGTCGCGCTCGTCGCGCAGGCCGCTGGCGGATACGTGTCCGTGCCCCTCGATCCAAAGCTCGGGACGCACGAGCTCGCGCACGTGCTCGGCGATGCCGCGCCCCGGCTGTGCGTCGCCGCAGCGCTCGACGCGGTCGACCGCAGGTTCGAGACGGTGCCCGCGATCGTGCGCACCGACGCGACCGCGCCACTGGACGCCGTGACCCTGCGCGGTGTGCCCGCCCTCGTGCTCTACACCTCGGGCACGACCGGTGCGCCGAAGGGCGCGCTGCTCACCGATCGCAACGTCGCGAGCAACCTCGACGCCCTCGCACGCGCCTGGGCGTGGACCGGCGACGACACGGTCGTCCACGCGTTGCCGATGTTCCACGTCCACGGCCTGGTCCTGGGACTGTTTGGCAGCCTTCGTCGCGGGGGCGCGCTGCGCTGGGTGCCGCGGTTCTCGCCCGAGGAGCTGGCCCGCGCCGTCGGCGAGCACACGCCTGCGGTGGTGTTCGCGGTGCCGACGATGATCCACCGGCTGTGCGAGGCGGCGGAGCGGTCCCCCGCGATCGCGGGCGCACTGCGCAGCGCGAGGCTGCTCGTCAGCGGCTCCGCGCCGCTCTCGGTGCGCGAGCATCGCTGGCTCGAGCAGCTGACCGGCCAGCGCGCGATCGAGCGCTACGGGCTGACCGAGACGCTGATCAACTGCTCGACCCGACACGATGGCGATCGCCGTCCCGGTCATGTCGGGACGCCACTCGATGGTGTCGAGCTCCGCCTGGTCGACGACGCGCGTGCCGATCGACGGCGACCCGACCACGATGGGCGAGATCGCCGTGCGTGGCCCGCGTGTTCGCCGGCTACCTGAATCGCGACGAAGCGACACGCGAGGTGCTCGACGCGGATGGCTGGTTCTACACCGGAGATCTCGCGGTGCGCGAGGCGGGGCAGATCCGGATCGTCGGCCGGCGCTCGACCGACATCCTCAAGTGCGGCGGGTACAAGGTCGGCGCGGGTGAGATCGAGGCCGCGTTGCTCGAGCATCCCGACGTCGCGGCCGCGGCCGTGATCGGCGTCCCCGATGCGGACCTCGGTGAGAACATCGTGGCGTTCGTCGTCACGCGCGCGCCGGTCGAGTCCGCGGCCTTGCAGGATCACGTCGCGGGCTTGCTGTCGCCGCACAAGCGGCCACGCGAGATCCGGTTTGTTGACGAGCTGCCACGCAACGCGATGGGCAAGGTACAGAAGTCGCTGTTGCGTGCGCGCGGCTAGCCTCACCGCTGTCGTGCGGCGGTCGCGACAAACTTTGTGACGCTGGTCCACAGCGCCTCGAACTGTTTGCGATCGAACTTCGAACCGGTGTGGATCCAGTCCGTGTGGGGTGGCTGGTGGTCCGGATCGTCGAAGTGGCCGATCACGTCGAGGTGATCCGCCGTGGCCTCGTACAGCAGGGTGCCCCGACGCTGGGACGCGATCGGGACCATGCCGTCGCCCGGGCCGACCTGGCGATGGAGCCAGCTGTAGAGCGCGTAGGTCGCCTGCTCCCAGGGCCGCGGGCCGTATGCGAGGCGCGTGCGCAGTCGCGGCGGCGGCGCCTCGGCGGTGACCGACGCGTAGGCGACGCCGGGGCGATCGCCGGTCGCGGCATCGAACAGATCCATCGCGGCCGGCGTCAGCTGCGGCATCAGATCCTGATCCCCCGTGACGTCCTGGAGGAATGCGTCGATCAGCTCGGGCTCGCCGATCTGGCTGTGGAGCTCGCCCTCGACCGCCTCGAGCAGCGTGAGCGGCGCGTTCGGACGGCGGATCGCGACCCGCGCGAGTGCGGCGGCCACCTTGGCCATCACGCCGAGTGGGAGCCGCCCGCGCCGCAGCACGGTGACGGTGACGAGCGACAGCAGGCGCAGCACCTGCTGCCCGAGCAAGCTCGAGAAGAACTCGGCGAGCGGGGTCCCGCGGTGCGGGGTGGCGACGGTCACCACCGAGCGGATGCGGCGCGCCTCGGGCTCGACCTCGATCCCCTCGAGCGAGAGGCCGGGTGTCGCGATCAGCCGCGCATCGAGACCGCCGGTCGAGTGGCCGACAGGTGGATTGGCGCATCGGCCGGTGCACCCTCGCGCACCGTGGCAAGCAGCTCCGCGGCGCGCACGCGCAACGACGAGGTCGGCTTGACGCGCACGCGATGGATCTCGACGCTGAGCCCCTCGCGGGCGAAGGCATCCTCGAGGAACTCGCGGACGTGCGTGAAGTACACGAGGCGCCCGAAGTTGACGAACCCGAAGAAGCCGGGGACTAGGAACACGTGGTGGACTGCCGGCATCGGCATGACGGTACGCCGAATGTCCGAGACTCCGGACAATGTCACGGGCAAACGAGGCCACGACCCTACCGGCTGCGAGGGATGCTACGACTCCGCCATGCACAAGCTCTGGTACCTCCTCCTCGCCGTGCTCGTGGCCTGTGGCGCCAGCTCGGCCCAGGTCAAGAATGCACGTGAGACCCAGTACACCGCCCCGCCCGCGACGCTGTTCGCGGAGGTCAAGCCGGTGATCGAGAAGGACTACAGGATCGTCCGTACCGACCCCGGCGCGCTCTCGTATCAGACCGAGCCGCGCTGGTACACGCCCGAGGGGCTCGCGGATCATGCCGAGGGCGGCAACATCGCCCGGCTGCAGGAGAACAGCATCAACCTGTCGCTCGTCGTCACGTTCCCGCAGGTCGACGCGGGGCAGCACCGTGTCACGGTCACGCCGATCATCCTGCGCAAGCCGGGCATCAGCTCGAAGCCGGAGACCCTCGATCGTAACGATCCGAGCATCCCGGGCTGGGTCGGCGGCAAGGTCGAGGGGCTCGAGCTCGCGATCTACGAGCACCTGAAGAGCTACGCCGCGACTGCACCAGCGGGCCCGAGCTCGACGGCGCCCACCCCAGCCCCGGCACCGACGGCTGCGCCGACACCGATCGATCCGGGCTCGGCCGCGACGTCGCCGGGGCCCGGCGAGGCCGTCCCGACGCCGCGCCCGTGACGATCAGCTGAACCGACAGTCGGGCTGCGCGCGGCCCGGCTTCGACAGCACGAGCTGATACAGCTGCGCGTCGCGTGCGCGTGACGTCCCGGCGGCGCCGAGCAGGTAGAACTTCCACATCTGGTAGAACCGCCGGTCGTAGCGGTGCGCGATCTCCGCGTACGTGCGATCGAAGTTCGCCCACCATGCGAGCAGCGTGGGGACGTAGTCGGCCGCGAGGTTGTGCACGTCCTCGGGCACGAACAGGCCCTCGATCGAGTGGCCGAGCTGCGCGAGCGACGGTGCGACGGCATGCGGGAACACGTACTTCTCGATGAACGGCGTGCCGTGCGTGCGGCTGCGGTTGTTGCCGATCGTGTGGACCAGCGCGATGCCATCGGACGCGAGCGAGCGATCGATGACCCGCATCAGGTCGCGATGATTCTTGGGGCCGACGTGCTCCATCATCCCGATCGAGACGATGCGGTCGAACGTGCCCGCGAGGTCGCGGTAGTCGCACAGCCGGAGCTCGACCGGCAGGTGTTGCGTCTTGTCGCGACCGAGCGCGAGCTGCTGGCGCGACAGCGTGATGCCGACGACCGAGCAGCCGTAGCGCTCGGCCGCCCAACCCGCGAAGCCGCCCCAGCCGCAGCCGATGTCGAGCACGCGCATGCCGGCGGCGAGGCCGAGCTTGCGACAGATGAGCTCGAGCTTCGCCTCCTGCGCGGCCGCGAGCGTGGTGGCGCCGGTCCTCCAGTAGCCACACGAGTAGTTCATCCGGTCGTCGAGCATCCGCGTGTAGAGATCGTTGCCGATGTCGTAGTGCGCGGCGATCGCGGCGCTCGCGCGGTCCCTGTTCTGGAGGTTCAGCAGTGCGGCCTTCACGGTCAGCGCCTTGAGCCGCCAGCTGCCTTGCACCTTCTGCTTGAGATCGGCACGGACGATGTTCTCGATCATCACGTCGAGCGCGCCGGTCTCCCACCAGTCCTCCATGTACGACTCGCCGAGCCCGACCGACGCATCGCGCAGCAGGCGCTCGTAGAACCGGCCGTCGTGGACGCGGAGGTCGCCGGGACGGGTGCCACCGATCTGGATGTCTGCCAGCTCGAACAGCTCGCGCACGACGGCCTCCGCGTCGCGTGCTCGATTCGGCACCCACCCGCCGGGCAGCACGGCGTCGACCAGGGCGCGAAACGTCAGACGGGCTTCAGCACCGGGCATCTAGCGGTCTGTCTCATGTTTGAGACAGGCGCGGCAATCAGGTTCCGGCCTTTGCGGTGCGCTCGCGTTTGACGATACGTTGGACAGGTGTTCGGTGGGACAGACCGCTTCTCGGTCATCCGTCGTCTCGGTGAGGGCGGGATGGGGGTGGTCTATCTCGCCCGCGATCGCGAGCGCGACGGCGTCGTCGCATTGAAGACGCTCCCGGCGCCGGATCCATCCAAGATCCTGCGACTCAAGTCCGAGTTCCGCACGCTCGCCGGCGTTGCCCACGCGAATCTGATCCAGCTCTACGAGCTGGTCTCCGACGGCAACCACTGGTTCTTCACGATGGAGTACGTCGCGGGGCAGGACTTCGTTCACCACGTGGTCGGCGCGCATCTCGGCGACTTCACGTCGACGATGGACGGCGCGGCGGCCGAGGCGACGGTGCGAGCGAGCCAGACGCCCGAGGGGGTCGCGCCAATCACCGCGCCGGTGATCCCGGGTCGGCGATCGAGCGCCAACTTGCTGACGAACATCGATCCCGTGCCGTTCCAGGTCGACGAGGACCGCCTGCGCCCGGCGCTGCGCCAGCTGGTCAGCGCGATCCACTCGCTTCACGGGGCCGGCATCCTGCACCTCGACGTCAAGCCTTCGAACGTCCTCGTCACCCCGTCGGGCCGCGTCGTCGTGCTCGATTTCGGCCTCGCCACGCGGTTCCGCGGTCGCGAGCTCGACGCGGCCGAATCGGTGACCATGCGGGGCACGCCCGCGTACATGGCGCCGGAGCAGATGGGCGAGGGGATGGGCGAGGCGAGCGACTGGTACGGGGTCGGGGTCCTGCTCTACGAGGCGCTGACCCGGCGCCTGCCGTTCGTCGGATCGATGTGGGAGATCCTTCATCAGAAGATGGAGAGCGAGCCGCCGCCGCCGAGCGCGCACAACCCGCTCGTGCCGGCAGACCTCGACGATCTGTGTGTCGCGCTGCTGCGGCCGCGACCGCCGGATCGGTTGACCGGTCCGGAGGTGCTGAAGCGGCTCCGGATCGACGCCCCGACGCCGCTCCGCGAGAGTCAGCCACTCGCGGTGTTGCCCACCCAGGCGCGCGCGTTGGTCGGTCGTGACCGCGAGGTCTCCGAGCTGTGCGAGGCGGTGGCTCTCGTGCGCGAGGGCACGGCGGTCTCGGTGCTCGTGCACGGCACGTCCGGCGTCGGCAAGACCGTGCTCGTCGAAGGCTTCCTCGACGAGCTTGCTGGCGAGGCTCGGATCCTGCGCAGCCGGTGCTACGAGCGCGAGTCCGTGCCGTACAAGGCGTTCGACGGCCTGATCGACGCGTTGGTTAGCGAGCTCGCCTTGATGAAGCCGGGCGAGCTGGCGATCGTGCTGCCGCCCCAGACCGCGGCACTCGCGCGGCTGTTCCCGGTGCTCACCCGGCTGCCGGAGGTCGAGGCGCGGGTCCGCGAAGAGGCGGTGGCACCCGACGCGCTCGAGCGACGCCGTCACGGGTTTGCAGGACTCCGCGAGCTGCTGCGCCGGCTCGCCGATCAGAAGCTGCTCGTCGTGGTGCTCGACGATCTGCAGTGGGCCGATCACGACAGCCGCGTGCTGCTCGCCGACATCCTGCGCCCACCCGGCTCGCCCGAGCTGCTGCTGCTCGGCATGTACCGCGACGAGGATGTCGCTCGCAGCGCATTCCTCCGGGGCGTCCTGGCGGCGACCCCGGAGGAGGTCGGCGTCGTGCGCAAGATCTCGGTCGGCCCGTTACCCGCCGACAAGGTACGCGAGCTCGCGCTCCGCAACATGGCCGACGGCGATCCGGATCGCGAGGCCAAGGCCGAGCTGGTCGCGCGCGAGTCTCGCGGCCATCCGTACTTCGTGGCCGAGCTGGTGTTCGAGCTCGAGGCCAGCGCGAGCGGTCCGATGCTCTCGCTCGATGCGCTGATCGATCGCCGCGTCAAGCGGCTGCCGGCGCTCGCGCGCGAGCTGCTGGAGGTCGTGGCGATCGCGGGTCGCCCGCTGTCGCAGACGCTGCTGCTCGCGGCGCAACGCGCGGGCGCGCCCGCCGATCGTCCGGCCGAGGAGAGCGCGCTGGCGACGCTGCAGGCGCTCAACATGATCCGCACCAGCGGCGCGCGGACCGAGGATCAGGTCGAGGCCTACCACGACCGCGTTCGCGAGACCGTCGCCTCGCACCTGTCGCCGGAGCACCAGCGCGACACCCATCGCAAGCTCGCTGTGACGATGGAGGCGGCGGGTGCCGATGCGGCCGAGCTCGCGCCTCACTTCCACGCGGCCGGTGAGCTGTTGAAGGCCGCACACCACGCAGCGCGCGCCGCCGAGCATGCCGAGCGGACCCTCGCGTTCGATCGTGCGGCGGCGTTTCTCAGGATGGCGCTCGAGTCGTCGCCCGGCGCACCGGCCAGCGTGACCCAGCCCTGGATCGAGCGGCTCGCCGAGGCGCTCAAGAACGGTGGTCGCGCTGCGGAGGCAGCCGCCGCGTATCAGCGTGCCGCCGACTCGGCGCGCAGCGCGGTCGCGCTCGAGCTCCGGCGCCGCGCGGCAGAGCAGCTGCTCGTCAGTGGTCACCTCGACACCGGCAGCGAGCTGCTCGGCTCCGTGCTGCGCGCGGTCGGGCTGCGGCTCGCCGGATCGCCGACGCGTGCGCTGGCCTCGGTCGTCGCGCAGCGCGCGTTCCTCAAGGTTCGCGGCCTCAGGTACGAGGTGCGCCCGAAGGGCACGCTCGCCGATGAGGAGCTGACGCGGATCGACATGTGCTGGTCGGTCGCGGTCGGGCTCAGCATGGTCGACAACGTCCGCGCCGCGGACTTTCAGGCCAGGCACCTCCTGCTGTCCCTGCGCTCGGGCGACCTCGAGCGGATCACGCGGGCGCTGACGTTCGAGGTCGGGTTCGTCGCGGGCCCGGGCAGCGCCACCGATGTTGCCTCGGGTGCGCTGCTCCGCGAGTCCGGCGAGCTGGCGCGCCGCGTCGGCACGCCGTACGCGACCGGGTTTCACACGCTGATGGCTGGCGTGCGCGAGTACCTCGCGGGACGCTGGACGCGCGCGTTCGAGCTTGCCGAGGCCGCGGAGCACACGCTGCGCGAGCGCTGCTCCGGGCTCACGTGGGAGGTCACGAACGCCCAGCGGTTCGCGCTCGGCTCGCTGATGTACCAGGGCGACATGCTCGAGGTGCTACGCCGGTTGCCGGGGTTGCTGCGGCACGCGCACGAGCGCGGCAACCTCTACGTCGCGACCGACCTGCGCACGCGGATCGCGCTGCCATGGCTCGCGATCGACGACCCGGCGCGGGTCGAGCACGAGATCGAGGACGCGTTCGCGCACTGGACCGATCAGGGGTTCCACCTCCAGCACTTCAACGCGCTGATGGCGCTCGGGCACAAGGACCTCTACACCGGCGATCCCGAGCGCGCGCGGACGCGCCTCGCCGATCAAGCCAAGCGGCTCAAGCGCTCGCTCGTGCTTCGTCTCCAGGTCCCGCGGATCGAGGTCATGTATCTGCGGGCCCGCCTCGCACTGGCGATCGCAGCGCGTCGCAAGGGGACCGAGGTCCAGTCGCTGCTCGAGGACGCGAGTCGCGATGCCACGGCGATCGAGGCCGAGCGCGCGCCGTGGGCGATGCCACTCGCCGGAATCCTGCACGCGGCGGTCGCGGCCGCCCGCGGCGAACGACCTGCGCTCGAGCGCTTCGAGCGCGCGGCCCGCGGGCTCGATGCCGTGGACATGCATCTCCATGCCGCCGTCGCACGGTTTCGCGCCGGCGAGCTCGAGGGCGGCGTGCGCGGCAAGCGGCTGGTCGACGACGCGCGCCAGTTCATGGTCGAGCGCGGCGTGAAGGTCCCCGAGCAGTTCGTCGCGATGTTTGCACCGGGCCCGTGGAGCGGCGCACAGTAGGCGCGATGGAGACCCTGACGACGCTGACCTACGACAAGACCGGCAAGATCGCGCGCATCACCTTGAATCGTCCCGAGCGCGGCAACGGCATCACGCTCGAGATGCCACGCGAGATCACCGCGTGCGTCGAACGCGCGAACCTCGACCCGGAGATCCACGTCATCGCGCTGTCGGGCACGGGCAAGGGATTTTGCGGTGGCTACGATCTCGTCGCCTCGGCCGAGCAGCTCGACGTCGGCATCCATGCGGCGCAGCTCGCGGGCTCGCCACTCGATCCGCGAGTCCAGCTGCAGAATCACGATCCCGGCGGCGTGTGGGACCCGATGGTCGACTACGCAATGATGAGCCGCAACGTGCGCGGCTTCATGAGCCTGTTCTGGAGCGACAAGCCGGTCGTGTGCAAGGTCCAGGGGTTCTGCGTCGCCGGTGGGACCGACATGGCGCTGTGCTCCGATCTGCTCGTGATCGAGGACACCGCGAAGATCGGCTATCCGCCGGCACGCGTGTGGGGTGTCCCGACCACCGCGTTGTGGATGGCGCGGCTTGGTGTCGAGCGTGCGAAGCGGCTGCTGTTCACCGGAGACTGTCTGTCGGGCAAGGAAGCCGTCGCGTGGGGACTCGGGGTCGAGGCGCCACCCGCGGACAAGCTCGACGAGCGGTTCGAGGTCTTGCTCGCGCGCATCGCGCAGATGCCGATCAACCAGCTGACGATGATGAAGCTGCTCACCAACCAGGCACTCGCAGCTCAGCTCCACACCACGCAGATCCTGGGCACGATGTTCGACGGCGTGTCGCGACACACGCGCGAGGGCTACGCGTTCCAGCAGCGCGCCGCCGAAGCTGGGTTCAAGCAGGCCGTGCGCGACCGCGACGAGCCGTTCGGCGACGTCGGGCCGTCGACGTTCAAGGGTTAGACGTCAGTCCGGCAGCGCGCCGCGAGGAGCCCGGTTGCCGCTGAGAGATCGAGCTCGGCGAGCAGCAGTCCAGCCTCGCCGTACGGCTGGAACGCGAGCAGTGTCCCGTCGGGATTCGCGATCGCGGAGGTCGTGGGCGAGCCCGCGCTCGCGAAGTTGACGGTCGCGAAGTAGCACGTGTTCTCGGCGGCACGACACAGCACCGCCTTCTCGTGAAACGAGTTGGCGGGATCGGCGTAGGTCGTCGGACGAAATGATCCGGGTTCCGCCTCGTGAAACTGCTGATGAAACACGACCTGCGCTCCGCGTCGCGCGGCCCAGCGCACGGTCTCGGGATAGCGCCAACCCTCGTGACAGATCACGACGCCGAACACGAGCTCGCCGACGCGGAACACGTGGCGCGCGTCGCCCGCGGCGTAGGTCCCGTCCTCGCTGGGATCGAGCTGGACCTTGTCCTGGAAGCCCAGGACCTCGCCGCCAGCGTCGATCACGAGCGCGGTCGCGCGCAGCTTGCCGTCGACGATGCGCTCGGTGCCGAGCACCACGGCGACGCTGGCGATGCGCGCGGCGTCGGCGATCGCGCGCCATGCTCGCTCGAGGAACGCGATGTCGGGCGGGGGCGGTGCATGACCGAGCCCGCGGTATCCCGGCACGTAGCACTCGGGGAAGCACACCAGCTGCGCGCGCGCGGCACCCGCTTGCGCGATCGCGGCGGTCGTCCGGGCGATCGAGTCTTCGGGCGTGGCCGGGAACGGCAGGTTCGCAAGCGCGAGCCGGACCACGGCGGCGTCCTTGGAGCTCGGATCCGGATGCAGCTTGGATTGCATGGCCGGAACCTACCAACTCGACGTGCCCGGATGTGGTGGCGGCTCGTGTCAGTATCGAGCGGTCATGCGTCGCGCTCTCCTCGTGCTGCTCTGCATGCAGAACGTCTGCACGGTCAACGCCTACAAGTGTTGACCGCGCGATGGCGGATCAAGTCCCTGATCCCGAAGGCGGGCAAGGCGGACGAGGCCGGGTTACGCGCAGTCGCACCCGAGCTGCTGGCGCGCTATGCCGCCCACCGCAAGCATCCGTGGTGGCGCCGCGTGCCATGTGTCCACGCGCTGCGGGGTCGCGTGCCCGAGGCGCGGGTTCCCAGCCTGCTCGATCGGGTGCGGGATCTCGACGACGAGAGCGCGGTGCGCATCGCGCTACTCGAAGTGCTCCACGATCGCGTGGAGCTGCTGCCTTGGCTGCGCGAACAGGTGGCCGATGACTTCGGCGTGTACGAGGCGTGCTTGCACGTGCGCGCCATGCTCGGCGACGTCACGGCCGCGCCAGCGATCGCGACGCTCGCGAACAGCCCGTGGACGCATCGCCGTCGGATCGGCGAGGCCGCGCTCGAGTCACTCGTGGCCCGGCACGGCGCCGCGGCGATCCAGTTGCAGGTCGGGGACGCGCGTGCCGAAGACCGGGTGTTTCAGGTCCGGGTCGAAGCGCGCGGTGGGGCTGACGTCACGCGCGCGTTCGCCGATGTCGACGTCGATGTCGCGCGCACGGCCTGCGAGCTCGTCGTCGCGACCGGGATCCCGGACACCGAGATGTTGCTCGACTACGTGGTGACGGGGCCGACGATGACCGCGCGGCTGTGGGCCATGCTCGCGCTGCACCGCCGTGGTCGGGACATTCGCGAGCTGTGGCACGCGCTCGACTGCCCGCGCCTCGAGATCGCCGGGCTCGATGACGAGCTTCGTCTCGCGATCGTGCGCGACTATCCGGGCACCGGACGGACCGATCCACGCTGGCTGGTCGAGGCCGCCGCGGTCGATCTACCCGCACCCCCCGACGAGCAGGCGCAGCTCGCGCGCGTCACGGCAGCGCTCGACGCGGCGGGGCTCGCTCCCGGACCCGCGCGCGAGATCGGCCTGGTCAACAACCAGGGCGGCGGCACCTATCACGTGATCGAGACGGCTGCCGGGACGATCGAGGTCAGCACGCTCGGCCGGTTCGTGCGGAGTGGGGGAGGCTACGCGCCTCGGAAGCTACGACAGGCCCTCGAGGACGCGGGCTTTCGCTGGATCGATCCGGAGCTCGGCGCGATTCTCGTCACCGGGCTGTGCGTGTACTACTTCGGGAAGCGCGAGCCGCTCGACATCGAAACGCTCCTGTTCTACTGGCAAGACTGACCTCACCGGCAGGTGTGAAACGATTGCTCCCGGGTCGCGTCCGGGGGCGGATGGGCGGCGCCGCCGCAGCTGGTGTGAACGACCTCGGCTTCGCGACCGAGTGACATCGCGGTCGTGAACAGGGTCTCCTCGTCGAGGATGCCGTCGAACCGCGTGCGGTAGCGCGGCGAGGCCCGCCACTTGTTGACGTTCAGCGTCACGTATTGGCGCCAGCGCGGAAGCCCGCGTGCGACCGCGATTGCCTCGAGCGAGGCGCGCTGACAACCCGGATCGTCGCCTGCCGCGTGCAGTCGTCGCGCCTCGCCCAGCCGGTAGTGCACGACGTTGATCCCGTGCACGGCGGCGTTGCCGGTGGCCTCACACGCGATCGCACCGCGGCCGCCGCACGGATCGAGCGCAGCGCGCATCACCGCCACGTGATGCGAGACCGTGACGCAGCGGAGCGCTTCCTGCGTCACCGGATGCGTGCGCTCGGTCCACGCGCCGGTCACCCGGATCACGTCGCCGCGCGCGACCTCGGGTTGCAGCGCCACGCGCACGGCGCGCGCGACCCCGGCCTCCCACCCGGCCTTGTGTGCTTTGGGCTGCGCGCCGCGGGCCGCGCGGATCATCACCTGCGTGCCGCCGATCTCGTCGGCGAACACCAGCTGCCCGGTCTCTCTACCAGCCGGCCTGCAGACGAGGTGACTGATCTCGGCCCGCACGTGCTGCTTGCCCGCGCGCGGATCCGGTGGCTCGGCCTCGTAGCAGGACGGCTCGCAACGCGGCTGCTTGCGCGACGACGTGCAGGTCGCCGCGAGTGCGGTCTGCTGCTCGTCCTCGAGCTCGCGATGCGCCGCCATCAACTGCGCCTTGCGCGTCGGCGTGATCTCCGCGTTGCTTGCGCGCGCGGGAACGGGTGCGGGCTTGCTCGGTGAGCTGCACGCGACGAGCACGCCGCACAGGGCAAACCGGAGCATGTCCCAACGTACCGCGCCCGGGCGTGCTATTCGGGCCAGGCGTGACCGATCCCGAGCAGGCCGCGTTCGCGGCGCAGTACGAGGCGCACCGCCGCAAGCTGCGCCTGCATTGCTACCGGATGACTGGCTCGTTCGACGAGGCCGAGGATCTGGTGCAGGAGACGTTTCTGCGGGCCTGGCGTTCGCGCGACAGCTTCGAGGGCAGGGCGCAGCTCGGGACCTGGCTGCATCGCATCGCAACCAATGCATGCCTCGATGCGCTGGAGCGGAGGCCGCGGTCGGTGTTGCCGTCCGACGTCGTGCCGGCGGTGGCGCAGACCGACGAGCCGCGCGCGACCCCGGCGCTCGTCCCGGAGCTGCCCTGGATGCAGCCGTTCCCCGATCGCCTGCTCGATCCGGAGGCGCTCGCGGCGTCGCGCGAGTCGATCGAGCTCGCGTTCCTCGCCGCGCTCCAGCATCTGGGACCGCGCCAGCGCGCGACCCTGATCCTGTGCGACGTGCTCGGATGGTCGGCGAAGGAGGTCGCCGGGCTCCTCGAGCTCACCGTCGCCGCCGTGACCAGCACACTGCAGCGTGCACACGGGACGATCCAGACGCTGGTCCCGAGAGGTCGGCAGGCGTGGGCGCCGCTCGCGCCACCGAGCGCGGCCGATCGCGCGCTGCTGGACCGCTACATGGCGGCGTGGACCCGTGGCGATGCCGGCGAGCTCACCCGCCTGCTGCGCGATGACGTTCGGTGGTCGATGCCACCTGCCGCACTGTGGTTCGAGGGTCGGGCCGCGGTCGAGCAGCTGCTCGCGCTGTACCCGATGGGCTTTCACGGCACCCATCATCTGTTCGCGATCGGTGCCAATCGGCAGCTCGCGGCGGCAGGCTACCTGCGACCGCACGGCGCGGCGGACTTCCGGTTCTCGGGCGTCCACTTGCTGCGCACCGAGGGCGACCAGGTCGCCGAGATCACGACGTTCGGGGCGTCGCTGTGCAACGGCTTCGAGCTCGCGATGAGTTTTTTGCCGCCGGCCGTCTAACCTTGCATGCCCCCAACCATCGCCTTCGATAAGCTCGGCACCGGCTCGCCGGTCATCCTGGTGCTCGGCGCGTTCAACACGCGCGCGGCCGGTGCCCCGCTCGCGGCGGCGCTCGCCGCCAACCACACGGTCCTCAACTACGATCGCCGGGGCCGCGGCGAGAGCGGTGACGAGGCGCCGTACGCGGTGCAGCGGGAGATCGAAGATCTCGACACGCTCGTCGGCCGCGTCGGCGGTGCCGCTGCGGTGTTCGGCTTCTCGTCGGGCGCAGCACTCGCGCTCGCGGCCGCCGCGCACGGAATCGCGATCACCCGGCTCGCGCTGTTCGATCTGCCGCTGACCGTCGGGCCTCCGGTCAACCAGGTCGATCATGCAGCTGCCCTCGACGAGCTCGTGCGCGCGGGACGGCGCGGCGATGCGGTGGAGTACTTTCAGCGCGCGCTGGTCGGGCTCCCCGAGCCGGTGATCGCGAAGCTCCGCCACGCACCATTCCGGCCCGGGCTCGAGGCAATGGCCCACACGCTGGTCTACGAGGCTGCGATCCTCGGCGATCACCTTCTGTCGCTCGAGCAGGCGCGCCGCGTCCGCATACCGACCCTCGCGATCGCCGCCGGCGCGGCGCCGCCGTTCATGCGCGAGACCGCCGAGGCCCTCGCACGGGCAGTCCCGGATGGACGTGTCCTGGTGATCGAGGGCGCAACGCACGACCTCGTGCCCGAGGTGCTCGCGCCGCCGCTGCTCCGGTTCTATGCGTGAGGGCCGTGGCCGGGACGCTGGTGTAGAGTCCCCGCGTGGAAGTCGACGATCTCGCGTTGCTCGAGCGCTGGCGAGCGGGCGATCGAGCCGCCGGGCAGGCGCTGTTCGCGCGTCACTTCGCGACCGTGTTCCGGTTCTTCGAGACCAAATGCGAGCCCGAGGCCGAGGAGCTGACCCAGTCGACGTTCCTCGCGTGCGTGCGCGCACGGGATCAGTTTCGCCAGGACTCGAGCTTCCGTACGTACCTGTTCACGATCGCGCGCCACGAGCTGTGCCATCACCTGCGCACCAAGTCGCGCAAGCAGGACAAGCTCGACTTCGCGGTGTCGTCGATCGCCGATCTGGTCTCGACCGCGGGCACCCGCCTTGGCCGGGCGCAGGAGCACCGCCAGCTGGTCGACGCGCTGCATCGCCTGCCGGTCGATCAGCAAGTGTTGCTGGAGCTGCACTACTGGGAGGAGGTCGACATCGCGGGGCTGGTCGAGATCTTCGAGACCACCGCCGTCGCGATCCGCAGCCGCCTGCATCGCGCTCGCAAGTCCCTGCGCGCGCAGCTGGTCGCGGTGGCGCCGCCCGAGGCGCTGCAAAACGACGAGACGCTCGACCGCTGGATGCAGGACCAACAAACCGTCGTGCGTGGCCGTCACATTCCCGGGGAGCCGGGCTCTATGTAGGACCTCGATGAAGATCCTCCCGCTCTCGTGCCTGTTGTTGACGCTTGCCAGTTGTCTATCCACCGATGAGCGACCGCTCTCGGAAGCAGGGCAGGCGGTGTCCAAGGAATGTCCTGACTACGGTTGTGGAATCAATTCACCGGAGATCGAGGGCAAATGGTTTCACGACCTGAACCTGGATGGGTTGGAGAACACGAGGGGGTTCGCGTTGACCGGCGCGATCAAAGGCGCGGCGCTCTACAACGTCGCCGTGGAGAACGGAACGTTCATCGCGCGACTCTGGCTCGGCGAGATCGGGTCACCTCAGGTACTGACCGGAGCGGCGCTCGTCGGCCTCCAGCTGACTCTGCGGCGCCATGGCACGTTGCGCTACAGGGCGGAGTTCAAGAGCGTGCGCAACGACACCCAGTACTGGGCCAAGGTCGATGACGTGACGCCGGGGAAACGGATCGAGACCTACGAGATCGAGGTCACATCGATGGATACCGGCTGGAGCGCCATGCTGTGCCCGAAGCCTCAGCTGCCCAGCGGCCTGCCACTCGTCCAAATGACGGCACACTCGGCGCTCGTGTTCGAGGGCGAGCGCATCAACGGTCCCGCAAAGACCATCAGCTTCTTCCCCAACAATCGCTGGTTCAACCTCGGCTGTGAGGGGAGCGCGCTCGCGAAGCTTCAGCTCACGGGGCACACCGAGGTCGCGAAGCTGGCGGGCTTCAACACCACAATCAGCCACCGCCAGACGATGCTCAAGATGCTCTCCGCGGATTACTGCGGCACGGGCAAGCCGTTCACGGTCGCGGGCCAACGACTCGAGTGGAAAGACGACCGCGGCACGATGAAGCTTCCATCGCACCTGCAAAGCGAGGTCGAGGCCCGATGGACGCCGCAAGGCGCCGCGTGTCTTGGTGTACCCCGCGTCGCAGCCCATCCCACCCCCGCCTCGACGGCGGAATTCGGCGACGAGCTCGACGAGATCCGGGACCTGATCAATACCGAGTGCGAGAGTGTGAATCGATTGCTTGTCCGGTGCGAGCCGGGAACCGATGTCGGCTTCCACCTGATCAGCCACAACCCGTGTCCGATCACCGGATGTTCGTGAGCGTCAGCACCATCGGCTCGTAACCGCCGGCCGCTCGATACCACGCCAGCGCCTCGTCGCCGAGCGCACGGTCGCGCGTGGCCAGCGCGAGCAGCGCCGTGACCCGGGTCCGGCGCCGCTGGATATGGATCGCCTGGACGTTCAGCTCCGGATCGGAGAGCACCGCGCGCGCGCGCCGCAGCGCCACGTTCGCGGCAGCGGACGCGCCGCGCGTCTCCTCGGCTGCGGCGACGACGAGCAACGCGTCGACCGCGGTGAACCGCTCCCACCAGGTCGGCGCACTGGTGGCCTCGGATGCGACCGAGTCGGCGAGCCGGATGGCCGCTGACAGGTCTCCAGCGAGTCGCGCGAGCTGCGCGTGCGCCGTGGTCGTGCGCCGCGGGTTGTGGGCGGGGTGAGCGACCGCGACCGCATACGCGCGCTGCGCTTCGCGCGCGTCTCCACGTTCCGCGGCGAGCCACGCGAGCTCGTAGTGGCACGACCCGATCTTGTCCTCGCGATGCGGATGCAACCGCACGTAGGCGGCGCACAGCTCGCGGAGTCGCGATGCGGCCTCGCCAGGATGCTCGACGAACATCGCGGCGCGCAGCCGGACCTGCAACGTGAACGGATGATCGGCGCCGAGCGTGCCCTCGAGTCGCGGGCGCTCCTCGCGGAACAGCGCGTCACGTTCCGCGCGCTCGGACACCATCGCGAGGTGCCGAGGATCGCCCACAGCTCGGCGCCGCCGGTCTGGTGGTGGGGCTCGGCCCGGGCCTGGCGAAGCCAGCCAACCGCGGCTGCGGTATCGCCCGCCGCGAGCGACGCGGTGCCGGCGTTGTTGTAGAGCAGGGCGCGCGCGAACCGGCCGCTTCCCGTGCGCCCGCGATCGTCGCGACGAACGGCAACGTGCTCGCGAGGGTGGGCGCACGCGCTTGGTGCCGCCGCGTCACCACGAACAGGTCGCGCGCGAACGCCTCGACGAACGCGAGATCATCGCCGGCCTGCAACGCGGCCTCGCTGGCGACCCGGTACGCGTCGAACGCCTGGGTGCTGGGGTGCCTCGAGGTGCCGCACCGAGTGCCAGCTGGGCGCGCGCGACGAGCGGCGGATACGCCAGCGATCGGCGATCTCGCGGCGTCACGCGCGAGCGGCAGGGCGGCCGGGTCGGAGGCGAGGGCAAGGAACCGTGCCTTGGTCGCGCTTGCCCCGACGCGCGAGACCTCGGCCGCGATCGCGGGGCGGGGCGGCGAGATCAGATCGGCCGTGGCCTCCGCGAGACAACGCTCGGCGTCGGGGAGATCACGCGCCGCGACCACGGCGTTCGGAAACTGGTCGAGCGAGGCCCGCGTCATCGCCGCCGCCACACCATCGAGCGCCGCGCGCGACCGTTCGATGCAGGCGAGCCCGCGCTCGTACAGCATCGTCGTCACCTCACCGCGGCGCCGTGCGTGGCATGCCCCCCGCCGGGCGCCGGTCCAGCGCGTGCCGTACGCAGCGAGCTGGCCCGCGAGCAGCCTCGCCTGCGCGGCTCCGTACGGCCCGAGCGTCGCGACATGCGCGACCAGCTCCGCGCTGCGCTTCGGGTTCCACACCCGCGCCAGCTCGTCGCCTGCGCCCGAGCATGCATCGTCGGGATCGGCGCGCAGCGTCCCGATCGCGAACGCGCCACCGGCCACGACGAGCACGGCGGCGATCGCAGCGCGCCTGCGCCACCGCCGCGCCGGATCATGCGCGAGGGCCGCGAGCAATGCGTCCATGTCGGGGTAACGATCAGAAGCCTTCGGCGCCGTCGCGCGCGTGATGATCGTCGCGATCCACGTGGGCACCTCGCCACGGGTCGCGAGCGACTCGCCGAGCGAGATCCCGAACGAGTACTGATCCGCCGCGACCGTCGGCGCCTCGCCGCGCGCCTGCTCGGGCGCCATGTAGCGCGGCGTCCCGGCGACCGAGTCACCGGGTGCGTCCTCAAAACGCGCGATCCCGAAGTCGAGCACGCGCACGCGGCCGTCGTCGCCGATCATCACGTTGTCAGGCTTGAAGTCACGTTGCACGATGCCGGCGCGATGCGCGGCTGCGACGCCGGCACCCGCCGCGAGATAGATCGCGACCAGCGCTCGCAACGTCCGCGGCTGTTCGCAGTGGACCCGCAAGGTCTCACCGGCGATCCACTCCATGACGAGGTAGACCTGGTCGTCGACGCTGCCGACGTCGTGGATCGGCACGACGTTGGGATGCGACAGCTTCGCGAGCGACTGACCCTCGCGCAGCATGTGTGCGCGCGCAGCCTCGCTACGCACGTGCATCAGCTTGATCGCGACCCGCCGCTCGAGCTCGGGATCCCACGCGCTCCACACGACACCCATGCCGCCAGCACCCGCGCGCTTCAGTAGCTGGTAGCGGCCCACGGCGACGCGCTCGCCCGTGGCGAACAACGCGTCGGCGATCCGCGAGCGCGCGACCTCGAGCACGAGCGCATCCCCGGCCGGGCGCTCGCCGAGCACGATCTCATCGCCCTTGGTGGCTGAGGGGTCGGTCTCGACGGGCTGGTCCTCGGTCACGCGCCGCGAGGATAGCCGAAGGCGCGCGCGAAAAAATCGAGCGAGGGCCCCGCCACACCGGAACGCGAGCGGTCTCTATTCAGCGCCGGTGAGGACATCGGCAGAAAGCGAAGACCCAAATGCGTTCGAACAACTGTTTGCTGGTGGCCCTGCTGGCGCCATCGGTGCTGGCCTGTGTCACGGAGACCGACGTCTCCGAGGAGCCGCGCGACGAGAGCGAGCCCATCACCGAGCCAGCGCCGCCCGAGGCCGCGGCGTTGTGTCCCGCGCCGCCGACCCCACCTCCGTGGAACCGGTCGTGGCTGCTCACGGCGAGTAATCCCACGGACGGAGGACAGTTCGACCCGCCGAACGGGCAATGCGACTCGTGGGTGATCAACGCTCACAACGTCGAGAGCCTCCTGGTCTCAGTCACCAGTCAGACCCCCGATCCGGACAAGTGCGTCGGAACCTCGGTGACCGCCCGGCGCTACGTGCAGGGCTCGAGTGGCTGGACCTACGCGGGCGCGGCCACGGCGACCGGCGTCTGGACGATCGACGGTTGTCGACTGCCTTCGCTCACGTGGACCACCCACACCACCAGCAACGCCCGGATCCACATCACGACCAAGCGCTCGTACCCGTCGGGTGGCTTCACCGTGACCACGTACGGCCTGCCGTTCCAGGCGCGCGGGTGGGTCTACGTCCAGGAATCTCCCAACTAGCTCTCGGCTCGAAAGGCACACCCCATGCGTACCCTCATGCTCCTCTGTCTCTCGATCCCTGTCGCGGCGTGCGTCACCGACGGCGCCGACGACGCCGACAACACCGAGCCCTCGGTGTCCACCACGGAGTCCGCGCTGTGCGGGCCCTCCAGCTCGCCCCCGCCGTACGACTACCGGTACGGGTTCAACCCCGACGGTTCGATCACGATCATCCGTTCGATCACTGACTACGGAACCACGACCTGCGCCAACTATGTCGTCCGGCTCGCGAACCCCGCACAGGGGAATCCGGGCACCATGGACGTCTACATGCCGACGTCCACCCTACCAACCACCGCGCTCGGCTGCGTTTCGACGAGCCTGACCGTTCGGACTTACAAGTCCAGCAGCGCCGGGCTGGCGATCGCGACCACCACGAACAATGCAGAGTGGACCGCGTCGGGATGCGTGATGCGGACCCAGATCGTCGGGGGCCAGTCCTCCCCGTACGTCGAGATCTCGGCCCAGCGCGCCAGCTACTGCCCCGGAGGGCCGTTGTGTGCCGCCGCGGTCTACGGCCTGCCCGTGAGGCTCAAGATCGAGGACTTGTAGTTACGGTCGGTGAGCCGCGGACAACAGCTGGCTCACCTTATCGCCGACACGTGGCGGGTTCGGTTGGCTATGGTGGGGGTCAGTTGCGCTTCCCGATCCTGCTGGCTGTCCTCACCGCGTGCGCGTCGGACCCCGACCCCGATCCGGACCCGGATCCGAACGTTCCGGACACCGAGATCACCGACGGTCCGTCGGGGATGCTGCGTGGTCAGGACGTGGCGTTCGAGTTCCGCGCCTCGATCGCGAGCACGTTCCGCTGCCGGCTCGATGACGATGCGTTCGAGAGCTGCACCTCCCCGGCGGCGTACACCGGGCTCGGCGATGGTGCTCACACGTTCGAGGTCGTCGCCGCGACGGCGACTGGCGTCGATCCCAGCCCGGCGAGCCGGCTGTTCACGCTCGACAACCTCGCTCCCGAGACGACGATCACGTCGGGGCCGGGGCTCGACTCCGAGCCGACCTTCGAGTTCGTAGCCGGTGACGCGGATGCGACAGTCGAGTGCAGGTTCGACGGCGCCGCGTTCGCCGCGTGCACCTCGCCCCGGCAGCTCGGCCGGGTTGGTTTCGGCGCGCACGTGTTCGAGGTTCGCGCACGCGACGGTGCTGGCAACTCCGACGCCACCCCCGACACCGCGAGCTGGACGTTCGACAACCCGCAGGACATCACGTTCACCGTGATGGCGGCCAACACCACGAGCGGCTCGGGCCAGACGTACGAGGAGACCGATGGACCGTTCGAGGGTCCCGGTCTGCGGATCTTCCGGGCGCTCAAGCCCGACATCGTCGCGGTCCAGGAGATGAACTTTCGCAGCAACACCGCGAGCGACTTCGACGCGCTGATGTCGATGTTCGGCCCGACCTACGTCTACTTTCGCGGCACGGGTCGGATCGCGAACGGCGTGATCAGCCGGTACCCGTTCTGCGCCGGCAGTCCGCCGGGGGAGTGGGACATCTTCGACCTCAGCGATCGCGAGTTCACCTACGCGTGCATCGACATCCCGGGCCCGATCAACCTGTGGGTCGTCAGCATCCACCTCAAGGCCTCGAGCGGCGAGGCCGACCGGCGGCTGGCGGAGGCCGACCAGCTGGTGGGCTACATCGAGGCCACGATTCCGGCGGGCGACTACCTCGTGATCGGCGGCGACCTCAACACGTATCGCCGCGACGAGCCCGCGCTCGTCGGTGGCGGCGGCCAGCGCGGCCTCGGCAGCGTCGCGGTCGTCGGCGGTCCATATCCGGCCGACATGGCCGGGACCTCCGAAACCAATGCGGGGCGGAATAACCCGTACGACTGGGTCATGAACGACGCCGACCTCGAGGCCAAGCGCGTCCCAGTCGTGATCGGCGCGCGCTCGTTCCCCGCCGGGGTGGTGTGCGAGACCCGCGTCTACTCGCCGCTGTCCGACGTCGCGCCGGCGCGTCAGTCCGATAGCGGCGCGTCCGCGATGCAGCACATGGCCGTGATCAAGGCGTTCACCGTCACCGAGTGATCACGCTGCGGCGCGCATCGCGCACGGCCCACACGTACACGGTCGTCAGCGCGATCAGGCACACGACACCGACCAGCACGTAGCGATCGACCAGCTGCAAGGTCGACCAGCCGTGGACCTCCTGCAGCTTCGACGGATCGGACAGCCCGACGCCTTCGATCTCGCCAAACGGGATCACGTCGGTGTCCGAGCGCGCACTCCACCAGGTCGCGAACGTGTCGACGAAACCTGCCGCCCCGATCCCGGCGAGGCCCCAGCGCAGCCCACCATGGCGGAGCCGCGAGTCCGGCCCGACGAAGAACGTCATCATCAGCACGGTGCCGAGCACCATCGCGCCGGCGTCACCGCCGAACGTGATCAAGACCTGCGCGGTCTCGAGCGACGCGGTGGTCCCGAGGAACTGCAGCGCCCCGAGCGCGAGCCCCACGCCGCCGAGCCACAGCTGCTGGGTGCGCCACCCGCGATACACCAGCCAGCCGCAGCCCGCGGCGATCACCAGCATCATGATCACGCCGCGGGTCTCGGGGATCAGCGTCTTCCACAGCGTCGGGATCGCATCGAACCCGCACCACCACCCGGTCGCCGCATGGCCAACCTCGTGCAACGGCATGCTGAGCGCGGTGCGCTGCATGAAGTGGCCGAGCTCCCACGCGTGGAACGCGAGCGCGACCAGCACGAGCCCGGGAATCGCCGCCGCGCGCAGCTTCCACTCCGGCACCTCATGGTCGGCCATCCGGCCATTATAACGAGCGTGGCGTATCCTGCGCCATGGCCTCGGATCTCGCCCCTGATCTCGCCCGACGAGCTGCGCGCCGGTCTCGCGGGGCTGACGCTGCTCGACGCCCGCCGGCGGCGGCCTCGATGCGGGTCACCTTCGCGGCGCGCTGCACGCCGACCTCGAGCGCGATCTGAGCACCGCGCACGCGCCCGGCCACGATCCGGCCCAGGGCGGGCGCCATCCGCTGCCGAGCGCGGACGCGTTCACGCACTGGCTCGGGTCGCTCGGGATCACGGAGACGAGCGACGTCGTGATCTACGATGCCGCCGCCGGCGCCAACGCTGCGGCGCGGCTGTGGTGGATGCTGCGCGCGATCGGTCACCCGCGCGTGCGCGTAGTCGACGGTGGACTGGCCGCGGTGCCCGAGCTCGACGGTCACACCAGTACGCCAGCAGGACCGCGGCGCCGCCGTATCCCAACCACGGCGGGTGTTGCCGACACTCGATGCAGATGCGGTGGAGATCCGCCGTGCGTCGCGCGCCTGGAAGGTGATCGACGTCCGCAGCGGCGAGCGGTTTCGCGGCGACACCGAGCCATTCGATCCGGTCGCGGGCCACATCCCGGGTGCGATTAACATCCCGTACGTCGCGAACCTCGGGCCGGATGACAGGTTCAAGTCAGTCGAGGAGCTGCGTGAGATCTACGACCGTGCGCTCGGCGACACGCCGCCATCGCAGGTGATCGTGCACTGTGGCAGCGGCGTCACGGCGTGCCACACACTGCTCGCGCTCGAGCACGCGGGACTGCCGGGTGCCGCGCTCTACGTCGGGAGCTGGAGCGAGTGGTGCCGCACCGAGCGGCCGCGAGCGACCGGCGCCTTCCTCGATCGCGGCGATGCCGCGCGGTCCGGGCGCTCCGTGAAGGTGTAGGGAGGGTACGATCCCGCGGGCCATGCCCTGGATCAAGGTTCCGCCCGAGCACCACCCGCTGTTTCGCGCGGCGTTGCCTGCCGACCGCAGGGTCACCACGATGCCGCTGTTCGGCGGCGTCGCCGCGAAGGTCAATGGCCACGTCTTCGCCGGCCTGTTCGGCCGGTCGGTGATGCTCGCGTTGCCGGAGCCCCAGCGGTCCGAGGCCCTCGCGCTCGACGGTGCCGCGTACTTCGAGCCGATGGGCGACGGTCGCAAGAGCCAGAAGGTGATGTTGCCGGCCGACCTGATGGACGACCCGGACGAGCTCCGGCGCTGGATCGCGCTCGCCTTCGTGCTCGCCGCGAAGCTGCCGCGCAAGCCGGCGAAGCCGAAGCGGGCAAAGCCGGCGAACCGACCGAAGCCGGTGAAGCGGGCCTCGAAGCCGGTGAAGCGAGCGAAGCGGTGAAGCGAACGAAGCGTCGCATCCGCGGGCAGGACATGAGGGGACGGGGAGATCGCGTTGGTTGGCTGACCGCTCTGACCCCGTGGCAGCCCGCCAGCAGGGTGCCAGCGCGGAAACCTGCCGCGCCGGATCTCGCGCTCGAGCCAAAACGCGTGCGGTGGGTAGTAGCGTCATGGAGCCTCGCCGAGCGAACGGATGAACACGACGAGCGCATCGAGCTCGGCGCGAGACAGATCACCATGTGCGGGCATCGCAGCACCGAGGCCGATCGACGCACCGCCGAAGGTGATCGCTGAACGCATCCGCGTGTCCGAGGTGGCGCGCTGCCACACCGGATCGGCGAACGCGCGCGGGCGCGGGACGAGCCCGGCACTCGCGGGGCCATCGCCACCGCCGCCGCTGCCGTGACAGGACGCGCAGCGCGCGAGGAAGGTCGGCGGCGGAGCGAGGGGCGCGGGGCGACGCCGGCGCGCCGGCGCCGGGCAGCCCGATCCGCGCGAGCGGACGGCCCCACGGTACGAATGGCCACGGGATCAGCGCGAGCACGATCACGAACCAGGCGCCGACCCCGATCGCGATCGTGCGGTGGCGGATCCGAACGTCGGCGATCCGCTCCGCGCGGCCGTGCGCGGCGTGGATCACCGCGATCGCGACGAACATCCCGAGCGGATGGACGAGCCCGAACACGAGCAGGGCGGGTTGCTCGAGCATCGCCGACAGCCCGGCCTGCCAGGCGGCCGCGACCAGCGGCGAGGTCCATAGCATCATGACCAGCCCGGCGAGCATCTGCAGATCGGCGAGCCCGATGAACACGCGTGCCAGGCGGTCGTCGAGCGGCGCCCAGCTCCGCCCACGTCGCCAGCCGTGCACCGCACGCACGAGCACCACGAGTGCGAGCACGAGCAACAGCCAGCGCAGCCAGGCGTGGACGTGAAGCGTGGCCGTCGTCAGCATCGCGGTCGACCGTAGCTTCTACCGTCTGCCCCGGTGGATGAAGAAACGTTGCGGACGATGGCGATGTGCGGTCAGGCCGCGACCGGCGCGTCGGCCAGCGTGATCAGCAGGGACTCGATCGTGCGGGACGCGCGTTCGAACGCGTCGCGCACCGACTCGTCGAGCCTCAGCGGCTGCGCATCGAAGGTGCACAGGGTGCCGAACATCGAGCCATCGGAGGCCCAGACCGGGACACCGACATACGACGCGAGCTCGTCGCGCTTGGGATGCGCGGTGGTTCTCGGATCCGTCGCGGCGTTCTCGATCGTGTACGACTCGCGCGCCGCGCGCACGAGCGTGCAGTAGGACGCGGTGATCGGCAGCCCGAGAGGAAACGGGTCGACCTGCGGGTTCTCGCGATCGAAGGTCCACACACTCGCCAGCGTGTCGTCGTTTGCGAACCGGAGCAGCGAGGTGAAGCGACACGGCGAGGCCTCGCTCAGCTGCGCGAGCAGGTCGCGGACATCCGACGGCGTCTCGGGCACCGGCTTCGGCGCTTGCACGAGCGCCAGCACGGCAGAAACGAGGTCGTTGATCGAGGCCGGCTTGAGCAGGAGCTTCGCGTACCCCGCACCGAACGCCTCGTCGCGGTGCGACTGCCGGCCATGACCGGTGAGGGCGATCGCGGGCAACCGCTCGAGGCCGGGCCGGTTCCGCGCGAGCCGGATCAGCTCGTTGCCGTCGCGAGGGCCGAGCTGGAGATCGGACACCAGGACGTCTGGCGTACGGGTGGTCAGCGACTCGAGCGCGTCCTCGAAGGTCAGCGCGGTCTCGACCTGCGCGCCGTGGCGGCGCAGCCCGATCGCGAGCAGGAACACGCTGTCCTCGTCATCGTCCACGAGGAGGAGTGCAGTGCCATCGAGCGCGCCCATCGCCCCCTAGATACCACGCTTCTCGCGAAATCGGCCGAGTGCTTCACGCCCGATCTTTGTCGTGCGCCGTGACACAGCCGGCACTTGCACCATGCGCGCTTGCGGGCATTTGTAGACCAAATCCTGCGGCGCGGGAAGCGCCGGGTCCGAACGCGCCGACGGCGACCAGGACCAATCCCCTGCCGAGGTCCGTGCCGCGAGCAGCAGATCTCCGGCTGTTCAGATCGTGACCGATCGCGCACAGTGGCGCGGCCATGAGGGACCTGCTCGCGCGATTCGTGGCGGCGTTCAAGCGCGGCATCGAGGGCGAGCTCGCGGCGATGCACGATTCCGCCGCGGCGTTCGAGATCCCGCTGGCGCGCGGCGAGCAGACGGGAGCGCTGCGCTACGGCTTCGAGCTCGCGACGTCGGGTGACCGGCTCGCGCCCGGCACCGTGTGCTCGCTGCGATCGCCGCGCGGCGAGCAGCGGATCGTCGTCGAGCGCTGCGAGGATGCGCGGCTGACCCTGACGGCGACCCAGGCGATCGACATCGACTCCGCACCGATCGTGCTGGTCGTCGCGCCGTGGTTTCTCTACGACCGGCTGCTGCAGGCGCTCGACGAGCTCGACGTCGATCGTCATGCAGTGGCCGTCGCTCTGCGACTGTTCGGCAAGCAACCCCATACGCGCACACCAACCGTGCTGCGCTGCGACCACGGTGCGCTCGATGCCAGCCAGCGGACGGCGGTCCAGCTGTGCAGCGACAGCGACCTCGCGTTCATCTGGGGTCCACCCGGCACCGGAAAGACGGTCACCCTGACGCATGTCGTCGAGGAGCTGCTCGCGCAGGATCAGCGGATCTTGCTCGCGTCGACGACGAACGCGGCGATCGATCAGATCCTGGCCAAGCTCTCGAACCGGCCGTGGTTCGCTCCCGCGGTCGAAGCGGGGTCCTTGGTCCGGCTCGGGCGCAGCAGCGCGGACACGTTTGGCGCCGAGCTCGGCGATGTCGTCGATCGAATGCACGGCGCGCATCGCACCACGGTCGATCGCCTGCGGGCACGGATCGGCGACGTCGTGCAGCTGATCCGATTCGGTCAGGCGCTCGCGGCGGAGCTCGCACCGGCGGTCGACGCGCAGCAGTCGCTGTTCACGGCGCCCGCACCGCGCCTGCGCGTCGCGGCGCTCTCGCGCCTGTTCGCGGCAGGTCTCGCCGAGGTCATCGCCGACCTGCCGGCGGCGGGTCAGCTGCGTGCGATCGAGCTCCGCCTGGAGCGCCTCGCACGCGTCCAGGTGCTCGCGAAGGCGCGGGTCGCCGCGCACACCGCCGCGGATCGCGACCTCGAGGCACGGATCGTCGGCGGCGCACGGGTCGTGATGTGCACGCTGACCAACGCCCACCTCGCAGCGGTGATGGCCGGGCAACGGTTCGACGTGCTGATCGCCGAGGAGGCTGGCATGGCGACGTTACCCGCGCTGTTCTACGCAGCGTGCCTGTGCACGCGACGCGCGATCGTGGTCGGTGATCCTCGCCAGCTGCCGCCGATCGTACAATCGAACGACGAGCTGGTGCGCCGCACGATCGGCCGCAACGTGTTCGAGGTCGCGATCCCGGATCCGGCACGGTCGGAGGTGGTCGCCATGCTCGAGGTGCAGTACCGCATGCATCCCGCGATCGGCGCGCTGGTCGGCGGCCTGTTCTACGGCGGCAGGCTGAGCCACGGCGCGGATCGAGTCGCGACCGAAGCGATCGCCGCGCGGGCTCCCTTCGCCGGCGCGCCGATCACGGTGGTCGACACCGAGGGCCGGACGACCTGCGAGCGGTCCGCGAAGGGTAGCTCGCGGATCAACCGCGCCTCGGCCGAGATCACGGCCGGGCTCGCACTCGAGTGCGTGCGCGCCGGCATCACCTCGATCGGCGTGATCACTCCGTATGCCGCGCAGGCGGGCGAGATCCGGCGCTTGCTCGCAGCGCGCGGGATCGCCGAGGCGGTCGAGTGCAACACCATCCATCGGTTTCAAGGCCGCGAGTGCGACGCGATCATCCTCGACCTGGTCGATGCCGCGCCGATGCGACCGAGCGCGCTGGTGACCGAGGCACCGAACCTCGTCAATGTGAGCATCTCGCGCGCACGCGGGAAGCTGGTGATCGTCGCCGACGTCGCGTACTTCGCGGCAGCCTCACCGGATGGGCTGGTCGCCACGCTGCTGCGTGCGGCCGGTACGGCTGGATGCTAAGCACGTGACGGTGCGACGCCGTCTGCTGACCGTGCTGGCGATCCTCGCCGCGGTGCACGTGTACATCTGGTGGCGGCTCGCGTGGCCGCTGCCGTCGCCGTGGTGGCAGGTCGGGACCGCGCTGATCGTGATCCTCGGCCCCTCGTTTCCGATGACCGTGCTGATCGGGCGGAAGCTATCTCGCGAGGCGGCGCGCCCGTGGTTGCTGGTCGGCTACCTGTGGTTCGGCTTCGCGACCTACTTCCTGCTCGGTGCGGCCGCGAGCCACCTCGCGACTGCCTTCGGGGCGCCCGCCCGGCTGGCGGCGATCGTCGCGGGACTGGTCTCGATCGCGGTCGTGATCGGCGGCCTGCTGCAGGTGGCACGCGGCCCGCTCGTTCGCCGGGTGCGGATCCCGCTCGAGCGGCTGGGCGTCCCCTCGTACACGGTCGTGCACCTGACGGACGTCCACATCGGCCCGATGATCGGCCGCGAGTTCGCCGAGCTGCTGGTCCGTCGCGTCAATGCGCTATCGCCCGACCTGGTCGTGATCACCGGCGACCTCGTCGACGGCAAGCTGTCCGAGCTCCAGCACCACATCGAGCCGCTCCGGGAGCTGCGTGCCCGCGACGGCGTCTACGCGGTCACGGGCAATCACGAGTACTACTGGAACCCGGAGCCGTGGCTCGAGCACCTGCGCTCGCTCGGGATCCGGATCCTGCGCAACGAGCATGTCACGATCGCCGGCGCGTTCGAGCTCGCCGGCGTCGACGATTCCAGCGCCGCCGAGGACGTCCCGCGCGCGGTCGCCGGTCGCGACCCCGGGCTCCCGCTCGTGCTGCTCGCACACCATCCGCGCACGATCACCCGCGCGAGCAAGGCCGGCGTCGATCTCCAGCTCTCCGGCCACACGCACGGAGGTCAGATGCTCCCGCTGGGCTGGCTCGCGCGACTGTTCGATCCGAAGGTCGCGGGCCTCGCGCGGTTCGGCCGCACGTGGCTGTACGTCAGCGAAGGCACCGGTTATTGGGGCCCGCCGCTCCGCGTCGGCACGAGGTGCGAGATCGCCGCGATCACGTTGGTCGGATCCGCCTGAGATCGCGCGCGGCAACGCCTGCGCCCGTGTGGGTCCGTGGCTATGCTCCGCGGATGATCACGCTCTATCACCACCCGTTCTCGCGTGCCGCTGGCACGATCTGGGCCCTCGAGGAGATCGGTCAGCCGTACGAGCTGAAGTTCGTCAACCTGATGAAGGGCGACCAGAAGGCGACCGACATCCTGGCGATCAACCCGATGGGCAAGTTGCCGATCCTCACCGACGGCGAGGCCGTGGTGACCGAGGCGGCGGCGATCTGTCTCTACCTCGCGGATCGCTACTCGATCGGCAAGCTCGCCCCGGCGTTTGACGACCCGAAGCGCGGGACGTACCTGCGGTGGTCGCTGTTCGCGCCGTCGGTGATCGAGCCGGGCTCGATCGCCAACTCCAGCAAGTGGGAGTGCAAGCCGGGGCAGGTCGGGTGGGGCGAGTACGACGTGATGGTGCAAGCGATCGAGACCGCCCTCAAGGGACGCGACTTCGTCCTCGGAGACACGTTCTCGATGGCCGACGTCATCCTCGGCGGCACGCTCCGCTTCATGCTGAAGTTCAAGATGATCGATACCCGGCCGTCGTTCCTCGCGTACGACGAGCGGCTCGGTCAGCGGCCCGCGCTGCAACGCGCCGATGCGCGCAACGCCGCGGTGATGGAGGAGCAGGGTCTGGCGAAGTAGCGGGCGTCGGCGCCCGGCGCCTAGTGCTACGGTGGCGGCGTGCTGATCGCCGTCGAGCGCCTGTTGATCAAGATCCGCCAGCCGCGATCGCGGGCCGGCGAGTTGATCGCGCTCCGGCGGCGGCTGCGGGACGAGCTCGCACGCGAGGTCGCCGACGAGGAACGCGAGCTCGCGCGCACGGTGCTCGCGCGCAAGCTCGCGGTTGCGGCGGAGCTAACGGCGGTTTCGTCGTGCCGCACGTGCGCGACCGGCCAGCCGTGGCCACGCGGTGGCTACGATGGCGGAGACTGTTGCGCCGGCGTCACGGCGGACCTGTTCGACGACAACGAGCTCGCTGCGCTCGCGCACGCCGGTACCCGGCCCCGGCACCTCGTGCCACCCGCGGGCGCCGACGACCACGCGGGCTGCGCGTTTCGCGGTCCGACGGGCTGCACGCTCGAGGTGACGCATCGCCCGGGCCGCTGCGTCCACTACCTGTGCGACATCCTGCGGCGAGAGCTCCACCAGCGCCGCCAGCTCGATGCGGTCGAGGCGAGCCTCGCCGCGCTCGACCAGACGATGCAGGCGTTCGTCGCGGTCCACCAGGCGCGACTCGATCTCGACGTCGTCACGCCGATCCTCGACGCGATCGCCGCTGCCCGCGACGGGCGACCTTCGCACGGCCGCCGTTTGCGATAGCCTGCGAAGCAGTGAACCGTGCGCTCGCCGTGATGGTGTTCGCTCGCGTGGTGAACCTCACCGCAGCTCGAACATCGTCTCGTCGAGCTTGCCGAAGCCATTGATGTCGGGATCGTCGCCGGCGCGGTGCATGATCGCGACGTGATGGTTGTCCGCATTGCCTTCGATGCTCCACACCGTGCCGGAGGTCCCCGTGCCGGTGTTGCTGCCGTCGCCGGCCGGGTCGAACGCGAGGAACATGCCGACGTGGAGGTCCATCGCCTGGAAGTTGCCGAGCCCCTGGTTGCGAGGCAGCGACCGCATCGCGTCGTAGTAGATGTCGTTTGGATGGTTTGAATAGAACGCGTTGTCGGCGGTGTCGAGGTTGATCTCGCCCGGGTCGTAGTCCTGGCAGCCCTGCATGATCGGCTCGGGCACGCGGCCCGGGATGAGCTTGAACGAGCCGCAACCGTCGTTCATCGGGTCGCGGAACGAGTTGTTGACGTTGTTCGGATTCATCTCGTGCCAGAACGCGGACCCGCCATCGACGACCGGGGTCGCGGCGGTGCCGTCGAGCGGGTCGGTCACCCGGACTCCGACGTAGTGATAGAACCAATCGCACCAAGCCGAGTCGTCGCCGGGGTTGTACTTGCTATGCAACGGTGACAGCGCCGACCCGGTATAGCGGCTGCCGTTCGGCTCGAGCGAGCCGCCCAGACCGACAAGACCATCCTGCGAGTCACCGAGCTGATCGAGTGCTTGCAGCACGAGGTCGACCCGGCCCCACTCGAGCACGTTGTTGGGGCTCGCGGTGGTTCCCGCGGTCACGCCGTAGAACCAGTCCGAGCGCACGCCGAGCGGCAAGCCGGCCGCATCGAACAGCTGGATGCGCACACGGTACACCGTCTTCGCGAGCAGCACGCGGCCCGCGGAATTCGGGTCGAGCACGAGGAACGGCAACACCTTGCGGCGCCAGTTCCCTGGAATCGATAGCGACTCGACGGCTGATAGCTGGGCCGGACTCGACGCGTTGGAGAGCGCCTGGTACGTGAGCTGGTACTTGATCGTCCGCTGGTTCAGTTGATCGAGGTACTGCAGCGTGACGCCGTTCGTGATCCGCAGGATGAACGGCGCGAGCTGTGGGGATGTGCCCTCGACCGGCCGCGCCGTGCTGTAAACCATCATGGGCTCGTCGGTCGAACCGTTGCAGTTGTCGTCGATACCGTTCGACAGCTCCGTCGCGTTTGGATGGACGGTGGGGCTGGCGGGGCTGCAGTCGTCGGCGTCGCCGTAGGCATCGCCATCGAGATCGGACCACGACGTGGTCGATTCAACATCGACGACATCGAAGGTCGGGTCCACGCAGGCGGACAGGATCGCGAGCACGACGACTCGCGCGACCAGATGAGTTTGCATCCCGCCGGTTCAGCAATGCCCGCGCCAGCGCTATCCGGCTGATTCTCGGTCGCCGGAACGCGATCACGCCGAATCGGCGCGCAGGCCGAGCGCGCTACTCGCGTCGCGGCTCTCCGCTGCGTCCAGGCCTCGGGCACAATGACGGACCTCATGAAGCTCGCGTGGTTCCCGATCATCGCGGCGTGCGGCTCGACGCCGAAGCCGCCACCCGCGTCCCCCAGCCCATTCGCGCTCGACGGCACGGCCGAGCTGGTTGGCGATGGCGTCTCGAGCGCTCACGTCGAGATCCGGTTCGCCGTCAGCCCCGACGGCGCGCTCCGTATGTGGGGCTCGCCCGATCGGCCCGGCGGTGCCGGGGGCTGGGACCTGTGGACCAGCCGGCGGACGGGCGGTACGTGGAGCGCGCCGGAGCCGGCGAGCCTCAACTCCGCCGCAAACGACTTCGATCCAGCGTTCAGCGCCGACGGCGCCTACGTCTACTTCTTCTCGAACCGGCCGGGTGGTGCAGGGGGCGATGACATCTATCGCGCCCCGGTCGCGGCCACCGGCTTCGGTGCGGTCGAGCACCTCGGGCCCGAGATCAATACCAGCGGCAACGAGTGGGCACCGTGCCCCGCGCTCGACGGTGGTGGGCTGCTGTTCGCGACCAACCGCGCGCCGGGCAAGCACGACCTCTACTTCGCCGCCACGCGTGGCACCGGGTTCGCGGCAGCGACGCCGTTGCCAGGGGCGATCAATACGGCCGACCACGACGAATTCGATGCGACGTACCTCGCGGACGGCACGTCGATCGTGTTCGCCCGCTCGACCGATGTCGAGAACGATCCGATCGAGCTGTTCGTCGCGCGCCGCGGGCCCGCCGGGTATGACGCCGGCACCCCGCTGGCGAACACGGTGAACGTCGCGGCCGGCTACACGCTGGGACCGTCGATCGATCTCCAGGACCGCCAGGTGCTGTACTTCTCGGGCAAGCGGGCCGAGGCGAGCGCGGGCAAGCTCGACATCTATCGGATTCGCTATCGCTGACCGGCTTCGAGCATGCCGCGCGCAAGCGCGAGGTCGGCGCGCAGCTCGGCCTCGTACCGAGGACGGTCGCCGGGGTCGACGCGAAGGATCGCCGCCGGGTGATGGGTCGCGACCAGGTGCTCCGCCCAGCGCGTGGTGAGCCGCTGCCCGCGGTGCTCGGAGATCTTGAACCGCGAGCCGATCAACGAGTGTGCCGCGCTCGCGCCGAGGCACACGATCACCTGCGGCCGGAGCGCGGCGAGCTCTGCACCGAGCCACGGCTTGCACGCGCGGATCTGATCGGCGGTCGGGCGCTGGTGCAGCCGCTGCTTGCCGCGGGCAAAACCGAAGTGTTTGACCGCGTTGGTGACGTAGATCCGATCGCGCGCGATCCCGGCCGCGGCGAGCGCCTGGTCGACACCTGACCTGCGGACCGATGAACGGCCGGCCGCGGCGGTCTTCCTCGTCGCCCGGTTGCTCGCCGACGAGCACCAGCTGCGCGTCGAATGCGCCTTCGCCAAACACGGTCTGGGTGGCGGGACCGCACAGCTCGCATGCGGTGCAGCCGCGCGCCGCATCGCGCAGGGTCGTGAGGGTGACGCGCTCACCACCGCTGGCTGCCGCGATCCGCGCGGCGACGGCCGCGGCCGGATCGACCATGTGCTCGACCCGGGGCGCCGCGGCGGCGAGCAGCGCCGGGATCACGCTGGTCTCGGGCAGCTGCGGCCAGAATCGCGCGGGCATGTGCTGCCGCATGACGCGTGGGTTGGCACGCGCGGGGTTGAAGATCGATGTGTAGTACGTCCGCCACAGCTCCTCGAGATCGTCGGTGGCAGGGCCCGCGCTGCGCGGGGCACCGGGGCCAAATATCAGCTCGTGCTGATCCCAGGACACGCTGCGATCGGGCGTCAGGATCGTCCACGCCATGCCGTGAAAGCGTTCGCGGAAGAACGGCGCGGCGCGCTCGACGATGTGGTGATCGGGCGCGTACCACGCGACGAACTGATCACCGACCTGCCGGAACCGGACGAACGCGTGCATCTTGTGGAGGTCGCGCGTGATCTCGCCGACACGCAGCCCGAGCAGGCGCGCATCGGGATCCAGCGGATCGTCGAGCACGCGCTCGCCGTGCGCGATTCGCCACAGCACGCGATACAGCACCGCGTGCGTGCTCGGGTCGCGATGGAGCACCGCATCGTGGGCCAGCTGAAAGAATCGACGCGGAACCTGTGCGGCGGCCTCGATCGGCGGGGACACGTACGGCTGATCGAACAGGCTCGGGGTGGCGCCTGCGGTGACCCACGTGACCTCGCGCGGCGCGACCTCGCCGGCGAGCAGCGCGCGCGGCGATGCGCCAGGTCGGGAAGTCGCTGCTCGCGACTGCGGACCTCACAGCTGACCGCCTCGCACCGAGGGCGCGAAGTCGAACGCCAGCTGCGTCGGCGCGACGCGTCCGCGGAGGTCGAGCCGGTCGATCAGCAACGCATCCGGGTTGTGGTCCGCGGTGATCACGAACGGCGTGACGTGCTTCATCGGCGCCCGCAGCTGCGCCAGATCGGCGAGCCGGATCGCGCGGTGCCGGCGTGACGCGAGGATGCGATCCACGTTGCGGACCCCGAGCCCCGGGATGCGCAGCAGTTGCTCGCGATCGCCTGTGTTGACGTCGATCGGGAACCGCGCCCGGTTGCGCAGCGCCCACGCGAGCTTCGGATCGATCTCGGGGTCGAGGTTCGGCGCGTCCGCGGTGGTGAGCTCGCCGACCGCAAACCCGTAGTGCCGGATCAGCCAGTCGGCCTCGTACAGCCGGTGCTCGCGAACGAGCGGCGGCGCCTCGGTCGGCAACCGGGTATCCGCGCGCTGGGTCGGCGAGTACGCCGTGTAGTAGACCCGGCGTAGCTTGTACGTCGTGTACAGCCGGTGCGAGGTCTCGAGGATCGCCGCATCCGGCGTCGGCGTGGCGCCCACGATCATCTGCGTGCTCTGGCCCGCGGGTGCGAAGTTGCGCGGCGCGTCGTCGTGATGGTCGCGGATCGTCGTCATCGAGCCGTGGATCGACGGCACCTGCTTCTCGGGCGCGAGCGCGGCGAGGTCGGTTGCGGTCGGTAGCTCGATGTTGACGCTCAGGCGGTCGCACCATCGTCCGGCTTCCGCGAGCAGCGCCGGCGAGGCCCCAGCCACCGCCTTCAGGTGCACGTAACCGCCGAACCGCTGCGTCGTGCGCAAGGTCCGCGCGACCCGGGTCACCAGCTCCATCGTGTAGTCGGGGTCGCGGAGCACGCCCGAGGACAGGAACAGGCCCTCGATGTAGTTGCGGCGGTACATCGCGAGCGTGAGGTCCACCACCTCATCGGGCGTGAACTGCGCGCGCTCGATGTCGCTCGACCGCCGGTTGACGCAGTACGTGCAATCGAACGTGCACTTGTTGGTCAGCAGGATCTTCAGCAGCGACACGCAGCGACCGTCCGGCGTGTAGCTGTGACAGATGCCGTTGCCGGTCTGGTGTCCGATGCCGCCGGCCGTGCCCGCGCGCTTCGCGCCACTGGACGCGCACGACGCGTCGTACTTCGCAGCGTCGGCGAGGATGGCGAGCTTGCGCCGGACGTCCACGCTCCACCGTGGCAGGCCGCCGCGCCGACGACGAGCCCGAGCAGATCCCCGGAAGATCTCGGATTGACAGCGTGCTCGAGGCTCAGCGAGCCGCGCGTTGCACGAAGATCAGCAGCACACCCGATGGGTCGTGGACGTGCAGCACCCGCGCATCGTCGATCGCCTCGATCGGCGCGACCCGCGCACTGGCGAGCAGGGGGTCGGAGAGCACGGCCGTGACATGGCGATGCCATGCTTCGACATCGTCGACCGTCATCACGAGCATGAAGTTGTTGGCCCAGTCGGCGACGTAATAGTCCTGCAGCCGGAACCGCGACCCACCCAGCTCGAAGTCCGCCGTGCCGCCGTGACCCTGTGACATCGCGAACCCGAGCGCGAGATAGAACCGCTTGGAGACCCCGAATTCGCGGGCAGGCACGTACGGCTTGAAGTCGATGATCGTCGGGTTCACGTGTCGAGAATAGTTCACTCGTCGTCGCGACGCCGGCGACTGCGCGCGAGCGTGGTCGCGAGGTGCACGGCGTCGTAGCCAAACTTGTCGCGGATGTCGTCGACCGCGTGACCGCGACGATCTCCGGAATCGAACAGCGCCAGCTGGACGTCGTCGAGCCGAAGCTTCGCGAGCGCGACCCCGAGCAGCCGGATCGGCAATGCGCGCGTCCGCGCCTCACGGTAGATCTCGCGGACGATCCGGTACAGCTCGAGCTCGTCACTCGTCGGGATGATCGTGCGACCGCGGCTGATCGTGTCGAAGTCGGTGTAGCGCAGCTTCAGCGTCACCTGACCGGCGAGCACGCCACGCTTGCGCGCGCGCGAGCACACGCGCTCGCACAGCTCGGACAGCACCGCGGCGGTGGTCTCACCTGTGACCTCGGCGAACGTGCGCTCGTTGGAGATCGTGCCGCTGCACGCGCCCCGCGGATCGTACTCGCGAAATGCGGGTCGCTCGTGGCCGAGCTCGGCGGCGCCTTCGCCACGCGCGGCGCGCCGGATGCCCGCGGTGTACGCGCCGAAGATCGGGCGCAGCAGTGCCTCGGGCGCGTCGACCAGCTGCGCGAGCGTCTCGATGCCGAGCGTGCGCAGCCGGGTCTCCGAGACCGGGCCGATCCCCGGCAGCTTGCGGACCGCGAGCGGGCCGAGCGTGGCGGCCTCGGTGCCCGCAACGACCAGGAGCACGCCGCGCGGCTTGGCCAGCGCGCTCGCGACCTTCGCCATCGACTTGGTGGTGGCGATGCCCGCGCTCGCAGGCAACCCGAGCTCGCGATCGATCGCGCCGGTCATCTCGCGCACCACGCGCAGGATGGTGGCGTCGTCATTGCGGTCCTCGGGCTGGCGGTACATGCGCTCGCAGCCACGGAAGTCGACATAGTGCTCGTCGATGCTCGCGGCGACCACGACGGGACTGAACCGCTCGACGATCTCGCGCGCCCGCTGCGAGTACTCGCCGTAGACCTTGCCGTGGCCCGGAACGAACACCGCCTCCCGCGGCGCGCGCTCCGACGCCTCGCGGATCGACATCCCCGAGCGCACTCCGAACACGCGCGCCTCGTAGCTCGCCGAGGTCACGACGCCGGTGCCACCGCGGTGACCGCCGACCACCACCGGCTTGCCGCACAGGCTCGGGTCCAGCAGGCGCTCGACGGAGACGAAGAACGTGTCGAGATCGAGGCAGCAGAACCGAGCCAGCACGGAGGTTGAACGTACGCGACCACCCTGATACTGACCGGATGGTCAGTGGTTTCGCCAACGTTCGGTCCTCGACCCCGGGAACGGCACGCCGTCGTGATGCCGACGACCACCGGCTTCGTCAGCTCGCCCGGGCTGACGATGCAGCACGCAGGTGGTCGCGCGTGGCGTCGTTAGTGCTGCGAGGCGCAGGACAACCCGGAGCCGTCGCGCCGCTGCGTGCACACGCCGAGCTTGGCCTTGTCGATCCGACACACGTCGGCGACGCGCTCGCAGACCTCGACCGGATCGTTGGTCGTGCCGGCGGGCTTGCTGGTCCCGCCGGGTCCACAGGCGACCAGCCAGATCAGCGCGAGCGAGCGGCCCATGCGACGACCTTACCCGCTTCGCGTGGCGTGGGCACCTGTAACGTCCGCCGCTACAGGTCGCCGATACCTATCAACGATGGCGCACGCTTGGCTGGTGGCATCCCGCTTGCTGAACGCGGCACATGGTTCGACTCGTCGCGACCTCGCTGCTGCTCGCCGTCACCGCCTGCGGAGCCGGGGAGCCCGAGCCCGACGACGACCTGCTGATGTCCGAGCAGGCGTTGCCACCATTCCATGGTCGCTTCGGATCGCCGACCATCATCCGCGACGGCGACCAGCTGCACGCGTACTTCGCGCTCCAGGCGTTCCAGGGCGAGCGGGTCAACGTCACCCACGCGCGGTCCGACGACAACGGCCAGACCTGGCAGCGGATCGGCGAGGCGCTACCGCGGCTCAACGACCTCGCGGTGCAGGACGGTTCGGTCTGGGCCCGGCGCGGCGAAGATCGCCGACGGACAGTGGATGATCTATTACACCGCGGTGCAGGCCGGCACCGAGCGTCACATGTGCATCTTCCGGGCGCATGCGACGAGCGCCGACGGACCGTTCGTCGACGACTTCGCGGGCCCGCTGGTGTGCCCGGAGCGCGGCCTGTGGGCGATCGACGCCTATCCGGTGCGCGACGCGCAGGGTGACTGGCACCTGCTCGCGCGAGTCGACGAGTCGGGCGGTAACAACACGATCTCGATCCGCGAGCTCGGCGAGTTTGGTCGCTACTTCGCACCCGACAGCACGTGGATCGAGCAGACCCGGATCACACTCGGGGGCTGGGAAGAGCCCGTGATGGAGAACGCCGGGCTCGTCCGGCTCGACGCGAATGGCGAGAAGCGCTGGTATGTCTTCTACTCCGGCGGCTCGTACCGCAACGACACCTACGGCGTGGGGTACGCCGACTGTGGCGCAAGCCTCCAGGGCCCCTGCGTCAAGCAGACGGTCGACAAGCCGTGGCTCGCGAGCCGATCCGAGCTCGACATGTTCGGGCCCGGGACGCCGACGTTCTATCGCGACGAGTCCGGCGCGATGATGATGGCGGTCAATACGTGGGAGTTCTCGGGCGGGCAGGACAACCCGAAGAACCACGGCCAGATCATGCACATGTTCGAGATCGAGATCGGTGCCGGCGGAAAGCCGGTCGCGACGTTCGTGCGCAAGATCGAATAGGTATCGCGGTCATGCGGGCTTGCCGTCCACTGCGCGCACCAGCTTGTCGAGCGAGCCGTTCCAACCTTTGCGGTGGCTGTCCGCGCTGCCCTCGCTCGGCAGCTGAGCGTGGGTGAACGTCAGCTCGGTGCCCTCGGCGATCTCGCGCAAGCTGATCTCGACACGCGAAGTCTCCGGCTCGTTGCGCCACTGCCAGGTCATCACCAGGCGGGAGGGCGGGGTGACCTCGACGTACTCGCCACCGGCCTCGTGCTCGGTCCCGTCGAGCATCTGGAACCGCACCAGAAATCTCCCGCCCGTGCGGGGATCCGCTTCGGCGACGAGGACCGGCCCGTCATCTGGCCCGATCCACTGGCGCAGGCCTTCCGGGGTGCTCACCGCCTCGAACACCACGGATGGGCGGGCCTTGATCTTGCGAACGATGGTCAACGAGCTCATTGCTTCCTCTTCAGTTGGGTCTCGCGGGCCTCCGCGTGCTCGACCAGTCGATCGAGCCGCGGGGTCCAGAACCGTTCGTAGCGGGCGAGCCAGCGCATCGCATCGCGCATCGGCTTTGGCTCGAGCGTGATCGACACCGTGCGGCCGCGCTTCTCGCGCGAGATCAGACCAGCGTCGTGCAGCACGTCGAGGTGCTTCATCACCGCGGGCAACTTGATCTCGAACGGTGCGGCGAGCTCGCCGATGGTCGCCACGCCGCGCTCGAGCCGGAGCAAGATCGCGCGCCGCGTTGGATCGGTGAGCGCCGCGAACGTGCGGCCGACCTGGTCATCCGCGGTCACAGGTAGCGGTGCTCGGGCGGCTCGCGGTCGAACGACCCGGTACGACCGTCCTGGTACGTGATCTTCGCGTCCGCGAGCTCCGGCTCGGTGGCATCCAGGGTCGCGACGCTGACCACGGTAAACGGTCCGTCCTCGCCGGTGCCGGATCCGAACAGCTTGACGCCGCACACGCGGCAGAACTGGTGGAGGATCTTCTGGTCACCGAACCGATAGTCCGCGAGCGAGTCCTCGCCCCGCACGAGCCGGAAGTCCGCGGCCGGCGCGCCGACCTTCCAGAGTCGCGTCTTCGTGCAGATCGAGCAGTTGCAGCGGCTGGTCTCGGTCGCGAGGTCGACGCTGATCTCGAACGCGACCGCGCCACAGTGGCAACTTCCGGTGTAGAGCTTCGTCATGGCAATAGTTCACTACCATGGAAACTGTTGATGTGCAGCCGTCAGCGCTGAAAGTGTGCGCTCAGCGCGCGCAGCCGCTTGCGCGTCTCCCACCGAAACATGACCAGCATGATCGGCTCGAACAGCCACGCCAGCCAGCGGGGCCGGGCGCGGAAGTGGAACGTGTACGTGATGCGAGATTCGTCGGGACCGAGCTCGACGTGGCGGATCGAGGCTGCCCAGGTCGCGAACAACGGCGGGGCGTTGATCATCTCGACCGCGGCGACCTTCGGCGGATCGAACGCGACGTAGCGGGTTCGCAAGGCGAGCCCACCGAGGGTGCGGCGCCCGACGCACACGCTGATCGCGCCCTTCGCCGCCACGGGATGACCGGGCTCGAGATATGCCGCCCGGAGCAGCGTGTCCCATTCGAGCCGGCGACCGTAGTCATGGACCAACGCGAACACGGCCGCGGCGCTGGCCGGGATGGTGGCGGTCACGCTCCCGCGTCGCATGCCGCATCGTGCCCGGGCGCGCTCGTCGCGGCCAGCTCAACGCGCAGGTTCACGGCGTGCGCGGGCCACGCGCTCGGCGAATTCGGTCTCGTACTCGTGAATCAGCGCGGGCCACGCCGCACGGTCGTCGAGCGGGTGGGGGCGCGTGCCAGCCACGAGCGCGTCGAGCTTGCCGGCGAACTGCTGCTCGGGATGCATCGTCAGGTAGATGTCGGGGGTCAGCGTCGTCATGCGGCGGAACGTGTCCTGCGTCTGCTCGATCAGCCGCGGGAACCGTGCGTTGCCGACCAGCTTGACCTCGTCGTTCGGTCGGACGCAGCCGTAGAACACGACCTCGTAGGTCCGGGCGGTGTCGCGCGTGGTCGTGGTCCACACGGTGCAACCCGGCGTGTGACCGGGCGCGAGGATCGCGCGCAGCGTGGTGTCGCCGAGCGTGACGGTCTCGTCATCCCGCAGCTCGCCATCGACCACGACCGGCTCCCATCCCTCGTCGCCGAGCGGCGAGCGATCGACGCCGGTCCGGACAGCCTCGGCATCCTCGTGCATCACGAGCACGCGGGCGCCGGTCAGCCGCTTCAGCGCCGCGTGGCTCTGCACGTGGTCATAGTGCGCGTGGCTGTTGAGCAGGATCTTCACGTCGCGGAGCTGAAACCCGAGCTGCTCGATGTTGCGCTGCACCACAGGCGCCATCTCTCGCGTCCCGCTGTCGATCAGCACGTGGCCCTCGGCGGACGTCAGCAGATACGACGCGATGTTCTTCGCGCCGACGTAGTAGATGTTGCCGACCACGCGGAACGGCTTCACCGGTGCGCTCCATTCGCCATGCAGGACCGCGTTGAAGTCGCGTGGCGGCCGGGTCTCTCGACAGCCGAGGGTGGCCAGGAACAGGATCATGATGCGTATCATCGCTGCGCTCCGTGGGAGTGATTCCGATAGTGGTCGCGCAAGAGATCGATGCCGAAGTCGCCACCGACCGCTGCGCGCGCGTGCCACACGGTGTGGACGTGGGTCGCGCCCTGCTGCGTGTTGTCGTATTCGTACAGGAAGCTCGGTCCCGTGATCCGGAAGTAGTGGGGTTTCCCGGGCTCGATGCCGCCGGCCCAGCTGAACACGAGCGGGTCGAGCCCGCGACCGACCAGCCGGGCGCGTTCGCGATCGGCTTGCTCGCGCGGCAGGTTCTCGACGATCTCGGCGAGCAGCGCGCCGAGGAGCGTGCGTTGTGCGGCCGTCATCCGGGTCGCCACCAGGCCCGGGAGCTCGACAAGCGCGACACCGGGCGCGGCGAGGATGTCGTCGGGTGCGGTCGCGCGGATGATCGCCTCGCGTCGCTGGCCGGGGTCCAGGCTGCCCACCAGCCGAAACCCGAGCTCCTCCTCGCGGCCGAGCACGCGCGTCCCGGCGAGCAGGCCCGTCGTGACGACCGACGGCGCCGCGCCGAGGAACACCGGTGCCGCGCGCGGGTACACCCCATCGACCAGCGTCATGTTGATCGAGACGTGATGACCTTCGAGCCGCCAGCCCCAGGTCGCGCCGGTCGACGGCTCGCCGAAGATCGTGAGGAAGTACGCCGCGGCATCGCGCGTGAATGTGCCGCGCCCTTGCTCGCGTTGATGGAGCACTTCCTCGAGTGCCATGATCGCGCTCGCCTTGAGCAGACCTCGTCGATCGAGCGCCGTTGCGAGGAAGCCGTAGGCGAGGTGGCGCTGCGCGTGCGTCAGCTCGCCGAGTGCGACCCCGGGCCGTCGCCGCGGGATGTAGTGCCAGTCGAGGCGCTCCGCGTCGTCGATCGCGAACCGGCCACGGCGCGCCTGGTCCTGCGAGAGCGAGGTCAAGAACCGGCGCGCGCCCTCGGCCATGTCGGTCGCGAGGTTCATGTCATGCGGAGCCGGCGGCAAGCCGGACGCCATCGAACAGGCGGCCAGCAGCAGCCACAGCGCTGGATGGATCGTCACGTCGCGTACCATGCCCGCTCGCGAACGCGCTGGGAAATTGATAGATTCCATGCGCGGCATAGAAATTCTTGATGGACCTCGACCCTCGCTATCTCCAGGCCTTCGTCGAGGTCGCCCGCGCGCTCAGCTTCAGTCGCGCGGCCCAGCTGCTGCACAAGACCCAGCCCGCGGTCAGCTATCAGATCCGCCAGCTCGAGCACCAGCTCGGTACGCCGCTGTTCGACCGCACGACCCGGCGACTGACCATGACTCCCACCGGCGTCCGGCTGCGCGATGTCTGCGAGCGGTTCTTCGGCGACTTCGGGCGGCTGGTGGCGGAGCTGCGCGACCCGACGACGATCGCGTCCCGCCCGCTCCGGATCGCCTCGGTGAGTGGCTTTGGCCGGTACGTGCTGTTCCCGATCCTCGAGCGCCTGACCTCGGTGCGATACTCGCTGCGCTTCCCGACCGCCGAGCAAGTGTTCGCCTCGCTCCACGAGGGCACGTGTGACCTCGGCTTCGTGTACCTGCCGACGGTGTCGAGTCGCCTCGTCACGCGCGCGGTGTGGGACGAGGAGCTGGTGCTGCTCGTGCCTCGCAAGCCTGCCCAGCGGTTGCCGCGCACCGCGGACGCATGCGCGGAGCGCCCGTGCATCACCTACGACGAGTACGAGTACGTGTTCGGCCACTGGTTCGAGACCGTCTACGGCAGCCAGCCCCGGTCGCTCGACAGCTCGTATCACTTCGAGGAGCTCGAGGAGGTGGTCGCTACCGTGGGAGCGGGTCGCGGCTGGTCGATCGTTCCGGACCTGTGCGCCAGTCACCCCGCCGCCCGCCGGCACACCGCGATCCTGCGTCATCGCAAGCGCCGCGCGCGCAATGCGATTTACCTGGTGACGCGCGCGGGGGCGGCCGACGATCCGGCGGTGACCACCATCGTCGAGGCGCTACGCGCCGCGGATCGGTAGGCTGGCTGACGTGGTGCCTGCAGCTCGATGTCGATCGCTTGACGACGACCACCGGCGTCGACGGTGGTGGGGAATGGGTGTCGAAGAGTTGACGCCCATGGGACGGGTGGTCGCGCACTTGGCCGGGGCCCCGGTTTGCACCTTCACCTGGTCATGCGCTCGAGCCGTTTGTGGTTGCCCGTCGTCCTCGTGAGCGTCGCCGGGTGCGTCGATGATCCACCAGCACCCGTGATCTCCAACCTGGCTGTCGTCATGCGCTGGGAAGCGGACAACAGGCGCGTGGTCGAGGTCTCGATCATCGATCCGGACATCCCGTGCACCGATGTCGAGGAGGGCTATCTCGGCGAGTCCGCGGTGAAGTGTCAGAGCACGCCATGGCGGTTCGAGGTCGATGGGATCTCCGGTCGCCCGACGCCGGTGACGTGCTGGTCCGCCTACGACGGGCTGTTCGGCCACGTGTCGAAGCGGTGTGAGGGTGGCAAGGGGAGCGTGTCGCTCGCCGAATCCGACCGCGAGGAGGTCACGATCGTGGCGACGACGGACATCGACGAGACCGTGATCGTGGTGCCCGGGGTTCGCCGCGCGTATGCGTTCGTGCAGGAGTCCGGGTTCGACCGTGGTGGACCGGGCGTGGTGCGCGTCGACGAGCTCATGTTGCAGCAGGAAGTGTTCCCGGCGTTGTACTCGCAACCGGATGGCAGCATCGAGCACGACGAGGCGTTCCCCGGTGAGGCCAACCGACTTCAGCTGTCACCGTACGCGCTGGCGAATGGGACGTACGATGTTCGCGTGCTGGCGACCGCACGCAGCGCGCCGAACGTCACGATCGCGGTCCCGGTCGAAGGCACGCTGACCGTCGGTCCCTGAGCTGCGTTACGTTGCGGCAATGTCGATCGTCATCGAGAGGGCCGTGACGGCGTACCTCCGCGCGTGGTGCGAGTCGGACCCCACCGCCCGCACCAACCTCATCGAGTCGTGCTGGTCCATCGACGGCCGCCTCGTCTCGGCGAGTCGCGAGATCCGGGGCCGCACGGCGCTCGCCGAAACGATGACGCGGTTCGCGCCGCAGCTGATCCGGATCCGGCTGCTCAGCGTGATCGACGCGGGCCGCACCTCGTTCCGATTTCGCGGGGTCGCCGACCTGCGCGACGGCACGAGCGCGGAGGCGTTCGACGCCGGCGAGGTCGATGCCGCGGGGCGGATCGCGTTGATCCTGACGTTCGCTGGGCCGCTCGCCGATGCTGGCGGCGGAGCCGTGGCGAGGTAGCGCGGAACACCGCACGCGATCGATCCCGTTCCAGATTCCCGGCCAGCTCGAACTACGAGGTGAGCGTGTCGAGCACCGCGGCGAGCTGCTTGACGCCCGCCCTGATCGCCGGCGGCCGCACGCCGCCGACCCCCCACCCGCGCGCGTGCGCGCGCCCCCGTCCGAGGTAGTAGTCCGACAGCGCAGCGATCTCGAGACCGCGCGCGGCCGCAGCGTCACGCACCGCGCGATCTGAGTACGGCGCGCGCAGGGCCGCCCACAGCTGCATCCCGGTCGCGCTCGGCCGCGGGTCGAGCACGCCACCACACTCCGCGGCGAGCGCCTCGACGAGCACCTCCCCGCGCTCGCGGTAGACGAGCCGCATCCGGCGCACGTGACGCGCGAGCTCTCCACTCGCGATGAACGTGGCGAGCGTCGCCTGATCGAGCGCCGGGGCAGGCGGACCGGTGCGCGCCGCGGCGACGAGATCGACCAGCGCGGGCGGCGCGATCAGGAAGCCGATCCGGAGCCCGGGGAACAGCGTCTTGCTGAACGTGCCGACGTAGACGGTCCGCCCTGCGTCGTCGAGGCCCTGCAGTGCGGTGAGCGGGCGGCCGTGGTGGCGGAACTCGCTGTCGTAGTCGTCCTCGATCACGATCGCGCGCGCGCGGTGCGCCCACCGCAGGAGCGCCATCCTGCGCGCCAGGCCGAGCGTGACCCCGAGCGGATACTGGTGCGACGGCGAGACCAGGACCGCACGAGCGCGGGGAGATCGCGCGATGCCGGCCTCGACGTCGAGCCCGTCATCGTCGACCGGGACCGGGCACGGACGCCCGCCCGCCGCGATCACCGCGCGCCGGGCGCCGAGGTAGCACGGGTTCTCGATCCACACGGCGTCACCCGGATCGATCACGAGTCGGAGGATCTCGTCGACCGCGTGCTGCGTGCCGGTCGTGATGAACACCTGCGCGGCCTCGCAGCGCACCCCGCGTGCGGCCGCGGTGTGGTCCGCGATCGCCTTGCGAAGGGTGAGGTCGCCGCCCGGATCACCGCCGTCGAGCAGCGCGGTGCTCGCCCGCGCATGGCAGCGCGCCGAGATCCGCGCCCAGCGCGCCGCCGGGAACAGGTCGAGCGCGGGCGCGCCAGGTCGGAACGCCCGCGGCGCGCCGCCGAGGCGCGGCGTGCCTGCCGGGACCGACCGCAACGCGCGCGCGATCCGCGAGATCCGGATCGGTGACGCCAGCCTCGGTGATCCCGCCGTCCCGACCTCGAGATCGTCGGGGAGCTCGGGAGCGACGCGGGTCGCCGACGCGGCGGTCGTGACGAGGTAGCCCTCCGCGACGAGCGCGTCGAACGCCTGCAGCACGGTGCTGCGCGCGACCCCGAGGTCCGCCGCGAGCTGACGAGACGACGGAAGCGTGACCCCGCGCGCGAGCTGGCCGCGAGAATGCGCGACCGGATCGCCTCGAAGATCTGCTCGTGCAACGACCTCCGATCCGGCCGTCGAGCCGGATCAGCAGCGGTGCAACTGGTGGGACGATCTGCGCGCAACTGGCAGTTGTGACCATACCAGACCGCACGCAGAGTGCGCCGGTGCCTCGCCGCCTGCTCGCCGTGCTCGCGCTCACCGCATGTGGAGCCCCGCCGGCGCCGCACGCACCGCCGGCCGTCACGCGCGACGGTCAGCGCGACTTCGACTTCGAGCTCGGCACCTGGAACACCCGGCTGCGCCGCCTGGTCAGGCCGCTGACCGGGTCGACCGAGTGGGTCGAGTATGCCGGTACGACGGTCGTCCGCGAGGTCTGGGCCGGGGGTGGCAACCTGGTCGAGCTCGACGTCACCGGCCCGGCGGGTCACATCGAGGCGTTGAGCTTGCGGCTCTACAACCCCGCGACGCGGCAGTGGAGCCTGAACTTCGCGGGACGCGCGTCCGGCGAGCTCAGCCCGCCCTCGATCGGCAGCTTCGCGGCCGGGCGCGGCGAGTTCTACAGCACGGAGACGCTCGGCGATCGGCCGATCCTCGTGCGCTTCGTGATCTCGAACATCACCGCGACGTCGGTGCACTTCGAACAAGCCTTCTCCGCCGACGCCGGCAAGACGTGGGAGGTCAACTGGATCGCAGAGGACACCCGCATGACGCCCATCGCTTGCTGTCCGATCGTCGAGCTCCGGCAATACACGCTGCGCGACGGCCAGCGCGACACGTTGATCGAGCTGTTCGACCGCGAATTCGTCGAGTCCCAGGAACTGCTGGGCATCCGGGTGATCGGCCAGTTTCGCGATCGCGCGCGACCGGACCGCTTTGTCTGGATGCGCGGGTTCGACGACATGGCGTCCCGCGCGAAGGCGCTCGGCGCGTTCTACGGCGGCCCCACATGGAAGGCGCACCGGACCGCGGCGAACGCGACCATGATCGACAGTGACAACGTGCTGTTGCTGCGACCAGTCGATCCATCATCTGGCTTCGCGCTCGCCGGGCTGGCGCGCGATCCGTCGCGCACGGCCGCGCCGTATGCCGTCACGATCTACTCGTTCCGTGACCAGCCGACCGCTGCCGTGATCGAGCAATTCGATCGTGCGCTGCCGCCGGGTGGCGCGCGGTTCGTCACCGAGACGAGTGCGAATACGTTTCCGGCGCTACCAGTCCGCGAAGCCGAACACGTGTTCGTCGTGTTCGGTGCGCCCGCTGATCCGATGACGGCGTTCGCGGCGCAGCTGACGAAGCCGCCGGAGACGCTGACGCTGACGCCGACGGCTCGCTCGCTGATCGGCCATCGCTGAGCGAGCTCACTCCGCGGTTGCGCGAATCCAGAACCGCTCGGCGTGCCGGCCGACCGAACCGTCGGTCGAGAACCGGGGACCCGCGACGATGACGCCGCCGCCTGCGAGGGCGGCCTGCGCGGCGCCGACGACGGCCTCGCTCGCGCCCGACGCCGCGAAGTCGATGCTGTCGACGGTCGCCGAGCGGACCGAGTTGAGCCGCTGCTCGGACACCTTCGTCGCGACCGTCTTTGCGAGCACGAACACGTTGTCGAGGTCGGAGTCCGCGGTGGCCGCGTCGTCGGGGGTCCAGACCTCGGTCGCGGCGAGCGACAGGCTCGAGGCCTCGACGTCGATGATCGGCTGGGTCAGAGCGCGCGCGGTGTTGACGACGACGCCGGCGGCGCCGCCCTCACGGAGCGCGAGCATCTGGATGATCGACTGGGGCATCCCGCCGTCGCCGGCGATCGTGAGGTTTGTCAGCACGGCGGTCTCACCGTCGAGCGCCGCGCGGTCGATGCGGATCGAGATCGACGCCGAGCCTTGGATGCAGGCCAGCGCGAAGTTCGCGGTGCCCGTGATCACGACACCGTCGAGCGTGCCGCTGATCGCGGAAGCGCTGACCGTGATGGCCGCTTGCGTGACGGTCACGGAGCTGACGTTCAGCTGGGCGTACAGGCAGTCGGGTCCGTCACCGGAGGCGACCATCGGCTGGCTCGCGGCGAGCTCGGACGAGAACGTGCCGGTGAGCTTCGCGGTCGCGAGGGCCGAGACCCGCTGGTCCCGGGTCGCGGCGGCTTCGGGCTCGAGCTGGCCACGCAGGAGGATCGGCTCGCCGCTGCGCAGGCGCGCCTCGTACGAGCTCGCGACGGCTGCCGCGAAACCGCTTCCCGACCAGGAGATCGATCGTGCGTAGCAGCTGGCGCGGGTCTCGGCGTCCGAGGCGGTTCCGCACTTGACGGTCGAGCGATTCGGACGCGAGACGATGAAGCCGGTGCCGTCTCCCGGGCTGGGATCCGGGGCGACCTCGAAGTACGTGAATGCGCCGGTTCCGTCGGCCTTGCTGGACTCTCCGTCGTCGCCTTCGCCGGCAAGCTCGTCGGCTTCCTCGGCACCACAGGCGGCAACCAGTGACCACGCGAGGCAACACAGGAGGGGAGTGCGCATCATGGTCACGAGCCTTCGCAATCGCCGTACCACGCGGTCTTGCCGGAGCTTGCCGCGCGAGCGCGCCCCGAACTGGATCCGCGCGCCTCGTGCCGACCTTCGCGGTGGCCTGGCTGCGCGACTGGCCGGCGCGCGCAGTGGCGTCGGTGCGGACGGTCGTGGGCAATGGAACGCGCCCGCCGCTACCGCCGGCGGCCGGGGAACATGTGCCAGTAGGGCTCCGCCTCGCGGCGGACGCGGATCATCGAGGGCCGCGCGAGCAAGCGGTCGAGGTAGGCGCGCGTGTTCGGCTGCTCGATCGGCACGAGGTGATCGGCGTAGAACAGCGCGGGAGCCGCGGCACAATCGGCCATCGTGAACGTGTCGCCGCACGCCCAGGTTCCGAGAGCTCCCTCGGTGACCTGGTAGGCGGTCGCCAGCGTCTGCTTCGCCGCGGCGACCACGGCCGGATTGCCCGGCTGGATCAGATCGCCGACCAGGCGCTGCATCGGCTCCTGGACGTAGAGATCGAAGAACCGATCGCGCGCGCGGACCTCGAGCGAATCCTCGGGCACGAGGTGCGCGGCGCCGGGATAGGTTCGCGCGAGGTACTCGATGATGATCGACGACTCGGGCACCAGCCGGTCGCGCGCGTGATCGCGCAACACGGGAAACCGGGCGAATGGCCACACCGCCGCGAGCTCGGCGCGCTGTGCCGGATCGGCGAGGTCGATCGTGTGGGCCTCGAACGGGAGGTCGCTCTCGTACAGCGCGAGCAGCACCTTCCAGCAGTACGACGCGAGCGGATGCAGGTAGAGCTCGAGCATCAGCCGCCCTCCAGCCAGAACTTGTAGCCATTGCTGCGAACCGGCACCTCGAGCTCGGCGCAGACCTCCGCGAGCACGTCGGGCGTGAAGAAGTAGTTACGCAGACGCGCCACGTGATCGCCGACGACCTCGACGCGGTCGATCGCGCGCACGTGCTCGCCGTCGGTATGCGCGTACCAGGCGAGCACGATCGGCTCGCCGCGATGCACCCGGATCTCGCGTCGTGGTGGAGTCGGCAGGGCCTGCTGCACGAACTTCGCCTCGATCCCGCCGCGCGTCGCGGCCTCGGCGAGTCGCTCGCTGCCGAACATCATGCCCCACAGGATCCGGCCTTCCTTGCCGTACTGCGTGGTCACCCCGACCACCTCGACGGTCGCGGTGTCGAGCAGCAGCGCGGTCACCGCGACGAGGTCACGCTGTTCGAAGCCCGCGACGAACGCGTCGAGCGCGGCGGGGGTCGGCACGCGGTGCTCGCCCGCGGCTTCCTCGACCAGCTTGCCGCGACCCCGGTGCAGCGCAGCCTTGACCGCATTCGGCGTCGTCGACAGCGCTGCGGCGATGTCCTCGATCGAGAGGTCGAACACGTCCTTCAGCACGACCGCTGCGCGCTCCTGTGGCGCCAGTCGGGAGATCAGCGTGCCGGCGGCCTCGCGTGTGTCACGCGGATCGAGCTCGACGCTCGGTGCGGGCTCGAAGGCGGCACGTGGCCGGCGCTGCGCATCGATCCACGTGTTGCTCGCGACGCGGAACAGCCACGCGCGCGGGTTCGCCGGCGCGGCGCCTTGCTTGCCGAGCGTGACGAACGCCCGCGCCAGCACATCCTGGGACAGATCCTCCGCATCCCACGGTGAGCGGGTGAGGTGGCGGCAATAACGGTAGAGCTCGGGCCGCAGGCCCTCGAAGGCTTCGAGGAACTGCTGCCACGAGCCGCGAACTGCGGTGGCGAGGGTCATACCGGGTAATCGAGTGAGGCCTGTGAAAGGATACTATTCGCGCCGTGAACAAGCTGCCCGCAGGTCTCGCGCTCGGCCCCGACGACCGGCCGCGATGCGGCTGGGGCGTGTCGGCGCCCGACTACGTGCCGTATCACGACGCCGAGTGGGGGTTCCCGGTTCACGACGATCGCCGCCTGTTCGAGAAGATCTGCCTCGAGGGATTCCAGTCGGGGCTGTCGTGGCTGACCATCCTGCGCAAGCGCGAAGGGTTCCGTCGCGGGTTCGCGCAGTTCGATGTCGCGAAGATCGCGAAGTTCACCGCGCGCGACGTCACCCGCCTGGTCACCGACGAAGCGATCATCCGCCATCGCGGCAAGATCGAGTCGACGATCAACAACGCGAAGCGCGTCGCCGAGATCGTCGCGGAGCACGGCTCGCTGTCCGCCTACGCGTGGACGTTCGTGCCGCCGGCCCGAGAGCGCCCGAAGGCGATGACGCTGCGCGCCCTGCGCGCGATGCCGCTGACGCCGACCTCCGAGCGGCTATCGAAGGATCTCAAGCGGCGAGGCTTCACCTACGTCGGCCCGACGACGATGTACGCGTTCATGCAGGCGATGGGGCTCGTCAACGATCACCTCGAAGGCTGCGTGATCCGGCCGCTCGCGATCGCGGCTGCCACCCCCGTTCACAGCGTGTAGCTGCCGTTCGTGCCGTCTTCCTCGAGCTGGTCGCCGGTGCACAGCTCGACGCGCTCGAACCGAGTCGCGGCTTTCGCGGCGAGCTGCGCACCGAGCTCGGCGTCGTCGGGCATCGGCCACAGGCGCAGCAGCGGCGCGGGCGGGTTCGGTGCGAGCCGAGCTCGAAGTGTGGACACAGCAGCCGTAGCACCTCGAGTGCCAGAACCCGCCGCGATACGTGATCTCGTTGCAGTGATCGGGGATCCGATAGCCATCGGCCTGCTTGTCGCCACTCAGCAGATCCGCGTGCTCCTCGAGCAGGGCCTCCTCGCGGGCCTCGAGCGCAGGACTGTCGGCGGCCTCGCGGGCGAGCTGGATCGCCGCCAGCTCGGCCGTCGGACATCGCCCGCAGCTTACCCGTGTCGTCGGGTCTCGGTCACTGCGGGTCGGCGAGCACGCCCAGCACGCGCGGCAACCCGACCGCGAACGCGTACACCGAGCACATGTAGGTGTGCCCGCCGTTGCACACGCCGTAGGGCGTCTCACCCGGGACGCCATAGTCCTCGAACACGTGCGGCACGGCCGCGGCATCGAGCGCGCGGTGCATGCTGAGCGTCGCCTCGCGGACGATGACCTCCGCGATATCGGTCCCGGCGCCGATGTAGATGAACGTCGCGACGGTGCCGAGCCGGCTCGCGCGGCGCACCGGATTGACCGTCGGCCAGTACGGTCCGAAGTAGGGACCGTAGGCGCCGAACACCGGCAAGCCGAACAGAATCGACGGTGCAATCACCGCGGTCTGGATCGTGGCGTGCTCGAGATCGATCGCACCCGAGCGACTCGCCATCGCGCCGAACAGGTCGGGGCGATCCGTCGCGTAGCGAGTGGCGCCGAACCCACCCATCGAGATGCCCATGATGCCGCGGCCCTCGCGCGTGCCGAGCGTGCGGAGGTTGCGATCGATGAACGGCACGAGCTGAGTCAGGTGATAGGTCTCCCAGTTCTGCGCGATGGTCTGATCGAGCCAGTCGGTGTACCAGCCGTTCTTGCCGCCGTCGGGGACAACGACGATGACGTCGGCCGCGTCGCCGCTGACGATCGACTCGAGGACGGTCGCGTCCCACGCGGTGAGGAACGAGCCACCTCCGGCACCGTGTAGGTCGAAGATCACGGGATAGCGCTTGCCCGAGGTCGCGTAGTCGGGAGGCAGCGTCACCCGGATACCGTTGCCGTGCGTGGTCGCCGCTTCGGCGATGTTCGGAGTCGAGAGCTGGATGTCGATCGTGCGATCCGAGACCGGCGTCACCGAGATCACGGTGATGCCGTCGCCCGAGGTGATCACGATCGGATCGACAGCAGGGACATCCGGTGGCGGGATGTCGCCATCGGGCGGAGACGAGGGGATGGGGTCGGTGCAACTCGCCGTGAGCACCGCGAACAGGACAACAAGAAGGCGCATGATCACCGCGTGAGCAAGCGGCGAACCGTCGTGAGCCCCACCTGGAACCTCGTGGATCAGCCGGTTAGGTACGCGAGCGCCGCTTCGGGGTGGGAGTGTCACCAGCGCGGCCGGGTGCTTGGTATACACCCTGTTGACGTAGGTGCCACGGGACCCGGACGCGAGATTCGGCGACACTTCGGCGATGGCGCGAGCGAGGTCACCGGGATTCGCAGTCGAGACCTTGATGTTCGAGGCGATGAGCAAGTGTCCGGACGCGCAACTCCTCGACGGCGCTGGCGTCGCGGTGCTGAGGGCGGCGTGCGCCGGGTTGTCGCTTGCGTCCGATGTCGATCGGTTGATCCGGCTGCTCGGCAAGCGGCCGTACAAGAAGCTGTCGTGCGCCTCGTCAGTGGACAACAGTGTCGTCCATGCCGTGCTGTATCACGCGCTTCACCACGACCACCCAGGCGTCGTGACACGCCTGCGCACGACGTGCGCGGCTGCGAAGCTCACGCACGAGATCTACGGCATCGATCATCGCAAGCGGATCTCGGACCGCTGCATGGTCGCTTTGCTCGCCGGGATCGATCGAGAACCGCTCGCGATCCGGGTGAGTGCGATGGGGTTCGTCTGTCAGGATTCACGTCGCGTTGCTCCGATCGTCGACATCGTCGTCGGGGAGCTGTTCGCGGGTGAAGAGGGCCGCGGTCGGTACGGCCTCAAGTCCCCAGGTCATGGCGCGCTCGCCGCGCTGCTCGACTGGGCGGCCACGGCACGTTCGATCGCGGCGGTGGTCGCGACGCTCGAGGCGCGCGCCTCCGCGGCGAAGACTTCGACCGCCGCACGCGGCGCACTCGGAGCGCTGCTGGTCATACACGCGCGGTTCGCCGACCTCGAGCTGCTCGCGACAACGCCCGCGGCACGCACGGCGGTGCTCGAAGGTGCCTACGTGGCGGTGCGCGCACACCGCGCGCGAGTCAGAGCGCCTGCTCCCGTGCCTGCGCACCCCGCGTTTCAGCCCGCCGCGATCGCCGCAATGACCGCACTCGCGAAGACCAAGCTGCATCGCGAGATCGTCGCCGCGGCCGAAGGCAACGTCTCGCGGAAGACGTTCAGCATGTTCTCGTCACGGTAGCGGCGGGGTGACCAGGCGGAAGCTGGCGCCGAGCCCGGCGTGACCGGCCTCGACCTTCGCCCGCGGGTCGACCACGAGCTCGAGCTCCGCATCGACCAGCCCGGGCGCGATGTCGTCGAGCCCGAGGGTCGACAGGTCGGGGAGCGGCGGCAAGCTGAACGACAGGTTGTCGCCGAGCGGTCCGGCGAGCTCGGGCCACACGACGTTCTTGATGATGTCGCTCACGGCCTCGTTCGACAGCCGGCCCTGGCCGTCGTTGGCGATCTCCCATACGGTGACCGTGGGTACCGCCTCGATCTTGATCGAGACCGCCGTACCGTCGACGACGATCCGCGCGCCCGCCGTGGCGTTGACCGCGAACGTCTGGCCGAAGTCCGCGAGCTGGACCTCGAGCTGGCCGAGCTGCAGCGTGATGTCGCAGGGCAGGTCGTCGATCCGGCACGACGAAGACGCCGGCGTTGCACGCACGACCGGTGGCAACTTCGCGCTGACCGTCGCGGCGAAGCCACCCGGCATCGCGGCGCCCTCGAGCAGGCCGCGGTTCCACAGCGAGTGGAGCAGGGCATTCACGAAGTCGAGCCGGATCTCGAGCCCGACGCCGCGTGCGTGGTTCGCGGTGGGCATCGCTGCCAGATCGATGCGCGGGACGCCGAGGCTCGCGGGATGGACCGGTGAGCCCTCCGCCACGATCGACAGGTGCTCGCGCACCGTGACGTGACCGGGCTGCGCGCCGATCGCCGGCCCGGGGACGACCTCGAGCGCACCGATGTGCCCGTCGAGCTGCACCGTGACCGGGCCGCCGCCGAGGCCCGAATCGAGCATGAACGTCGTGTCGGCGAACACCTGGTCGACCGCTCCCAGGATGGTCTCGACCAGTGGTGGGATGCGGTCGGTGAATGTCGGGATCAACTGCTCGGTGATCAGGCCCTCGACCACCGCGCGGAAGTCGCTCTCGGCGAGCGTGACGAGCGCGTTGAGCTCGTCCCCGTCGTCCCCGATGAAGCCCGGCGCGAGGGGGCCGAGGCTGGCGGTGACGTCGGTCGCCTCGACGGCGATCGTGCCGTCCTCCGCGACGGCCATGGTCAGCACGGCGGTCGCGTGGAGGTCCGCGGTGATCCCGCCTGCGACGATCATCGTGCGCGCGCCGAACCGGAACTCACCGTCCATCGGCAAGTTGACGCCGAGCAGGTCGATCGAAAGCTCGAGCGCCTTCGCGGGCGTATCGATGATGCGGGCGTCGACCACGATGCGCTGTGGCGTGACATCTCCGATCGCGACGTCGAGCATCGCGTCGCCTTCGCCAAACTGGATGCGTGCAGGGAGCAGCTTCTCGAGCTGGACGTGATGCAGCACGAGCTCGAGCGCCGAGGCGAGATCGCTGGCCACGATCGGGTCGGTCGACACGTCGAGATCGCTGCCGAACCGGCGGACATCGAAGAACAGCTGGCCGAGTCGGAGCTGGATCGCGTCGGGCACCTCGAAGTTGGCCGTGCCGACGGCCGGCGCGACGTACTCGCCGGCGACCAGCACGTCGAGCGCCCGGGTCGCGACCGCGAAGCCGTCGCTCGCCTCGACCGCGATGTGGTTGATGCCGGGCTCGACCGCGACGTCGATCGCGAACTGACCGTCGACCACCTCGGCCCGCGTGCCGTTGATCCAGACCTCGAGGATGGTTGACTCGGTCGTCGTCGCGACGGTGCCGGTCACCTCGAGCGTCGGCTCGGTGCCGACGAGCTCGGCGCCCTTTGCCGGTGACGTGATGGCGAGCTCGATCTCGCCGACATCGAACGGGGTGGACGGGGTGGAGCCGCATGCGGCGACGAGCAAGAAAGCTAGCGCGCGCATCAGTTCCTCACTCCGAACGAGCCGAGCAGGGTGTAGTGCGAGCCGACCGTCCCGAGCTGCGGGTTGACGATGCCGAGCTCGGCCCCGACCGGCAGCCCGTACGGGCCGACGCTCGGTGGCAGCGTGAAGGTCGGGATCGGGATCGCCGGCAAGCCGTCGTTGATCGCGTCGATCAGCACGCTCTGCAGCACGTCGCGCAGGAAGTCCTCCAGCGCGTCCCGCTGGTTCTGCGTCAGCGGCTTCGCGAATGCCGCGAACAGCTCCGAGATCGCGAGGTTGTTGAACGACAGCTTGTTGTCGGTGAGCGTCACCGCCGCCGACGCCCGGCCGCCGAACGTGACCTGCAGGTCGGTGACGATGCCGGGCACCGTGATCGTTGCCTGGATGCCGCCGAGCATCAGGTTCGCGCGGTTGTTCGCGGTGAACGCGACGACGGCGGGCAGCTTCGCGTCGATCGTCGCGGTGCCGCCGGCGAGCTGCAGCGTCGCCTGGAAGAACCCACCGCGCCACAGGGCGTGCAGCACCTCGTTCATCACACCTTCATGGAGCGTCAGCCCCACCGGGCGGGTCGGGCTGGTGCCCGGCGGGTCGAGCAGCGCGCTCGGCGTGCGCCGCGCGATGCCAAGGCTTGGCCGGTTATGGCCGACCGTGGCGGGCGTGAACCGGGTCCCGATCCCGAGCAGGAGCCGGGCCGGCACGATCTCGAACGACGACAGCGTGAGGCCGAAGCCGAGGTCGACCGTCCCGTTGCCGTCGAGCCGCGGCACGGAGAACGTCTGGCCGAGCGTGTTGACGTCGATGCTGCGGACCAGCTGGTCGAGGATCGGTCCGAGGTCGGACTGGATGTAGCTCGCGAGCGCATCGCGGAGCGCGTTGCGGATCGCACCTTCGAAGATGTTCGCGAGCTGCTCGATGATGAACCCGCAGAACCCGCTGCCGTTGACCGAGACGTTGCCGACATTGACGACCGGGCTGCCCTGCACCGCGGCGCGCAGCTGGCCATTCTGGAGGAACAGCCCGAACCCGACCGTGGCCTGGATCTGGTCGACCGACAGCGTGACGGTCGAGCCACCCGGGCAGCACGTGGTGCCGCACACGCGCACCGTCGCGTGCACGTCGGGCAGCGTGACGGCGACCTGGAGCCCACCGTCGGTCATCGCGATCGTGCTCGACGGCGTGTTCCAGCCCACCGTGTTCGCGTTGTAGTTGACGTCGGGGTTGCAGGCGAACAGCCCGCAGCCGCCGTCATTGATCGGGTTCGCGCCGAGCAGCCCGCCATCGACGAGGCTGCGCAGCTGGTCACTGCGGATCACGGTCTGCAAGATGTCGTTGAGGCTGTCGAGCACCGCGGTGCTGCTGTCGCTGATCGCCCGCGGATCGAGGCGCAGCGCGACCGCGCCGAGCATGTGCTCGGTCTCGCCACCATACTGAGCGGCCGCGAGCACGAAGCAGCTGGTGCTGCTCTCGACGCCGAGCTCGTCCGTGGCGACCACGTCGATGAAGTTCATCCCGAACTCGAACGGCACGCTGGCGCGATAGTTCCCGCTCGCGGCGTCGAACACGCCGGGCCGACCCGCGATGGTGACGGACTGCACCGCGAACGCATCGGACACGCGCACCGGCACGGTCACGTCGCCCGGGCCCTGCGTGATCATGTACGAATCCCCCGCCTGCGCCGGCGCGTCGACGCGCATGCACTCGATCACCGGCCCCGTCGTGTTGACCAGCACCGGCACCGACGTCGAGACCGGTACGTCCTGGTGCGTCGCCGAGGTCACGGTGGCGGTCAGGGTAAATGTACCGTCCTCGACGAACTGGTAGCGCGCGGTCGCGGGCGAGGGGATCGTCGGCGAGGCCGCGTACGCGAACGTCGCGTCGTCGACCCGGTTGCCGAACGTGTCGTACGCATCGGCGACCAGCGTCACCTCTTGATCGATCCAGTAGAACGGGCGCTCGGGCTCGAGGTGCACGAGCAAGCTGGCGGGCAGGGCAGGGAGGACGAGCAGCGAGTCGTCATCGATCTGCGCGAGACCTGGCACGACGCACGTCACGTCGTAGTTGCCGGCGATGTTCGCCGTCACCGCGTCGGGCGCCACGGAGGTCCCCGCACCGGAGGGCGAGATCGCAAATTCGTGCTCGAACAGCGTGACGGGGTTTTCGTGGAGGTCGAACCCGATGCAGGCGGCGCCCACCGGCTGCTCGGCGTAGGTCGTCTCGGCGGCGAGCTGGGTCGCGACGCGGACGACGGGACCGGCGACGATCTGGAGGACCTCGGGCGTGTCGTCCACCAGGCCCAGGGTTGGGGCGGAGCAGCGGACGGTGGCTTCGCCGGCTCGCCGGGCGAACACGGCCCCGTTGCATCCTGGCCGAACGAGTCGGCCTGCTGGTAGACGATGCTGAGCTCGGTCGTCTCCGCCAGCGGCGTCCCGTTCGCGTCGAAGGCGCGCTTACCTTGTGCGTCGAAGATCTCGCAGCTTGCTGGGACCAGCTCGCCAGCCGCGTACAGGCCTTTTGCGAGCCGGGTCTCGATCGTCGGCTCCGGCCGGATGTTGTCGCCGCAGCTCGCGGCGATCGCGAGTGTCACTGGCAGTAGCATGGACATGCTCGTGCGCATCGTTCCCCCATCACGACGATACACGAGGCGCCGGCCGGTATCGCTCCATCGTCGCGGGACGTCGCATGCCTGTCGCTGTCGCAGGGACAGATCGCCGACGATGCCCACCGCAGCCACCGTCACCGCGATTCGGCGTCCGCGGCCGGTGGCACCTGGACTGCACAGTCGTCAGATCCGATAGGCTCTCTTGGTGACCCTCGACGCTCCATCTGAACTACGTCGACCGGTCGGGAGCCGGATCCGGGGCGCGCTGCGCTGGCTGGCCGCTCCGCTCAAGCCGTTCTACGTCGCGCTGGTTCCGGACCGCAACATCCGGATCGAGGTCGGCGCGGGCCGCTACGGCTTGCCGCTCTTGACCGTGATGCTGTGCGCCGGACTGGCCGCGTTCGCGCTCGGGACGCGACTCGACGTCGGACCTGCCGTGCTCGCCGACAACGCTGGTCCGAGCGGGCCCGCTGGTGCCGCGGCGCCAGTGGAGATCAAGTCCGATCGCCAGATCGACGAGGAGATCACCCAGCGCACGGCCGTGGCCCGGGTCGGGCTCGGTGTCGGAGCGGCACTCGTGACGCCCTTGCGGATCCTCGCGCTCGGTCTCGCGCTGCTGTTGCTCGGCCGCTTCATCGGCGGCAAGCCCACGATGCGGCGCTCGCTGACAGCCGCGGCGCTCGCTGCGATCCCTGGCGCCGTGCGCTCGCTGATGACCGCGGTGATCGCGTGGCGCAGGCCGCGGGTGGTTCCCGACGAGCTCGACGCGCTCGTGCAATTCCCGCAGGTGATCCCCGACGGCCACCCCGTCCTCGCGAAGCTGTTCACCGGGATCGACGTGTTCACCTGGTGGTCGGTGGTCCTCCTCGCTTTTGGCCTGTGCGCCGCCGCTGACGTCCGGGCGCGCAAGGGCATCGTCGCGCTCGCGATCGGCTTCGTCCTCTACCTTCTCGTGACCCGCCTCATCATGGGTGCTGCTGCACCGCCGCCAGGAGCTGGACGATGACCATCGCACGCTGGATCTTTGCCGCCGTGATCATCGGCCTCGTGGCGATGGTCGCCATGAAGAGCCTCCGGCCACGGCCGGAACCGAAAACCATGGTGCAGTCGACGACCGCGGCGAAGCTGTCGATCACCCGCTCGGTCAGCGGCGCCGGCAAGCTCGAGCCCGTCCACAAGGTCAACGTGTCCTCGAACATCACGGGCACGCTGCTCGATCTCAAGGTCGTCATCGGATCGAAGGTGACGAAGGGTCAGGTGATCGCGCAGATCGACACCTCGCTCTACCAGGCGCAGGCCGAGCAGCAGCGCGCGCAGCTGCGAGCCGCGGAGGCGACCGTGATCGGCGCTCGCGCGAACGTGAAGTACCTGATCGACGAGGAGGCCCGGCTGCGCAAGTTGCTCGCCGCTGGCGTCGTCAGCGAGTCAGAGCTGACGAAGGCGGCGTCGAGCAAGAGCCTCGCCCAGTCCGAGCTGTCGGCGGCCGAGAACCGCACGGCGATGAGTCGCGCGACGCTCGCCCAGGCGCAGAACGCGCTGAGCTGGGCCACCGTGAAGGCGCCGATCGACGGCTCCGTGCTGTCGGTCAATCACCGGGTCGGCGAGCGCGTCCGTGGCAGCGACTTCGCGGAGGACGTGATCCTGGTGCTCGGCTCGCTCACCGAGGTTGATATCCGGCTCGAGGTCGGCGAGCACGACGTCGTCTACATCAAGCCCGGGCAGCCCGCGGTCGTCGAGATCGATGCGTTCCCCGGGACCATGCTGACCGGCAGCGTGATGGACAGCGGCCGCGACGCGATCGTGAAGAATGCCGGGACCGAGAACGAGGTCACGTCGTTCCCGGTGTGGGTGTCGCTCGCGGTACCGCCCGTCCGTGTGCTGTCGGGGATGAGCGCGCAGGTCACGATCTCGACCGAGACCCACGACAACGTCGTCGCGGTCCCGATCCAGGCCGTGACGGTGCGGCCGTCCGATGCGGGCGCGGAGCCGGCGAGCACGGGCTCGGGTTCCGCAGCTGGTTCCGGGTCCGGCGCGGGGGCGTCCGGTCGAGCCAAGCACAAGCTCGACAAGGTGGTGTTCGTGATCGCGGACGGCGTGGTTCGCAAGCGCGTCGTCGAGGTCGGGCTGTCCTCCGAAACGCACGTCGAGATCGTCAAGGGCCTCAAGGTCGGCGAGGTCGTCGTCGAGGGTCCGTATCGCACGCTCGCGCGCGAGCTGAGCGACGGCAAGCAAGTCTCGACCGAGCCGGCCGCGAAATGACGGAGCTCGCGCCGCTGCTCGCGCTGTCGGCCGTCACCCGGCGTTACTCGATGGGCGACGAGACGATCCACGCGCTGCGCGAGGTCAGCTTCGACGTGGTCCGCGGCGAGTACCTCGCGATCGTCGGCTCGTCGGGCTCGGGCAAGAGCACGCTGCTCAACATCCTCGGGCTGCTCGACACACCGAGCTCTGGCACCTACCAGCTGCGCGGCGCTGACGTGCGCGGCCTCGGCGACGACGCGCTGTCGGATCTGCGCAATCGCGAGATCGGGTTCGTGTTCCAGACCTTTCAGCTGCTCGCGCGCACCACCGCGCTCGAGAACGTCGAGCTGCCGCTGGTCTATCGCGGCGTCGGTCGTCGCGCTCGTCGCGAGCGTGCACGTGCCGCACTCGCGCGGGTGGGGCTCGCCGACCGCATGCGGCATCGCCCGAACGAGCTCTCGGGCGGCCAGCGTCAGCGCGTCGCGATCGCACGTGCGCTGGTCTCCGAGCCGTCGATCCTGCTCGCCGACGAGCCGACGGGAAACCTCGACACCGCGACGGGACGCGAGATCCTGCAGCTGTTCCTCGAGCTCCATGCGGCGGGCAACACGTTGATCCTGGTCACCCACGAGCCGTCGATCGCCGCGCAGTGCCCGCGCGCGATCCGGATGTCCGACGGCCGGATCGTCGCCGATGGCCCGGGACCAAACGTGGCTGCCGAGCTCAATCTCGGGGCCACGGGCGAATCCCAGCCGATGTCCCGGCTCGGAGCGGCGGTCGAGACGTGAGGTTGTGGCGCGGCATCCGGCGGTTCGGCGTCGAGGGCGTCGCGGCCACGATGACTGCGCTCCGCGGCATCGTCGCGAACCGGATGCGCGCGTTTCTCAGCACGGTCGGGATCGCGATCGGGGTCGCGACCCTGATGACGATCTACGGGCTGACCTCGGGCCTGACGGCGCAGTTCACGGCGCAGATCGCCGCGCTCGGGTCGAACACGATGTACGTGACCAGCCGGCCGTGGATCATCCGCGGTGACTGGTGGGATTTTCGCAACCGCCCGCCGATCACGCGTGCCGATGTCTTCGCACTCCAGCAGGGCGCGTCACACCTGGTCGCGGTCGCACCGCTGGCGACGGCCGCCGCGGAGGTCTCGTCTCGCGGCAACCGGATCGGCGGCGTGGGCGTGCAGGGCACGACCAGCGAGTATCTCGACACGTCGACGCTCAAGCTCGAGCACGGTAGGTTCCTGTCTTCCGTCGAGGGCACGAGCTCGAACCAGGTCGCGGTCGTCGGCTCCGAGGTGGTCGACCGGCTGTTCCGCAACGAGTCGCCGCTCGGCGCGCGGATCCTGCTCGGCCCTCATCGGTTCACCGTGATCGGCGTGCTCAAGCCGCAAGGCAAGGCGTTCGGTCGATCACTCGACAACATTGCGATCATCCCGATCGAGGCGTTCGGTCGGATCTACGGCATGCAGCGCGACATGGCGATCGTGGCGTCCGCGGAGCCAGATCACCTCTACGAGGCCGAGGATCAGATCATCGAGGTGTTGCGGCGCTCGCGGGCGCTCGGCCCCGAAACCAAGGACACGTTCTCGATCAACCGCCAGTCCGAGCTGGTCAAGATTTTCAAGGAGGAGACCGCTGCGCTGTTCGGGGTCGCGATCGCGATCGGACTGATCACGCTGCTGGTCGGCGGCATTGGCGTCATGAACATCATGCTGGTCGCGGTCACGGAGCGGACCCGCGAGATCGGCGTGCGACGCGCGCTGGGTGCACGCCGGCGGACGATCCTGATGCAGTTCCTCATCGAGTCCGCGCTCGTGACCATGATCGGAGGCGCGATCGGTACCGGGCTCGGCGTGTTCGCGTCTTCGGTGATCACCCGGATCTCTCCGGTCACGGCCGAGCTGTCGTCGACCGCGATCGCGGGCGCCATCGTGTTCTCGGCGGTCATCGGGCTCGCGTTCGGGACCTGGCCGGCGTCGCGTGCCGCGGGGCTCGATCCGATCGAGTCGCTGAGGTTCGAGTGATCACGACGTTCGCGGACACGCTGGTCGCCGCGATCCGGACGCTGCGCGCGAACAAGCTGCGCTCGGCACTCACGCTGCTCGGCATCGTGATCGGCGTGGTCGCGGTGGTGGCGATGGCCGCAACGATCGAGGGCCTGCGCCGCAAGATCTCGAGCGACCTCGCGCAGCTGGGCTCGGGCGTGTTCCAGGTCCAGAAGCATCCGAGCGGCGGGTTCAACGACCACGATCGGGCGAAGTACGACCGCCGCAAGAACCTCACGCTGCGCGAGGTCGACCTGCTGCAGAGCCAGTGTGACAGCTGCCTGCGCGTCGGTGGCGAGGCGTGGGAGTTCGGACGCGATGTCTCGACCGCAAGTCATCCCGTTCCGATCGGCGCATCGAGCGTCGGTGCGACCGCCGCGTTCTTCGACAACAATGGCTACGCGCTCGCGACCGGCCGGCTGTTCACGGAGGGCGAGGCCCGCAGCGGGATGACCGTCGCGGTGATCGGCGCTGACATTCAGGATCTGCTGTTTCCGGACGAGTCGCCGATCGACAACGTGCTGCTCGTGCGCGGCCATCGGTTCCGGGTGATCGGGACCCTCGTGCGGCGAGGCGAGCAGCTCGGTGGTTCGCTCGACAATCTCGTGGTGCTGCCGATCAACGCATTCACGGCGCTGTTCGGGAGCCGGCGCTCGTTGAACGTCACCATCCAGGCCCGCGACCCTGCGCGGATCGCCCGGTCGCAGGATGAGGTCACCACGCTGTTGCGACGCGCCCGCGGGGTCGCGCCCGAAGCCGAGAACGACTTCGAGATGTTCTCCAACGCATCGCTGCAGGACACGTTCGACAAGCTGACCGGGACGATCGCCGCGGCCTCGATCGGCATCTGTGCGATCGCACTGTTCGTCGGCGGGATCGGCGTCATGAACATCATGCTGGTGTCGGTCACCGAGCGCACGAGCGAGATCGGCGTGCGCCGCGCGCTCGGAGCTCGGCGCCGCCGGATCCTGGCGCAGTTCCTGGTCGAGGCCGTGATGCTGACCAGCATCGGCGGTGCGCTGGGTGTGGCGATCGGCGCTGCCCTGTCGTCGCTGATCGAGATCCTGGTCCACATCCCGACCGCGATCCCGATGTGGGCGGTCGCGCTGTCGATGCTCGCGGCCGGCGGCGTTGGCCTCGTGTTCGGCGTCTATCCGGCCTACCGCGCATCGCGGCTCGACCCGGTCGAGGCGATGCGCCGCGAGTGATCGCGAGCCCACGACGGTCGAGTCGCTACTCGAGAGCCGTCGGCGAGCGGCCGATCGACGTGTACGCCTCGCGCAGCGCGCGCTCGGAGCCACGCAGCAGGATCGCGGCGCGTGATAGCTCGAGCTCGGCGAGCTGCGGCTGGATCTGCGCGAGCGTCAGGACGCGCACGCGCTCGAGCGAGCGTGGAGCGCGCAAGTCATCGCGCGCCGTGTCCGCGATCGCGCTCGCCGTCTGGTCGGCCGTTGCCCACCGCGCGAGCACGCGCCGGCGCGCCGACACGAACAAGGATGCGGTCGCATCATCATGTACGCGAAGCTGTGCGAGCCGGTCCCGCAACAGCGCGAGCGCATCCGTCGCGCGACCGGCGTCGATCGAACCGCGCAGCTCGATCGTCGTGAGCAAGCGGCGCGTGACCAGGCTCGCGTGCAAGCCATAGCTGGCCGCGAGCTGCTCGCGCACGTCAGCGATCGCGCCTTCGAGCATCTCGACGACCACCGCGCGAGCCGCGTGATCGCCGCTCGGTGCGGCAAACCCGATGTGCACGGCGAGCTGCGCACCTGCCTGGCGCTGGGCGAATGCGAGCGGACGCAGGGTCGCCTCGCGCTCGCGGCGGGCCGGCGGCGCGCCGGTCCACTCCTTGAAGTAGTAGTCGACCCAACGGTCGGCCGCCTCCACTGCGAACTGGCCAGCGATGATGAGCGTCGCGCCGGTGGGCTGGTAGCGCGAGCGCTGAAAGCGCGCGAGCGCCTTGGGCTGATAGGCAGCTTTGCTCGCATGCGCCCAGTCGCCGGCATGGCGATACGGATGGTCGCCACCATAGAGCGCCTCGCGCCATGCGGCGCTCGCGGTCCGATCGGCGCGGGTAGCCGTCGAGGCCACCTGCTGCCGCGTGATCTCCGCACGCACGCCTTCCGGCAGGTACATCCCTTCGCGAACCGTGGCGGCGAGACCGAACAGCAGGATGTCGAGGTTCGCAGCCAGCCCGGTGACCGCGAGCTCGGTGGTGTCGAACCCAACGTCTGCGTCGAGCGCTCCGCCGGATTGCAAGAACTGAAACATCTCGCCATCGAGCTCGGCTTCGATCGCGTGCGCGGCGAGCACGGCAATGCCGCGCTGGTCCGACGCCTCATCGCCGGTGCCAGTTGGAAACACCAGCCTGATGTCGACGGTCGGCATCGTGGCGAGCGGGAGCAGCACGACGGTCAGGCCATTGGGGAGCGTCCGTGACCGAGCGCGCGGGTCGGCGGTTGCGACGGCCAGCGCGGGACGCTGGGCTTCGCTCGGATCTTCCGCGCGCCGCCGCCGGTGCTCACGAAACGTCGAGGTGACGCCGCCGGTCGCCTGCGCGAGCGCCGCAGGGCGCAGGGTGACGACCGTTGCCTTGTCGGGATGGAGCCGCGCGCGCACGAGGTCGCGAGCATCGTCGCGGCTCATCGCTTGGAGCACGCGGGCCTCCTCCGCAGGGCGAACCGGCTCGCCACGTGCAGCGTCGCTCGCAAATCGCATGTCACGCGCGAGCGTTGAGTCGAACGAGGCGGCGAGCCTGTACACCGCGCGATGTTTCGCCCGCTCGTAGAGCCCGGACCCGAACCACGGTCCGATCTCCGCGATCACGCGCTTCGTGGCGGTGATCGCGTCCACGAACGAGATCTCGGACGACGGCGCGACGGCGATCGCGATCGCGCTTGCGGCACCGGCACCGAGCTCGGTCACGGCGACGGTCCCGTTGATTCGCGCCTCGACCAGGGTCGCCGCCATCCCTGCAACTGCCCGCAACCGTGCGCGCTCGTTCGCCGTGGCAGGCATCGGCCACGCGAGCACGAACCACGCGCGATCGGTCGGTGCCTCGATGGTCACGCTGCGGCCACTGCTGGCAGGTGCGAGCGGGCGAGCGACGACGGGTGGGCCGCGCGGCACGCGTCCGAGCGTCTGCTCGACGGTTGGCTGGATCTCGCGCAATCCGATCGGGCCGGAGATCACGACGACCGCGTTGTTCGGTGCGTAGTGCGCGGCCGCAAACGCGCACGCCTCCTCGCGGGTGATCGCCGCGACCGACTGCGGGGTGGACTCCGCGCGACCGAGCGGGTGGGGCGCCGGGAACACGCCTGCGTGCAGTGCCTGCGCGACCCGCGCATTGCCCTGGCGCTCGAGTAGCTCGTTGCGAACGATCTCTCGCGCGCGAACGAACGCGGACGCGGGGATGTCGTCGCACGACTGCAGCAACCGCGCCTGCTCGAGTGCGAGCAGCGCCGACAGCCGCGCTGGCGGCGCGTGCTGCTGATAGACGGTGGCATCCGGCGTCGTGAAGCCCGTGAAGCCAAGCGCGCTGCGCTCGAGAAAGTCGAACAACGCCTCGCCGTCGCGCACGTGCTCGAACATCAAGTGCTCGACCAGATGCGCGAGGCCTTCTCGCCCGGGAGGATCGGCGATGCTGCCGGTGGCGTAGCGCACGGTGACCGCGACCTCGCGGGCCGCGGGCTCCGCGACCACGATCAACTTCAGCCCATTGGCGAGCTCGACCTGATCGACTGCCAGGACGATGGTGGTCTCGCGTGCCGGCGACGCGGGCCTCGGCGCGCCCCAGCATCCGAACGAGAGGAAGACGACAACCACGAAACGCCACATGGGCGGCAAGGTATCAGCTCGGCCAGTGCGAAACTCGCATCATGCCGATCACCCCACAGGGCGACCGCGCGATCGCCACGATCGACGTGTCAGCGCTGCGCACCGGCGATCCGGGTGATGCCGTCGCGCATGCGATCGATCGAGCCTGCCGCGAGCACGGCTTCTTCGCGATCGTCGGCCATGGCATCGCACCCGCGCTCGCCGATGATCTGCAGCGCACCGCACGTGCGTTCTTCGCGCTGCCCGACGCACGCAAGCGCGAGCTCGCGATGGCGCGCGCGGGCCGGCGATGGCGCGGCTACTTCCCGCTCGGTGGCGAGCTGACCTCGGGCGTCCCCGATGCCAAGGCGGGGTTGTACTTCGGGAGCGAGCTGCCCGACGACGACCCGCGCGTCCTCGCAGGCGTGGCACTGCACGGAGCGAACCTGTGGCCCGCCGACGTTCCGGACCTGCGCCCGACGGTGCTCGCGTGGATCGCCACCGCGGCAGAGGTCGCGCAGCTCGTGATGTCCGCGATCGCGCGCGCGCTCGGCCTCGCCGCAGACTACTTCGCGCGGACCTGCATGCAGGACCCGACGCTGCTGTTCCGGATCTTCCACTACCCGCCCACGCCCTCCGATGCGTGGGGTGTGGGCGAGCACACCGACTACGGCATCCTCACGCTGCTCCTGCAAGACGACGTCGGCGGGCTCGAGGTGCGATCGCGCGGCGCCTGGATCTCGGTGCCGCCGGAGCCCGGGGCCCTGGTCTGTAACATCGGGGACATGCTCGACCGGATGACCGGCGGCATCTACCGATCGACACCGCACCGCGTGCGGAATGCGTCCGCGCGCGACCGCTACTCGTTCCCGCTGTTCTTCGATCCCTCGTGGGATGCGCGCGTCGTCCGTGTACCGGGTGCGCCGCCGCCCGATGATGATGCCGCCGCTCGCTGGGACCGCGCCAGCGTCCACGCGTTCGACGGCACCTGGGGGGAGTACCTGATGGCCAAGGTCGCGCGCGTGTTCCCGGCGCTGACCCGGTAGTTTTCATCGCCGTTCGAGCTCGGTGCGCCGCTGTCTCGCGCGACGGGGTCGATGTTCCGGCGCCTCGCCTGCGTTATTCCTCGACCGCGATCACGCCACACGCGATCCGATCGCCCGCGTTGCCGGTGGGCTGGGTCTTCAGATCATCCTTCTTCGCGTGGATGATGAATCCCTTGCCGACGATCGAGGTCGGCCCCTCCGCGATCGTGATGCCCTTCATCGTCACGGTCGCCGTGGCCTTGCCGGCCTTGTCGGCGGTCAGGTTGCCGAAGTCACCCGCGTGGCGCTGGTCCGCCTCGGGCCCGCCGTGCGCGTGATTCTCCGGGTTGAAGTGGGCGCCCGCACTCGTTGCATCGGGAGCCGAGCAGTCACCGGTCTCGTGGATGTGCCAGGCGTGCTGCTGCCTGGGCTTCAGACCCTCGATCTCGGCCGTGATCTCGACCCCGCCATCGACCTCCTTGAACGAGATCGTGCCCTTGACCTTGGACTTCGATTTCGTCGTCGGCGCGAGCTCCACTTTGGCCGCCTTGGGCGCGGGCGGCGGGGGCGGCTCGGGAGGGGCCGGGGGCTGTTCCACCACCGGCGGCTCGGCAGGAGCCGCCGGTGCGGCTGCAGGAGGTGACGACTTGCCGCACGCGGCGATGCAGAGCGAGATCAGGAAGTATTTCATGCGCCGTACCGTGCCGCAGATCGGCGCGTGGAGCACGCCGGTCACAGGCGTGAAGCGCTGGCCACAACTGTGGCGGAACCCGGCAGGCACGAAACGTGGTGATCCGTTGTCCATGCGCAAACTTGCCATCACAGGCCTGTTACTCGTCGGATGTCTCGACACCGGGCACGACACCCTCGAGCAGGAGCTCGAGACCTCCGGGCTGACCGCGGAGTACTTCCGCTCGACCACGTTCGAGGCCAACCAGCGCGTGCTCGCGCGCATCGAGCCATCGATCGACGCCACGTACGGCTGGGGCTCGCCGGCCTCGGTTGTTCCGGTCGACAACTTCGGCGTCCGGTGGTCTGGGGCGATCGTGCCGCGCTATTCGGAGCGCTACACGCTGACGATCGCGGCGGATGACACCGCGCGCGTGTACATCGACGGGCAGCTCGTGATCGACCACGCCTCGGCGTGGGCACCGTCGAGCACGCAGCTCGCACTGACGGCGAATCGTGCGCACGCGATCGTCGTCGAGTATGCGGAGCACTGGGGCTGGGCCGCGGCCCGGCTCGAGTGGCAGAGCGCGTCGCAGGTGCGCGAGGTCATTCCCACTGCGCGCCTGGTCCCGGCACCCGCGCCGCCACCACAACCCACGGCGGGATCGGGCGGGAGCGACTATCCGCACGGCAGCTGTGTCGAGACCCGGCGCCCGCACTGGTGGGACGACTACTCGTCCTGGGTCTACGAGCCGGCGGCGCCACGCCCCGCGAGCGCGCAGGTCGTGGTGTTCAACCACGGCTGGATGGGGAACGAGCCGCAGTTCTATGCGCGCTGGCTCGATCACCTGTGCCGGCGCGGCGCGATCGTGATCTTTCCGCGCTACCAGAACCTCCTGACGCTGCCCCAGTTCTTCACGCCCAATGCGATCGTGGCGGTCAAGGATGCACTCGCCTGGCTCGCGACGCCGGGCCACGTCCAGCCGCGCATCGCCGATGGCATGGTGGTGCTCGGACACTCGGCGGGCGGCACCGTCTCGATGTCGATGGCGGGCGCGGCTGCCGCGCAGGGCCTGCCGGTCGCGCGTGCCGTGTTCCCGGTGCAGCCCGCCGCACCCGCGGTGGTGCCGTTCACGGACCTGCCGGCGATCCCCGCGACAACGCGGGTCGGCTGCTTCGTCGGTGACGCGGACACGGTCGTCGGTCGCCTGGGATGTGACGCGGCGTTTGCCGGCACGCCGCAGATCACCGGCAAGCGGTACTGGTGGCAGTTCTCGGACGGGCATGGCGCGCCCCGGCTCGTCGCGGACCACTTCCAGCCGTCGGAGGCGGCCGGCTACATCGATGCACTCGACACCCGCGGCGCGTGGCGGATCGCAGACGACATGATCTCGTGCGCGTTCACCGGCACCTCGTGCAACGCGACCACGGTGGGGCAGGGGGCGTGGAGCGATGGCACGCCTGTCCACCCGCTCGCGCTGACGATCGACGCGCTGCCCGGCTGTCCCGCAGGATCGACAGCCACGGGCTGTTGACCACCCACCCGGGCGGCCGAGTGGGAGATCCCGGTACCCTGACCTGGCGGCTCCGCGCGAGCCTCGTCCCGCGATCCGCGCGTCAGCCGCACGTCGTGCTGATCCGCACACGATGAGCGAGCGCGTGCGCTCGGCCTGGTCATCAGCTACGGAGCAATCCGTAGGTTTAGACGTGGCATGCGCGACGCATTACGTCCGAACATGCACATCATCTGGGTTCTCCTCATTGGTCTGGTCGTCGGCGCACTCGCGAAGTTGGTCATGCCGGGCAAGGACCCGGGCGGCATCATCATCACGATCGTGATCGGTATCGTCGGCTCGTTCATCGCGAACTTCATCGGTCGCGCGGCGGGCTGGTACGGCCCCACGGAGCCCGCCGGATTCATCGCGTCGATCGTCGGCGCCGTGATCCTGCTCGCTGGCTACCGCATGATCACCGGCCGCAGGGCCCGCTAGTTCACGTTGCGCGCTGCAACCCAGCGCCCCACCTCCTAACCACCTGATGGAAGCAGCCGGATCCGAAGTGATCCGGCTGCATCGTTCGTTTCGGCTTGCAGAGGTACCGTAGCGGCATTCCGCGGGCGCGTCGGACGCGGCGCGACGAATCGAAGCCATCGCGCCGCTGGGGTCGATGGTTCGTGGTATTCGCAGGTTGGGTGCAGCGACGATCGCTGCAGGTGGTCGTGCCGGTCGGGCCGCCGGCACTCGAGTCGCGAGGAGCCACCCCATGTCCGCTGACAGCCTGCCTCCGCCAGGGACCTGGAAGCCCGCGCGCGCGGTCGCCAATGCGCTGGTCTCGCCGATCCAGCGCATCCTGGCGGTCGAAGCCGCGAGCGGCATCCTGTTGATGGCCGCGACGGTGGTCGCCCTGGTGCTGGCGAATTCGCGATGGCACGCCAGCTTCGAAGCGCTGTGGCACACGCCGATCGGCTTCACGATCGGCACCGCAACCTTCGAACGCTCACTGCACTTCTGGATCAACGACGGCCTGATGACGATCTTCTTTCTCGTCGTCGGGCTCGAGATCCGCCGCGAGGTGTTCGAAGGCGAGCTCCAGACGCTACGACGTGCGGCCTTGCCGCTGATCGCAGCACTGGGCGGCATGCTGGTTCCTGCCGCCGTCTACGGCGCGATCAACGCGGGCAAGGTCGGCGCGGCGGGCTGGGCAATCCCGATGGCGACCGACATCGCGTTCGCCGTCGGGGTCCTCACGCTGCTCGGTTCACGCGTGCCGAATCAGCTCCGCGTGCTGCTGCTCGCGCTCGCGGTGATCGACGATATTGGCGCGATCCTCGTGATCGCGGCGTTCTATTCCGGCGGCATCGAGGTCTACGGGCTCGCGCTCGCTGCGCTCGGGATCGGCGGCGTCCTCGCGATGCGGGCCGCAGCCGTCCGCGCGACCGCGCTCTACCTCGTCCCGGGCGTCGTGGTCTGGGCGGGTCTGTACATCGCCGGGATTCATCCCACGCTCGCGGGTGTCGTGCTCGGCCTGCTGACGCCCGTGATGCCGTGGTTTGGTCCGTCCGGGTTCGCGGCGACCACGATGACGCAACTCGAGGGCATCGACGACAACGGCCGCGAAGGTCTGCTCGGACGACTCGATGCGATCAACGCCGCGCGCAAGGAAGCGGTGTCTCCGGTCGAGCGTCTGATCCACACCCTCCACCCCTGGGTCGCGTTCGGTGTGATGCCGGTGTTCGCGCTGGCCAATGCGGGGGTCTCGTTCGGGGGCGCGCAGCTCTCGGGCGACGGGCTGTGGATCTTTGTCGGCGTGATCGCGGGGCTCGCGCTCGGAAAGCCGCTGGGGATCGCGGGAGCGAGCCTGCTCGCGACCAGGGTCGGGATCGCGACGCGACCTGCGGAGTTGCGAACGAGTGGCATCGCCCTGGTCGGGGTGGTGGGAGGCATCGGCTTCACGATGTCGCTGTTCATCGCGCAGCTCGCGTTCAAGGATCCCGTGCTCCTCGACACGGCGAAGCTCGGGATCCTCGTCGGATCGGCGATCGCGATGGTGGTCGGCCTCGGGTTCGGTTGGCTCGCACTCCGCGCCATCCCGACCCGCGAGGCGCCGGATCGCTAGCTGGCCGCACGCGCTTCGAGCCGGACGCGCACCGAAGTGGGCACCCGACTGTCAGCGCGGGGCCCGGGTACACTGGCGCCCGCGACGATGATCGATGTGCTCGAAGAAGTGATCGTGACGCCACGCCGGGCGTTCCCACGCTTGCCAGATCTCCGCGTGATCGAACGTCCGGGCTGGCTGCAGATCGTCACGCCCTCGATCAAGACCGGCGGCCTGAACGAGGTCCTCTATTCACGGCTCGAACCGCACAGCGCAGACGCAACGATCGCAGCAGCGGTCGCGACCTATCGCGAGCTCGGCCTCAAGTTCCGCTGGAATGCCGGCCCGGGCAGCGGTCCGACGGATCTGGGTGACCGCCTCGCGCGACAAGGCCTGGTACAGAGCTGGGGACGTGCGATGGCGCGGTCGACCCACGATGCCGGCGAGGTCGGGGCGTTCGAGGTCGTCGAGATCGATGCCAGCACCGTCGCCGACTACACGCACGTGATGGCGACAGGCTGGGAGGCAGACGGCGCCGCGCTCCGGGTGCAACACCAGCACATGCTCGCGGAGGGCCGATCCTACCTGTTCGTGGTGTACTGCGACGGCGTGCCGGTCGCTGCGGGGAGCTACGTCGCGTTCGCGCGATCCGCCTTCTTCAAGGAGGGCGTGGTGCTGACGAGCCACCGCGGGCGCGGGCTGTACCGTGCCCTCGTGCACGCACGGCTCGTCCACGCGCGCGCACGCGGCATTCCACTCGCGACCTCGCATGCCCGCGAGGCCACGTCGGCGCCGATCCTCGAGAAGCTGGGCTTCGAGACGGTGTGTCGACTACCGATGTACTTCGGCTGAGCTGCGACGCTATCCGGCCGCCAGCGGCAACGCGAATCCGAACGCCGCACCCCCGAGCTCCGAGCGTCGCGCGAACACGCGACCGCCCGACCACTCGATCGTCGCGCGCACACTCGCGAGGCCGAGCCCCGTCCCGGACCTGCCCTCCGCCTCGTGGAACCGAGTCCCGACACTCCACGCGCGCTCGTAATCCTCGGGCCGCGGGAGGCCGGGGCCGTCGTCCTCGACCGTCAGCTGCGCGGACTCGCCGGTGCGACCGAGACAAACGAGGATGCGTGAGGTCGCGAAACGCTGTGCGTTGGTCACCAGATTGTCCACGCTGCGCCGCAGATCGCTCGCCGTCGCGAGCACGACGAGGTCCGTGCGATCGGATGCCGCGACGTCGATGCGAATGGCTTGCTGACGCAGCTGCAGATCTGCGCATGCGACGCTGACCAGCTCGCTCAGGTTCACCCGCTCGGCCAGCCCGGGGAGGTTGCCCATGTCGTGCAATGCATTGACGAGCTCGACGGCGTGGTCGGTACTGCGTCGGAGCATCGCGAGCAACCGCGCAGCCTCCGGTCGGCCCCACTCCTCGTGTTGCATCCGCAGGCTGTCGAGACCCAGCGCGATCGTCTGCAGCGGCGTGCGGAGATCATGCGTCGTCTGCCGCGCGTTGTGTGCGACCTGGTGCTGCGATGTCTCGAGGGTGCCGATCAGCTCGGCGAGCTTTTGCTCGGACTTCTCCGCGCGCACCGCACGTCGCTGCGTGTCGATCTCGGCGCCCACGGCGAGCGCGAGCTCGCGCAGCACGCTGAGATCGCGGTCGCTCCACACCTTGGGCTTGGTGTCGATCGCACAGAAGCTTCCGAGGACGTAGCCGTCGGACGTCCGGATCGGCATCCCGGCGTACGCGATCACGGACAGGTCGCGGACCGCGAGGTTGGTCGCCACGCGCGGATCGATCCGCGCATCCGTCACCACGAGCGGACGCTCGTCGATCACGACGTGCTGACAGAACGAGTGGCTGAGCGGCGTCTCGCGGCCGGTGGCCAACGGCTCGCCGAGCCCGGCCTGGCTCGAGAAGAACTGGCGGTGGTCATCGACGAGCGAGACCAGGGCTACGGGGACATCGAGCGCGGTCTTCGCGATCGACGCGTACCGATCGAGCGCGAGCGTCGACGGGCGATCCAGCAGACCGGTCTCGACCAGCACCGCGAGCCGATCTCGGTCGAGTAGTGTTGCCATCGACGGTTGTCGTTCTATCACGCGACCTGGCGTTCGACCGCACGATGGTGCGTACCGACGCGGACACGCCAGCTGCGAGCTTCTCTGTTCGCGCGCGTCGACGCTCGGTCCGAGCCCGGCGATGCGTGCTCACGCCCGACCGGGCACGGTCGCTAACTTCCAGTTTGACTCGGCGCGAGTGGCGTGTAGATTCAGCGCACCGAGAGGAGGCCCATCGATGCGTGTCCAGTACCACAAGCTTTCGAGCCTCCGCTCCGCCGTCCGCAGCTAAGCGTCGACGACGATTGCCGCTGCACCGGTCAAGCCGGTGTGACGCCGGCGCCGAGGCTCTCCCGAGATCAAACATCACGGGCGGCATCGCCGCTCGGGGAGATGCATGGGCGCACTTCGCGAACCCCGTGCGCGAGCACAGCTCGCGCGCGATGGGAGAGATCTGTCCGAGATTCTGACCCGGGGAACGTCCCCGATCCTGATTGGCGACCACATCGAGAATCCTGGAAACGCCGACTGCCTGCGGGCAGCCGCGGCAATGTTCGACTGGTCGTGCGGCTTCATCGAGGACCCGGCTGGCAACGACGCGCTGGCGCGTAGCGGCGTGCCGATCATCGCGCTCGAGAACGCGCGTGGTGCGGAAGACGTCTTCAGGTACCGGCCACCCGAGGGCCGGTACGCGATCGTCGTGGGGAACGAGCGCAAGGGCGTGTCGCGCGAGCTCCTGCGGCTCGCACATCGCACGATCCAGATCCCGATCCAGTCGGCGCAGCTGAACTGTCTCAATGTCGCGGCAGCCGCCGCGGTCGCACTCTACCGGCTGGCGCGGCGGCAAGGCCGCCAGACCGCCACCCGCGGCGGTCGCAGCGGTGGGCGACCGGTCGTCGTGTTCGGGGGTGTCGACGACCCGATCGAGCTCGGCAGCGCGGTTCGTTCAGCAGCATGCTTCGGCTGGAAGGAGGTGTGCGTCGCCGATCGCCACGAGGTCTGGTTCGAGGCCGATCGGGTGACCCGCTCGCTCGGTCGTGGTGCCGCGCGTCGCGCACGCAATCCGATCCGCGTGATCCCGGCGCCCAGCGGGGAGGTGTTCGACGAGATCTGCGTGATCGGCACCGACGGTGAGCCGCTGCGGTGCACGGATCTGAGCCGCGGCCCGCGCCAGCTGCTCGTGCTCGGGGATGCCGGCGCGGTCGACCACAGGCAGGACGGCTCCCGCATCCGTCGCATCCGGCTCGAGGTGGAGCCGGGCCGGCATCCGTTTCGCCTCGTGGCCTCGATCGCGCTCGCCGAGGTCGCGCGTCAGCTCGGCGCACGCGTTCGTGCGGAGAACTGACAGCGTCAGCGGGTCGGGGCAGCGCTCGACGCGGTCCCCGCTGGACACGGCGGTTCGGGCTCGGGCCCTTCCGGGGGGCACACGCCCAGGTTGTATCGCTGGTCGCACTCGCACGTGCACAGGTCCGCGCCTGCCGGGCAGAACGGTACGAACGTCAGCTCGGTCGACCCGTACTTGCCATCGAGGTCCGTGACCTCGACGGTGAACCGAAACGGCTGGTCGTGGAGGTTCCTCAGGCTCGTCGGGGTCGGACACAGCTGCAGGTTACTGACGGTGTCGAGCGTCGTGAACGCGCGACCGTCCCCGTTGTCGACGAGCTGCGCCGACCGCTCGTCGACCTTCATGATCGAGTCGTCGCAGAGATCCCGGAACGACGTGGTCAGCTTCACCCCGCATCCGGTCAGGTTGGTGGCGACCACCCCGAGCACCACGGCCCAGCCGCCTTGCGGTGGGATCCGCAGCGGCACGCGCGCATCGGTCTGCGTGGTGACGATGGTGTCGCGCTCGTCGAGGTGAAACACCTCCAGCTGCATGGGCGCCGCTGGGTCGCCGAACGGGCAGCGGACGACCTCGTCCGGAGAAGAGCATGCCCAGCAACTCGCGATGATGGCTGTGCTGGCGATCCGGATCATAAGCAGAAGATGTCGGTATCGACCTTCGGGTAGTAGTAGAGGAACACGTTGCAGTGCTCTCCGACGTCGGTGTTGCCGCCGAACGTGTAGCAACAGTCCTTGTTGGCCGACGGGTCCTTGTCGTCGATCGCGTCGCAGGTCGTGTCGCTCGGCGGACTCCACTGATAGGCGCAGTCCCACCAGATGCCCGTGTTTGCAGGCGCCACCACGCCGATGTCTGTCGCCATCGGCGGGTGCGACCAATCGTTGCTCTGGTACATGAGTGTCGCGGGGTCGGGGTGCTGCGTGCTCGTCCCGCTCCACGGGAAGATCGAGAACTGCTGGCCACGCTTGTGGAAGTGGCCGTTCGCGGCGGTGATCGTCACATCGTTAGGGAACTTGCAGGTGCCCGAGTAGGTGACCTTGGGCGCGCTGCGGCAGATCCGGATGTTCTGCTGGGTGGCAAACAGCGAGCCGAGCTCGACGGGCGTCTTGCTCTCCGCCTGGCGATAGAAGTTGATGCCGACCTTCGCACCCCACTTCGTGGGCTGATCGGTGGAGTTCACGTAGTGGGTCTGCACCATCAACCTCTCGCCGGGGGTGAGCCGGATCGCCACATCCTCCGGCAGCTTCCACTCGGTGAGCGGGCTCTCGATCGTGGCGTGCTGCGAGTTGGCGACCAGCGGCCAGTCCGACCAGTTCGCGCTGTCCCAGCACGGGTTCGTGGCGTATTCGTCCGAACCTTCGATCAGCGTTCCGTCGTACTTGCCGAGCGTCACCGGTACGCCCGCGGCGGGATCGAGGTTCTCGATCGTCTTCACGCGGAACACGTTCATGTGATGGCTGCCCGGATTCATCGCGGTGAGGATGCGGTCGACCCAGACGTCGGCGCCATTCGCGAGGTCCGGAACGGTCACGAAGTAGCAATTCTGACTCTCACGACCGGACGGGACCTCGAACTCGGGCACCCGCAGCGAGAAGCCCTGGGCATCGTCGAGATCATCGATCTCCCAGGGCTCGAAGCTCTCGCTCGAACATGCCGTGAGGAACAGAAGCATGGCGAGGTAACGGCTCATGGGAAGCTCCGTGGTTGGGTCGCGCCGAAGTAGGTGACGACGCCATTCGACGTCAGTGGCACGCGGTCGAAGTCACCGCCAACGGCCCATAACCCGCCGCTCGGATCGATCCACGCTGCGTGGAAATCGCGCTGGGTGATCGACTGGCGCGGTGCCATCCACGACGCCCCGTCATGATGGACGTAGGTTCCAGACTCGCCGACCACGTAAACCTCGTCGCCCGCTGCGGCGACGCCCCGCCACGCGGTGATCCCGAGAACCGGTGCAGCCGTCCAGCCACTGGTGTGCTCGAGGATCGTGCCCTCGGCCGCCGTCCCACCGACGGCGACCGTGCGCGAGGGGGTGGTCACGACGGAGAACAGTGGCCACGGGGTCTCGGTCATCACGCGTTCGAGCGCGCTCCCGTTCCAGTGCAACGTGGTGCCACTACCGCCCGCGATCCACAGATCTGTTGCGCTCTGTCCGTGGACCTTGAACAACCGACCACTGACGCCGGCTGGCAACGTCTGGGCTGTCCACGTGCTGCCATCGCAGCGCCACGCAAAGCCGACGCCATTGTCGGAGCCGACCGCCCAGAGATCGGTGTCGCTGGCGCCCCAGATGCCGAACACGATCGCTGTCCCGCCCGGCGTGGGCATCGGCTCGAAGACCCCCGCGCGGTAGCGGAGGATGGTGCCGTTCGAGCCGCCGAAATAGATCGTGTCGCTGCCGGGCACGCCGAACACCCACCACAGATCGAAGCCCGTCATCCCGGGGTCGATGGTGGCCCAGGCTTCGCCGTCGTAGTGCGCGAGCTGCGGTCCGCTGCCGAGCGCGGGGCGACCGCCGACGACCCACACGTCGTGTTCGCTCGTGCCCCACACGGCCATCCACGAGGCCGGTGCCTCGTCGAGCAACGCCCACGCTGGCTCGCCAGTCTCGCCGGGGTCCCCGCATCCAGCTGCCATCACGAGGACGCAGCGGAGCAAGGCACGTCGAACCATCGCAAGCAGTGTAGTCGGCAGCCCGCGACCCCGGCAAGTCTGCGACATGTGGGTGTCACGGAACGGACGCGAGTGCGGTCTCTCACGCTTCGCGGGCAGTTTGCGTTGAGGATCATGTCAGCCATCGGGCCGTGCGACGCGAGTGCGGTGTCGCGTCCCATCTTGGGGCAACGCAGCTCGCGCAGCACGGGCAACGGCAAGTCCGCGAACGACGCTTCGAGCTCGACCTGGCGATGCATGTCGAGATCCAGCGATCGCAGCCGCGGAAACCGGGACAGCAACCGCAAGACATCCGTGGTGGGACGTCGCGCAAGGCCAGGCGTTCGATCCCCGCGGCGAGCGGGCTGGCCGCGAGGGCGTCGAGGGCGGCCGTGTTGATCGTCAATTCAGCCAGCGTGTGCGCGATCGCGGGCAACACGGATCCGGCATCGCGGCAGAACAGGAGGCTGACCGCGCGCAAACACGGCATCAGCCCGAGCAGCTCGGCGGCGTGGCGATCGTCGCGCGGCTGGAATTCGAGACGCTCGACGGCCGCGAAGTGATGCGGCCGCATCAAGGGGCCGAGCTCCCTCGGCCCCTTGCGGCTCACGAACACTTTCTTGACGACGGGTCAGGCTCGAGCTCGCCGGCTTATCGCCGATCGCGAGATTTCCCCACCGCGCGTACGGCGTCCAGGTTCGTACCCACCGGACTGGTCTCGCTCGGTCGCGGAGGTCGGCCTATAGTCGTGCCGGCCTCTCGGAGAACACTGTCATGCCCATGCGTTGGCTCGTCCTCGTGCTCGCGGTCGCAAGTTGCGGCGGCAAGCAGCAACCGCCGTCCGAACCGGTCGCGCTTCGTCCCGTCGGCGCGCAGGAGCTGCGCACCGTGGCCGACTTCGACGTCGTGTCCGATCGCGAGGCTCGGTCGCGCGCGCTGTTCGGTGAGATGTCGCGCGTGCTGACCCATCCGCGATGCATCAACTGCCACCCGAGTGGCGACACGCCGCATCAGCGCATGACGATGGAGCTGCATGACCCGCCGGTCGTGCGCGGGCCCGCGGACAACGGGGTCGCGGGCATGGAGTGCGCGACCTGCCACCAGGATCGCAACCAGGAGCTGACGCGCGTGCCCGGCGCACCGAACTGGCACCTCGCGCCGCTCGCGCTCGCGTGGGTCGGCAAATCCGTCAACTATATCTGCAACCAGATCAAGGATCCCGGGCGCAACGGCGGCAAGACGCTCGCACAGCTGATCGAGCACAATGGTCACGACGAGCTCGTCGCGTGGGGCTGGAAGCCGGGTGCCGATCGAGAGCCCGCCCCTGGCACCCAGGCGCAGTTCGGCGCGCTCACCGCTGCGTGGGTCGAGACCGGGGCCGCATGTCCGGAGGACAGCCAATGAAGATCAAGATCAATGGCGTCGACAAGACGCTCGACGTCGATCCGGAGATGCCGCTGCTGTGGGCGCTGCGCGACGTGCTCGGCCTCACCGGCACGAAGTACGGATGTGGCGAAGCGCTGTGCGGCGCATGCACGGTGCATCTCGATGGCCACGCCGTCCGCGCGTGCGTGACCCCGGTGCGGCGGGCGGAAGGCCGCGCCGTGACCACGATCGAAGGGCTGTCGACCGACGGCAGTCATCCACTGCAGCAAGCGTGGGTCGAGCTCCGCGTTCCACAGTGCGGCTTCTGCCAGGCGGGGCAGATCATGACCGCAGCCGCGTTACTCGCGGTGAAGCCGAAGCCGAGCGACGCCGATATCGATCAATCGATGGCCGGGAACATCTGCCGCTGCGGGACCTATCCGCGCATCCGCTCCGCGATCAAGAAGGCCGCCGGGGTCCCGGACAAGGGAGGAAGCAAGTGACGCCGCCCGTGAAGCTGTCGCGGCGCGCGTTCCTCGCGGGCCTCGGTGCAGGTCTCGCGGTCGGCGTGATGCCGCGCGTGGCTGCGGCCGACGAGCCGAGCGGTCGCGTCGGAAACGTTCCGCCGCCCGAGAACAAGGCAGCTTCCGGCCTGGCGCCGCATGTCCTGATTCACATCGGACTCGACGGCACGACAACGATCCTCTGCCATCGCTCCGAGATGGGGCAGGGCATTCGCAGTTCGTTGCCGGTGCTGATCGGCGATGAGATCGGGGTCGACCCAACGCGCGTGGTGCTGAAGCAGGCCGAAGGCGACAAGAAGTACGGCGATCAGAACACCGACGGCTCGTCGAGCATCCGCGAGCAATACGACGGCTATCGCCGCGCCGGTGCCGCCGCGCGGATGATGCTGATCGCCGCAGCCGCGAAGCGCTGGAAGGTCAAGCCGGACAGCTGTACGACCGAGAATCACTTCGTGCTGCACAAGCCGACCAAGCGGTCGGTCGCGTTCGCAGAGGTCGTCGAGGCGGCCTCGAAGCTGCCGGTGCCGAAGAAGGACATCGTGTTGCGGCCGCTCGCCGAGCTGAAGGGGCTCGCGGATCGCAACCTCCCGCTACTCGATGGAGTGGCGTACGTGACTGGCACGGCGCAGTTCGGCGCCGACGTCGTGTTCCCCGGCATGTTGACCGCGGTGATCGCGCGCCCCCCTGTCGTCGGCGGCAAGGTCGCGACCCACGACGCGAAGCGTGCGCTCGCGGTTCCGGGTGTCCGCAAGGTGTTCGAGATGCCCGTGCCGAAGCTGCCATGGTTGTTCCAGCCCTGGGGCGGCATCGCGGTCGTGGCAGACAACACGTGGGCCGCGATCAAGGGCCGCGCCGCGCTCGACATCACGTGGGATCATGGACCCAACGCCAGCCACAGCTCACCGGCCTATCGCGAGCAATTGCTCGAGTCGGTTCGCGGTGCGGGAACGAAGCATCGCGACCTCGGGGATATCGACGCCGCGTTCGCAAAGGCGACGAAGACGGTCGAGGCCGAGTACGTCGTGCCACATCTGTCGCAGCTGCCGATGGAGCCACTGGTCGCGGTGGCGCGGGTCGCGAAGGGGAGGGCCGAGGTGTGGGCACCAACCCAGAACCCGCAACAAAACCGCACGGACGTCGCGGCGTTGCTCGGGATCTCCGAGGACAAGGTCACGATCAACGTCACCATGCTCGGCGGTGGGTTTGGCCGCAAGTCGAAGTCCGACTTTGTCGTCGAGGCTGCGTTTGTCGCGAAGCAGCTCGGCGATGGCCGCGCGGTCCGCGTGCAATGGACGCGCGAGGATGACGTCAAGCACGGTTACTACAACGCGGTGAACGCGCAGCGCCTGCGTGCGGCACTCGATGACAAGGGCCAGGTCACGGCGTGGCACCACAAGACGGCGTTCACGCCGATCGGTGGCACGTTCAACGACAAGGTCGACACGCCGTCCGCTGGCGACCTCATGCAGGGCGTCACCGACCTCGCGCTCGCTGCACCGAACGTGCGCGCCGAGGCGTGCAAGGCGCCGCTGCACACGCGCGTCGGCTGGTATCGCTCGGTCTACAATATCTTCCACGCGTTCGCCGTCGGCTCGTTCATCGACGAGATCGCGCAGGCGCGTGGCGCGGACCCTCGCGAGGTCTGGCTTGACGTCATCGGTCCCGCGCGCAAGCTGTCGCTCGCGGAGCTCGGGATCCCGAAGCTTCCCAACTACGGCGAGACGCTCGACAAGCATCCCGTCGATGCCGGCCGGCTGCGCAACGTGATCGAACGCGTGACGCAGATGGCGGGCTGGGCAAATCGCAGGGGCCGCTTCCTCGGCCTGGCCGCGCATCGCAGCTTCGTCGCGTACACGGGTGTCGTGATCTCCGTGGTTCCGGATCCCGTACGCGTGTTCCGGATCGACGATGCCTGGATCGCGATGGACGCGGGTCTGGTGATCAACCAGGAGCGCGTCCATTCGCAGCTCGAGGGCGGCCTCATCATGGGCATCAGCAACGCGCTGTACGGCGGCGCGACGATGACGAACGGCGTGACCGACCAGTCGAACTTTCGCGATGCGAGGGTCGCGCGCATGCGCGATGTGCCACGTCGGATCCACACGGACATCGTCGCGTCGACCGCCCCTCCCAGCGGCGTCGGCGAGCCGCCGGTGCCGCCGGTCGGTGCGGCACTCGCGAATGCGATCTTCGCGCTCACTGGCAAGCGTCTGCGCGAGATGCCGTTCGCGAAGGCCCTGAAGATCTAGTCACTGCGCTTCAGCACGTCGAGCGGCGATGGAACTCCACGAAGAATCTCGCGCCCTCCTCGAGGATCACGCGATGCAGAACTTCGGGCACGACCACGGCGGGCGCGCCGGGATTGACCACGATCTCTCGTGCGAGCGGCGGTTCCACGACATAGCGGAGCTGGCCCACGACCACGTGAATGAGACCCCACACCCCCGCCTTCGTGGAATGGTTCGCCTTCAACGCGGTGGGGACGGACTGCGACGTGAACTCGGGCGTACGCTTGTATGGAGTGAAGCCGCTCGGCAGCTCGAATCGCTCGCAGAGCACGCACGGTAGCTCGGCGCCGAGCTGTTCGGCGCGGCCCTCCGCCGTCACGACCCAGGGGCGCGAGAAGAACGGAGGCCGATGGCGCACGTGCTGACCATGACCACAGCTGAGCGTCGCGACCCAGTCGTCGTGCTCGTCCTGGTGGAAGCCCGTGATCGGGCGGAGCAGGGTCGTCATCGGTCCAGGCTGGTGCGCAGCACCTTCGCGACTTCGCTCAGCGAGTCGTTCAGCTGATGATCTCGCCCGGGCAAGCGATGGATCTGCGCGTGCGGAATGGCGCGTGCGTAGAGGTCGGCGTGCGTCGGGGGCACGGTCTGATCGTCGCTTCCGTGGAAGACATGAACTGGGACGCCTGCAGGCAGCCTTGCGCCGAGGTCGGGCGACAGCTGGAGCTCGTCGCTCGACCAACCGTCGGCTCCGACAAACGGCGCCGCGATCAGGACGATCGCGGCGGGCGCCTGCGTCGGGGGCTGTCCGGACAGCGCATGGATAAGGAGCGTGCCGCCAACAGAATGACCGATCAGGACCGCGCCAGCGTCGAGTGCCGCAAGCTCGCGTTCGATCGCCGGTCCCCAGTTCGCGGCGCTCGGATCGTCCTCGTTCGCCATGCGCGGATACCGCACCTCCCAGCCCGCGAGATCACGCTTCAGGCTGTCGACCAGCTTGCTGTCGTACTCGTCATGGGTGCCTGCACCGCCGCCCTGAATGAACAGAACCTGGGGGATGGCCGCTGTCATGCGCTCGGTATCGCATGGCCGCAACACTGTCGGTAAGAAACCGCTCGCGTTGTCCTCGACGATCTCACGCTCCACGCCGCAGTTCAGTTCGGAGCGACCCGGGGCAGGGTGACGGTGAACGTCGTCCCGTCCGCGTCCGTCGAGGTGACGCCGACCGTGCCCCGATGCGCGCTGACGATGCTCTCCACGATGTAGAGACCCAGCCCCACGCTGCGCCGGCTCCGCCCCGCGCCGCGGGTGACCTGGCGCATCGGCTCGAAGATGTCGCGCAGCCGCTCGGCTGGGATCACGGTGCCGCGGTTGTGCACCGCGAATGCGACCGACGACCGGTCGCCCTGCAGCAGGATACCGACCCGCGTGTTGGGCGGGCTGTAGTGGACCGCATTCGACAGCAGATTGCCGAGGACCTGGGTGACGCGGTCCGCATCGAGCTCGGCGCTGGTGTCGCCCGAGACCGCGAGCTGGAACTCGTGCTCCGGGTGCAAAATCTCGAACTCGTCCACCGCCTGTCTGAACAGCGGTGCAAGGTCATTCGGCTTCCGCTCGATCCGGATGCCGCCACCGAGGTGCGCTTGCGTGTAATCGAGGATGTCGCTGATCATGCGTTCGGCGCGCTCGGCCGCGGCCATCATGCGCGTGAGTGTCTTGTGCCGGTACGGATCGAGCTCGCCTGCGTCGAGCAGCATCGAGGTGCCGAGCAAGATCGTGTTGAGCGGATTACGTAGGTCGTGGCTGACAATCCCGATCAGCCGGTCGCGAAACTGACCACGCTCGTCGAGTCGCGACTTCTCGAGCGCGACCGCCGCCTGGTCCGCAGTGCGGACAGCACATTCCTGGTCGTCGTCGGTCGGTCGCTCGGGCAGCGCCACCGCAAGGACGCCCATCACGTCGCCACCGACCACGAGCGGGACGCCGAGGAAGCGCTCCGCGGTCACGCCCAGTGCGTGCGGCAACTCCTCCATCAGGCTGTCGCTTGGCACATGCGCCACGGCGCCCGCCGATGCGCGCAGGGTCATTGCACCGTGGTCGTCCCCAAGCATGAGCACGGCCGCCGACGCGTCGAGCAGCTCCGCCGCGCGATTCACGGTCAGCTGGAGCACATCGTCGAATGAGACCGCATAGGTGAGTGCCCGGCTGACCTCGGTCAACCCGCGAAGCTGGATTGCGCGACGGTCATCGCGAACCGACGTTGTCACCGAGGGCCGACCTCGATCCCCTTCGCCGTGATCCGGAAGTCCTGAACGTCGAGCACGTGGTTCGCGCCTCGCCCCTTCACGATCTTGAGGGTTCGCCGTGCCTTGTCGCCATTCCACTCGAGATCGAGCCGCACGATCGCATCCGAGAGCGCGCAGATCTGACCCTCCATCGGACTCGCGGTCGCCGTCGTCGTCTGGGTCAGGACGCACGCGACTCGACGAGCCACGAAGTGCTGCATCAACGCGTACAGGTAGCTGTACAGGCGCGTGAGATCACTCGCCGCGCCCACCAGGTCGCCGACCGAGTCCACCACCACGCGCTTGATGTTGCGGTCCTGGATCGTCCGGAACAGCTCGACCAGGATGCTGTCGATCTGCAGCTCGACCGGTGAGGCATAGAGGAAGTGAAGGCCCAGCTTCTGGGCCTCGCTGAGGTCGATCCCGAGTCCCTTGACGCTGCGTGCGAGCTGGGTCGGGTTCTCCTGAAAGTTCACGTAGAGGCCGGGCTCGCCGCGCTTCACACCGTCGAGCACGAACTGAAGCGCCAGGGTCGTCTTGCCCGCGCCGGTCGGGCCTTCGAGGAGCGTCGCGCCGCCGGCCCACACGCCGCCGTCGAGCAGCTTGTCGAGGACCGGAACGCCGGTGGACAGGCGCTCGTCGTTCGACGTGTACGACATCGGCGTGCCGGGACTGGTGAGGCGCGGGAACACGTCGAGGCCGTCGCTCGTGATCCGGAACGCGTGCAGGCCCTCCTGGTAGTTGCTGCCGCGCAGCTTGAGGACACGGAGGTACCGCTCGTCTCGCGTGCCGTGCTTCTTGCGCGCGAGCTCCACCATGCCGTCGGCGACCGCGAACTCCGGGAACAACGGAATCTGTTCCTCGCTGTATTCACCGAGGAAGAACGCCGTCGTGTCGTAGGCGCTGAGCAGGCCAGACACCTCGTACAGCACCCGCCGCATCTCGGGCACCGAGGTGCTGAGATCGTGAACCGCCTTGAACGAGTCGATCACGATGATCTTTGGAGAGCTCGTGGCGATGATCTCCTTGAGCTTCGGCACCAGCGCCGCCACACCCCCCTGTTCCAGCTCCACGGCGATCGAGTCGTATTGGATCGCTCCGGACATCAACGCCGCTTCATCGAAGAAGCTGAACTTCTGGAGATAGCGGACGACCTTCTCCAGCGGCTCGGATAGCGTGGTCAGGTAGAGGATCGGCCGCGGGTCTTCCTTCAGCGTCGCGTTGGCGAAGATCAGTCGCTCCGCGAGAATCGTCTTCCCGCTACCCGGCTCGCCCATCACGATGTTGATCGAGTTCGCCGGGAACCCACCGCACAGGATGGCGTCGAGCTGGGCGTTCCCGCTGGAGATTCGAGCTAGCCGCGCCTCGTCGGTGGTGATCATGATCGGTCCAGAACAAGTAGCCGTGCGCGGGGCGATCGTTTCTCGACGAGGTCCTGCACCATGGCGATCAAGCGGTGCTGGGCGAGTGGCTTCAGTAGAAACCCGTCGGCTCCGGCTTCCTTCGCGCGCGAGCTGGCCGCGAGGATGGAGAGCACGAGGACAACGACGTCCCGGGTCTCCGGGTTTGCCTTGAGCTGCCGGCACAGCGCCAGCCCATCGAGCTTCGGGACCAGGATCTCGCACAGCACGAGATCCGGCTTGTGGGCTCGAATCTTCGCGAGCGCCTCCTGCCCATCGATCGCGAGCTCGACGCGATGGCCCGCGGCAACGAGGAATTGCGCGCCGAGCGTTCGAACGTGCGGGTCACGCTCCACGAACAGAATGTCCAGCGCGTGCAATCAAATGAGTGTCGGGCTCCCGTCGAGATTGCGCAATCGCATTCGCGTGCGGGTCAACGTGCCAATACAACCGGAAATACCGGTTTCCCGGTACGCGACCTACTTGCCGGCGGGCGGCACGGTCGTGTTGGTCTCCTGCGTGGTCTGGACCGACTTCGAGCCGTCCGGCATCTCCGTCGTCTTGACCTTCGAGTCGGTCTTCGACGACTCGCCGCTGTCGTCCTGCTTGGTCGTCTGCGTGGTCGTGGTGGTGACCGACTTCGGGCCCGGCTTGCTGCCACATCCCGTGACACACAGCGCTGCGAGTGCGAAGCCGAACGTAGTCGAGATCAAGGTCTTCATCATGATTCGAGCTGCGTGCAAAAACAGGTCCGCGGGTGAGCGCCCTTGGCACGGGCTGTGGCTGTTGTCGCCTACAGCCGATTCGCACAGGGGCGAATTCGCCCGATGTGTTCAGGCGCGCACGGCTCGGGCGATCCCGTACTCGCCGACTGACGAGCAGGTTCAGCGTCGCCCGGGGACGTGCTCACGCTTTCTTGGCTTTCGGGGCGTGGCGCCTGCCACGAGCAACAACTCAATGAAGCCGCCGAACAGCAAGGTCGCAGGGACCCAGTTGACACCTGGCACCAAGAGAATCACGCCGACGCCCGCGACCATCAGGAGGGCTCCGGCGATCCCGGCCATCAGCCGCGCGCGCGCCGCGTTCACCGCGAACAGCACCGCCGCGAGCGCGTGCGTCGCGGCGATCAACACGGTGAACCCTAGTGCCGTACTGTTGGCGAGATATCCGGGTGGAAGTCCGAGGAATCGCGCGTCGGAGCGCCGGAGCACCGCGAAGGCGATCGCGGCGAGCGCAACAATCGCGAGCAACCCGATCAGGCCATGCCGCGCCTTCCTGATCTCGACACGCTTGAGTTGGTTCTCGGGGCGAGGGCCGCCTACATCACCATGTCGTGCGGAACCGGTCATGGGTCCGTATATCACCTCCGCCGGCCCACCACCGTCGTCGCGCCACAGGGCTCGTCGCGTCGTCACGGCTTGAGGTCCGAGCGCCAGCTCGACGATGATGTGCTCGACGTCACCGCCGACAACAGCTCGCACTGGTTGAGCAGCGAATGGTGATTGAACGCGACGCAGGTGGTGGTGCGGTCGCACGCATACTTGCAGACCCGCTCCGACCGGGACATCAGCGAGATGTACACACCTCCCCGATAGCGGCCCTCGGTGGCACCCCCGGACCATGCGTAGCCGATCGCTCCGAGAATGAAGTCCAGGTGGTGGGGGACGCTCGTGTAGAGGTTTCGATAGGTGACCGAATCCGCGTCCCAGTCCGAGCCGGTCAGCACGCCGGTGACCCACAGGCCGTTGAAGTAGAACGGCCCGCCGGAGTCGAAGCTGTCGGTGTCGTCGTCCTCGGTCATGAAGCTTCCGTCGTGGTCGTTGGGCGAGTCCGTCGGATCCGTGACCTGCCGCAGCTGAGCGACGGCGGGCGTGCTGTGCGCGCCAGCGCCGACCTTGACGCCGTTGACGCCCGCGCCGGGGTACGTCCAGCGTAGTGCCGCGATGACGGCCGGTGCCCCCGCGGTCGAGCTGAGCTGGAGCACGGCGAGATCAGCCCAGGCGCCGTTGTTATCCTCCAGATCGCCGGTGAACGGATTCGTGCCGGCGGGCCGGGTGATGTTCACGATCTGGCGCACGCGACCCGTGTCCATCTGGTCGGGCACCGTGTAGAAGCTCACGCGGTCGTTGACCGTGGCCTTGCAGTGGGCGGCCGTCAGGACGTGGTTGTCATCGATGAACGTGCCGGTGCAGAACCGCCGCCAGCCATCGGAGGTCTGCCGGATGAGGGCGACCGCACGATTGGCGTGGCTCTGCGAGGCGAGCGAGTCCGCGCCGTGAATCTCCTGCGAGGTCGCGGACTCGGGATCGACCGCGAGCTCTTCTGTCACGCACGACACGAGCGACGTGATCGCGACAATCCAGACAAGGCGTGTTCGAAGCATGAAGACCCTCCTGGCCAGGCAGTGCCCGGAGCACGCTTCGCGTCACGAAGTTTCTGCGACGAAGGCGGTCGCCGGCCAGTCGACCCGAGCGCGTCCTGCGCCAGGTTCGACAGGAGCCAGATCTTCCACGCGCAGCGCGTTGGTGAGAACCGCCCAGATCGTCAAGCGCGGGGCCTGGCGGCCACTCACGAATGATCGCGGTAGCCTGCGCGCATGCTCAAAGTCTACGGCTTCGCTCGCGTGAACAAGGGTGCGCGTGGGAAGACGCGCGACCTGCGTGTCCTCTGGACGCTCGAAGAGATGGGGTTGCCCTACGAGATCGTGGGGATGGACCACCCGAATCACGCTCTCGATTCGCCTGCCTACCGTGCGCTGAACCCGTTCGGTCAAATTCCGGTGATCGAGGACGACGGCGTCGTGGTCTCCGAGTCTGGCGCGATCGTGCTCTACCTCGCGCGCAAGAGCGGCAAGCTGATGCCCGGCGATCTCGCGGGCGAGGCGCAGGTGCTGCGCTGGTCGGTCGCTGCGCTGAACACCATCGAGCTGCCGGTGCTGTCGCTGTGGTTCGTAAACTTGAACGGTGGCAAGGACAGCAAGCCGAGCCAGGCATTGCATGACTGGGCCGACATGCGCTTGAAGCAACTCGACGGTTGGCTCGCGGATCGCCAGTTCATCGCGACCGAGGAGCTCACCGTCGCCGATATCCTCATGACCCACGTGCTGGAGGCGGGAACCGATCAGGCGATGGTGAAGCCGTACTCGAACATCGTCGCGTACCGCGAGCGTTGCACCGGACGGCCCGCGTGGAAGAAGACGCTCGCCGCGTACTGCGAGCGCGTCGAAGCCGCTTGAGGTCGGCGTCAGGCGCGCCGCGCGAGGTACGCCGTCGGCGTGAGCCCGACGAGGTCGCGGAAGTCCCCGATCAGGTGCGCTTGATCATAGTAGCCCGCATCGCGCGCGATCATGCTCCAGTCCCGCGTTCGCGCCGACTCGCGGATCGCGCGCTGCAGACGGACACCCCGCGCGAATTCCTTGGGCCCGATCCCGACAGTCTCGACGAACGCCCGCCGCAGATGCCGCGCGGTGACCCCGAGCCGGTTCGCCACCACCTCGACGCGGGTCTCGGTCACCTCGAACATCCGGGCCGCGCGTCGCGCGAGGGGCGCGGAGGCCGATTCGATCGTGCTGCGTTCTGCGATCACGCGCGACAGTCGGTCGAGCATCGCCGGAATGCTGCGCGACGCCACGAGGTCGGCCGTGATGTCACCGCTCGCGCGGCCCCACAGATCATCGAGCGTGACCAGCTGGTCCGTGAGCGCATGGGCGGGTACGCCGAACAGCGAAGACGCCCAGCCGGGCTTGAACTGGATCGCCGTGGCGCGCACGAAGCCGGTCGCACGTTTGAACTTCGCGCGCGTGCGCGGCCCGATCACGTGAGCATCGCCGCGACCTTCTGCGGTCACGCGCACGACCAGGTTCGTGCGGCCGTTCGGTAGGCAGTCGATCGCGAATGGCTGGTCTCGAACGGCCGAGACCATGCGCGCGTCCTCGACGAAGCGAGCGATCGAGAACGCCGGTTCCATGCACGCAGTGTCGCGCACTATCGCGCCGCGTCCAGCCCCGACCCGAAATGTCCGGATTCTCCAATCGCGTCCCATGTCCGGTTCCTCCAATCGCCGCGCGCCGCGGCTGCCTACGCTGCCTCGATGAAAATTCTCGTCACCGGAGCCACCGGAAAAGTCGGATCCCGCCTCGCCAGACGGCTCGCCGCGCGCGGCGACGAGGTGCGTGCCTTGGTGCGCGATCGCGGGCGCGCCCACGAGCTGCTCGGGGATCGAATCGCCCTGGTCGTGGGTGATCTGCTGGACCCCGGCTCGCTGACCGCGGCCGTCTCCGGCGTCGACGCCGTCGCGCACTGCGCGGCGTTCTTCCGCGGCGCGACCGCCGAACAGGCGCACGCCGTGAACGACCTCGGCACGCAGCACCTCGCACGCGCCGCCGTGGCGGCCAAGGTCAAGCGCTTCATCTTCACCAGCACGGGCCTGGTCTACGGTCCGAAGGGAGGCCGGTTCGCCCGCGAGGCGGATGACTGCGCGCCGATCGCCGCCTACCCCGTGAGCAAGCTGGCCGCCGAGCGCTTCCTGCTGGCGCTCGACGGTCTCGACGTGCGTGTGCTCCGCCTTCCGTTCGTCTATGGCGACGGGGATGCGCACATCGCCGAAGCGCTACCGATGATGCGCAGCTTTCCGCCGGCCCAGCGCATTTCGCTCGGCCACCACGCCGACATCGCGCAAGCCGTCGCGCTTGTCCTCGACGCGCCCGCGCCGACCCATCGCATCTACAACGTATGCGACGACGAAGCACCCGACAACGCCGCGCTGTTCGCCTCGGTCGGCGAGCCACCGCCCGACGGCTCCGAGCCGGAACGCGCGCGCGCGTTCGAGGCCCTGATGGACGGTCAGCAGATCCGCGAGGACCTCGGCTTCAAGCCGGTGTTCCCGCGCCTCGCCGATGCGCTCGCCGCCGGTGCCTGAACCCCGGGCGTTGCCGCCAGCAACCTGCCGCGAGTCGGCGAATGCTCGTCGATCGCGGTGCGCGGAATGGTGCCGTAGCCGAGCTCGAGGCAGGTCGTGACCGGCGCCAGCGCAACGCCGGCGGCACGCACGGCCGCGACGTCGATCTGCGGTGACGTAACCACCACAGGCCGGGGGACGCGGGGATCAGGGTGAGCTGGCCGGACACGACCACCCTACGGGGCTGACTGCACCGTGCGGCGCTCACCACAGCGATCGCCTCGGGCGCGTGCAAACCCGAAGTGGTCACAGCGGTTTCCCGCGATCGCGGCGGGTCGTGGCAACCCCTCGAGAAAGTCGATCCGGGCGCTCGCGAGCGGGCGTAGCCTGACATCATGCCTCGCTCGATCTTGATCGTGTGGATCCTCGCAGCTGGCTGTTCGAAACAGCTGTCGACGCAGGTCGTTCAGCCACCCCTGGTGTTCGGCGCAGGTGTCGAGTCGCGGACATCGATGCCGCTGACGATCGTGGTCCGCGACATGGAGACCGGTCGCCTCCCGATCCACAACAGCGCGTACTACGTCGCGGTTTCGCGCGACCGGTTGCGGTTCCACGTCGTGCTGCACCACAAGTGGGACGAGCTGGTGGACCTCAAGCGCTTTGTCGCGTACGTCGAGGACGCCAATGGCAAGCGCCACTACCCCGAGGACCTGAGCGCCCACGTCAGCCAGGTCACCACCGTCTACATCCGCGGCGTTCTGTATCGCATCAACGTGCCCCTGTTCCGTGGCACCGCCGATCTCTCGATCTACGACCGCGACCTGTTCGCGGCCGGGGGGCGCTTGACCCTCGTGCTATCGCGGCCCGAGATCGAGTACCGCTATCGCTGGATCACGATGGATGTCGACATCGACGGTTACACCGTGGGTCAACCGTCCGTCACGCTCGCGCATGCGGGCCAGGCCCGCTCGGAGGAACTGCAACACGAGCTCGTTTGGCTCGTCGCGGACGACGCGAGTCTCGGTGAGCCATGCTGCCCCGCTCGGTGCGCGTCGCTGCAGATCCGTTCGAGCATGACGCCATCCCCGAACACCGTCGACACCGACGCAACGCGCCCGCGTGGGCAAGGACGACATGGGTGCGTTCGAGCGCTGGCATCAGTCCCAACCGCGACGGCGCCCTCGTGGGCGTGACTTTGGCTGCGCGCGGGCGCGGCGCGGCCGCGCGCCGTGAGCGTCAACTGTGATCAATCGGCCGCGATCCGGCCATGAGGTGGGAATGCGAGTTGCGCTTCTCCTTGTGGGCATCTTCGCCTGTCGAACAGGCGATGATGTCGGGCACGTTGCGACACCGCTCGTGGTCGACGTCCCGCAGAGCGGGAGCCGGCTCAAGCTGGCGTGGACCGACTTCGCCGGTACCCGGCTCGACCTGAAGATCCACGACTCGGTCCTCGGCACCAGGTGCGCGAAGCAATCGTGGGTCGATGGCCGCGACTACTGCACGCCGGCGTTCGACAGCATCTACCAGTACGCCGACGCCCAGTGCACGCAGGGCGCGGTCGACGCGCCGTTTGCCGCCGACGTCGAGGTTGCCTGCGGCAATCGTGTGCGCGTTGCGCGGTTGTATCGAACGGGCCCGCCGCAGACCGTGTCGAAGATCTACACCCGCGATGGGCTCGGCAACTGCGTCGGCGAGGACTTCACGACGACGGTTCGCATCACCACCACCGCGGTCACCAACCTCGTCGAGCTCACCATGCAAACCGACGCGTCGACGGTGCGGCTCGCACCGCAGTGGCTCGTCGCAACCGATGGCCTGCGGCTCCCCACGGGAGTGCGCGACACGCGGCTCGACGTCGACTGTGCGTTCGACCATCGGGAATCCGAGGCCGCGACGGATCGCTGCCTGCCCGCTGGTGCGCGGGTCGCACACGATTTCGCCGACGCCAACTGCGAGTCACCCGGAGCGAGCTCCGAGATGTCCTGCCCGCCGATCACGATCGCGACGCGCCGCGAGGCGACCTGCGAGATCGATGGGACGTCGACGTTTCGCGTCGGTGAGCCGAGCGCGACGACGTACGAGCGAATCAATAACGTCGCGTGCACGCCGCACGGCTGGTCGGAGCCGATCGCGACGTTCCCGATCGTTCGCGAGCTCCCGCCGGTCGACGCACCTACCGCGATCGCGACGACCGCGCCGCGCATCAGTCCGATCGTCTATCGCTTCGGCGATCGAGAACGCGACAGCGGACGCGCGTTCGACAACGTGTTGGACGTCGAGTGTAAACCGGTGCGCGACTTCGCCACGAGCCAGATCCGCTGCGTGCCTGACAGTCCGGCAGCGTTCGGTGTGCAGGAGGTCTACACCGACGCGAGCTGCCAGACGCCGCCGATCCTCCTGCTCGAGGTGGCTCGCGGGACGCCCAGCTGCCCGATCCCGAATCCCGGTCGCTACGTTCACTTCTACGGTCGCGCCTACCAGGTCGGCGAAGCGATTGGTGGTCCGCTCTACCTCGGTTTTCCTAGCTGTCGCGTATTCCCGGATCGACCCTGGTTCGCACGGTTCCGCGCGACGCAGATGCCGCTCACCGCGTTCGCCCTTGGTAGCGAAATGGTGGCCCCATGAAGCGCAATTGCCTCGTCCTCGTCGCGCTTGCGGGTTGTCACGAGCCACCGGCGATCGTGGACGCTCAGATCTCTGCCGACGCGTCCGACGCATCGATCGACGCGCCGTTGCCGATCACCACGTACCAGAGCGGCACGCGCCTCCGGGTCTCGTGGATCGACTTCGGGGGCTCGCTGACGACACCGCGCATTCACGACAGCGTCCGGAATGAAGCCTGCGCGAACCAGCGCTGGGCCGACGGCAAGGACTACTGCACGCCCGCGTTCACGACCGCGCAGCTGTTCGAAGATCCGCAGTGCACGCGTCCGCTGGTCATGGCGACCGTGACGGCACCGACGTACGTGACCGTGCCAGTCGCGACCGCGTGTGGTGCACGTGAGGTCGACCACCTCTATCGCCTCGGGCCGCCGACCCAGCGGACGACCTACTACCAGTACATCGGCGGACGTTGTGGCGGCTACTCCACCCTCGATCTCGACGTTCGCGTCGCCGCGACGGAGGTGACCACCGGCGATCTCGTCGAGCTTGTCACCGAGGTTGAACCCACGAGCGCGCGGCTCGCCGCGACGTGGCTGACGAGCGCCGATGGTCTGCGGATCGACGACGGACTTCGTGACACCAAGCTCGACGTCACGTGCGTGTTCGACGCACCCGGGGTCGGCGCGACGACTGCGCGCTGCTTGCCCCCGCATCCGTGGAAGGCGGGCACGATCTACAGCGACGCCACGTGTACGAGCGCGGCGACCACCGACGTGACCGGCTGCTCGACGAATCTCGCGGTCCTGCGCACCACGCAGCCGGCGGCGTGCGTGCTCGAACCAAGCCGGATCTTCGCGGTCGGCGGCCCGACACCGCTCAGCTACACGTATGAGATCCTGCCGTATGGCTGCGCGGTTCACCCCAGTCGGTACCCCGAGCGGGTGCTCGGCGCCGAGCAGGACGCCGTCGACGTTTCGCGCTTCGCGAGCAGCTCGTCACGGATCTCGCCGGTCGTTCATCGCTTCGGGACTCACGAGCGCCCCAGCGAATCCCTGTTCGACACCACGCTGGCGACGGAGTGCGCCGTCACGTCGGCGAACGGCGTGATCCGGTGTTTGCCGCCGCTGCTCGGACGTGTGCGCTGGGAGGTGTACTCCGACGCGGCGTGTACGCGGGCCGTGAAGTTGCTCGAGCTTCCCCGCGGTGCGGCGAGCTGCGCGACACCCTCGCCGGGACGGTTCGTGCGCGATGCGGTCGGCGACAGTTATCAGGTCGGTGGCGAGCTTGTCACCGCGTTCTATCAAGCAAACCTCGGCGCATGCGTCGCGCGATCGCGCGACGTGAACACGGCCTACTTCGAAGTCAGCGATGTCTCGCCGTCGATCTTCGCGACGGGAACGCTCATCATCCAGTGATCGCTTCGCGGGCCCTGGCCATCAAGCCGTCGACCGCGCGCAGCGAGAGGTGGAGCGGGCGCAGGGTTCGAACCCTCGACGTCAACCTTGGCAAGGGATTTGGAGTTCGTGATCCTCGACGTTTCGGGAGGCTGAAAGTGCAGCAAGGTGCAGCTCGGAGCACGTTGGTGGTGTGAAGTGGTGTGTGGTGATTTCGGCCTCTTGGAATCGTCGTCGGACCTGGGCGCCGATCGGAAGCGCTGCGGTGGGCGCTTGACGGCGCTTCTCGGCCGAACCCGAAGCTCGATCGGCGGCAGTGCTCGCGCCCGCGAAGGAGGACCCGCTCAGAAAGGCGCGAGGCCCACCGCGGTCTCACCAACAAGCTCGCGGTGGTGTTGTGGGAGCAGTACGGCAAGGATCTGCCGGCTCTCGTGGCCGGCTCTCGTGATCGAAGCGGCAAAGCATGAGGAGACACTCCGCGTGGTTCCCGACAAGGGGAAGCTTCGATCGTGACGATGGGCCGTCGACGAGTGGCTCTCGCGATCCAACCGGGCGACGACGCGAACGACGCGGCACCACCCGTAACAATCGTCAAATGCACTCACCGACGGTCTGGCCCGCGCGGATGCTGCACCACTCGTCTCGTACGCAGTCGCTCGTGTCGCGACAGGGCAGAATGCAGGTGCCCTGGATGCACGTATACAGCGAGCTGGCCGCGATATCGCAGTCCTCGTCTCGGGTGCATCGCTCGCACTCGCCACCACGGCACAGATTTGACGTGCACTCACTGTCGGACCTGCATGCGCGGGTGCTGCGGCAACGGCTGCGGCTGCAGGTCAGGTCGTGGTACGCGTCGCAGTTGCCGCTGTCGAGGCACGGTGCCAGCGCGTCGCCAAAGGTGGAGACGGGGCGGCACGTCCCGAGACAGACGTGCTTGTCACCCTCGCAGCCGGGGTCCGCGGTGCACTCCTCGCCGGGACTGCTGCGGCACTGCTTCGAGACCGGGTCGCAGGCGGCGCTCGCGCACTGGACGTCGGCGCTGCAGCTCTGTCGGCCCAGGCGCGACCGCTCGACATAGCAGGTCGGCTCGGTCCGCCCGTCGAAGGCGGCGCAGAACAGCCCCGCGCCACACGCGTCGATGCCGTATCCCTCGCAGCAAGGCTGCGACACGCCTTGCGAGGCGGGGTGGCGATCCTCGCACGCTGGCGTGCCACCGCCGCATGCGACCACGAAGCACGCGGCGAACGAAAGGATCCAGACTCCAGCAGGCCGTAGGTCGATGTTCATGAGGCGCGTGTCGCTCGGCGGCCGCCGCGGTTGCGTCGAATCGTCCGTCCCCGTCGAGATCTGAGGTGCGGCCACCCGTTCGCCGCGCCAGTCACGACGAGGCGACCAGCCTACGACCTTGCGCTTCAGCGCCTCGCCTCATCGTGCCTGTCAGGGCCGGCGGCCTGTTCGCCCCGGCGGCACGATCGACTTCTTTGATACCCGCCTGGAGCGCACCAGGCGAGCGCCGAGTTAACGCCCCACATCGGGCGCCGTGGTCGAGATGCTGGTCGGGTCGCGATGAAGCCACCGCCGGGGGGCGCGGCGGCGGGTTCATCGATCAGGTGCGTTCACTAGAAGCCGCGTAATTGTGGACTCGCGGCAAGTCGAGATCGGCGAAGAGGCGGTCGCGGACTTCTGTTGGTAGTGCGAGTTTGAGGGGGAGGCAGTGGGTACCCAGTTGCGTCTGGCACAGCCGGCCGAGGACGCGCCCGTCAGTAGCTCGGAACTGGTTGGCGAGCTCCCGTTCTCGTAGTGCAATTGCATCTAGCCGCGGGGCCGACCGCCGCGTTGCCAGCGCTGGGTCTCCACCGGCGCGTCGACCTGCCGCAGCGACGCGAGGACCGGGCGCAGCGCGAGCTCCGCGGGTCCGGCGGTTAGGTCGGCGGCTGCTGCAATGCCGACGCAGCGGGACGCGTCATTGGAGACGAGCAGGCCGAGGAAGACCCACGGATCGGATCCCGCGACGGCCGTCTCGCGCGCGGCGCGCACGGTGCGCTCATCTGCCGGGATCGCCGGCCAGGCGGCGCGGAGGAACGTGGTCTGTTCCAGGTCGGGGGCGCGCGGTCGATCCCACATCGACCGCTCGAGCAGGTCGACATACCGGCTGAGCGCGGTGTCGGCGTAGAGGCCGGCGCTGTGAAACGGCTCGTCCTCCACGAAGTGGCGGGCCGCACCGGCGTTTTGGACGGTGACGATGTGCATGCTGCCGGTGTGCGTCTCGCCGTCGGCCGTGAGCGTCGGTCCGCGCGCGACGAGGTGGTCGGCGAAGCGGTCCATGTAGCTCCAGTGTGCCTCGGACAGCGCATCGAGCCTTTCGGAGACACCGGCGACGTCGCGGCTGTAGACGAAGTAGTCGACGAGCGCCCGCCGGTGGCCGTGCACTGCCGCACGATACCGCGGCGCGTGCTCGGGATGGAACTCGCGCAGCGCAACATCAACGCCGACGAGCTTGTCGTCGTGCAGCACCTGCAAGCAACCGATGCCGGGCGTCGTCCCCACCGGAGTTGATTCGGCGTCGTCCCCACCGGAGTTGATTCCGCGTCGTCCCCACCGGAGTTGATTCCTGCGTCCGCACAGGCGCGGATAGCGGGTTCAC